>MNWS01000133.1:14840-25573 GCA_001872685.1 Fidelibacterota bacterium CG1_02_48_14
CATAACGACATGCAGTGTTCTCCCGGCAAGTTGTTTTTTCGTGATGGAGGTTTCATAACCCAAACTTCGTATCTGACCGGCTAGAATATTCGCATTTTGGTCGCTCCCAAAGGCACCGCATTGCAATTCAAACTTAGCGGGTGTTTGATGAGAAGAAATCTGGTAGGTTGATTGTGAACCCAGACGGTTCGCCGGTCGAATATCCACCGGCGTTTCTTCTGCTTTCTGCTCTGATTTTAATTCAACCAATTCCAGGGCTGCTTCATGCATCGGTTGCGGATCTTTTAATTCTAGTGGAATATCAATGACCAAATCGGGTCTGATTCCGCGGATCCAGGACAGATCGTTTCGGGCAGAATCGACGGCTCCGGCAACAATTTCACCACGCAACATTAAATTTACGGCGAAGTCCAGCCGGCGGAAATTCGGATATTTTCGGATCAACTGTTTCAGAATGGACTGACTTTGAATGAATAATCCCTGGGCATAATAATATTCCCCCAGATACATCAGGGCTGGCGCACCAAATTCTGAATTGGCGTGATTACGGAGTATGTCTTTGTAAATGGCCACCGCTTTGGTAGCATCCGTTTCAATCAACGCCCGGAGGTAACGAATAGACACACTTCCCGGATATTTGAATGCGAGATCTTCGTAACCTGCTCTCACCGAATCAACCTGTCCGCGCTCAATGAGGGCGATATAGGGTGTAATATCCTGAGCAAGCCCAGCATCCCACCCGGAAAGCAAAAGCACCAGAAGTAAAATGAATTTGCGCATCAATCGTGATTAAAAGTCAGGTTTCCACATTCAGAGCAAAGGTAGACCGGGTATTCCTCACTATGTCCGCAGTGTTTACATGTCAGTTTATTTTTACGGTACTCAGAGGCCAGCATACTCTGGATTTGTTCCTGTGCGCTGTTCGTTTTCCCGAGTTTATTCAGCAGATTCAGACGGATGAGCAGCAACCGATGACTCAGCGGCTTAAGCTGGAGCGACTCATCAATGATGGATAACGCATCTTCGAGTTCACCTTTGCTCTCTAAATGCCCTGCCAACCCCACTGCCACATCAATACTACCGGGCTGTTTAGCCCGAAGCCGGTTGTAGAACTGCTCCACCGAATCAAACTGACCCAATTCAAAATACATTTTTTCAATTTCGGGAAATACCAGGCTGCCGAGTTCCGGATCTAATTCGGCAAAAGAGGTGTAGTAATCAATGGCATGTTTCAATTGACCTGAACTCTGATTGATTTTCCCCAGATGATAATAGGCCGCCGGAATCGGTTTTCCGATTTTGATGGCCTGTTTTAGCAGGGAAACAGCCTCCTGCTTATCGCCGTTTTTGAGCTTGACCAGAGCTTCTTCAACCTTGTACAAGGTTGGTATTCTGCCGTCTAAATCGGGCTTGATCGCCTGAAGTTTTTCAAATGCGTCGCTTGCTTTTTCCCAATCCCTGAGTGCCTTGAGATAGGTATGCCTGGCTTCGATTGCCCAGGGATCTTTTTTGTTGATTTTCAAAACACTAGTGACGTATTCCAGGGCTTTTTCAAATTGCCCCAAAACCTCGTGATCCTCTGCTAAACTTTGATATATCATGGTCTTAAAGTGATCCGTGACTCCGGGACGATTGAGTAAATCGTCGTGAATATCAATCGATTTACGAGGCGAGCCCAGTTGGCGATAGAGATCAGCTACCTGCATGTATGCCCGGACATTATTGGTGTCCCGGCGGGCGATATTTAAAAATATTTCCAGCGCTTCCTGGGGACGCTCCTGCAACAGCAAGTTAAGTCCCTGTATCTCGAGATCGTGTGTGGTCATCCGGGTGACATTTTTCCTTCGCGAAAAAAACCAGGCGATGAATCCCCCACCCAAAATAATGATGGCGATCCCAAAAATGATAACTTCTGGTGACATAGGTTATGCCTTCTTTGGTTTTTCTGTCAGTTCAGACTGATCTTCACGGTCAAGCATGGCAACCCGGCGCTGGTCAACTTCCGTCTGCAGTTTGAGACGCTCTTTATTCAGCACACGAATATCACTTTTGAGTTTGTATGTCTGGGAAACACCATAAGCGAATCCCAACAATGCGCCGATAGTAAAAGTGACGAGAATGATCAGATAAAGTGGTTTTTGTAAATAAGATATGTTGAATAATTTCACATCCACCGGTGTGCTGTTTTGAGTCAAAAGCCAAACGGCTGCCAGTACAATAACTAAAACCAGAAAAATTTTTAATTCACGCATGATGACCCTCTCAAGCCAGTTCACCGAATAGGGTTATGCCACCGGCTCCCGTAATTCGGACATTGATAATATCGCCTGTCGTTTCAGAACCCTTATCAAAAACGACTATTTTATTGTTGCGCGTTCGTCCCATATGTTGGTCCGATGATTTCTTGGAATCTTTCTCAACCAAAACAGCATGCACTTCACCGATATGGGCTTCATTTTGTTCTAATGTGTGCTGTCGTTGAATTTCAATTAACCTTTCCAGTCGATCCTGTTTGACATCCTCCGGTACAGAATCCTTGAATTCAGCGGCTTTCGTACCGGCTCTTGGAGAGTACTTAAAGGTAAACGCTGAATCGAATTTTACAGCATTCATTACGTCCAAAGTTTCCTGAAAATCCGCCTCCGTCTCTCCCGGAAAGCCAACAATTATATCCGTCGTAATCGAGAGTCCTGGCACCGCTGATCGCATTTTTTGAGCGAGCGCAACAAAGTGAGACTGCGTGTAGGTACGATTCATCCGTTCCAAAATTTGATCGGACCCGGCCTGAAGTGGAAAATGTACATGGTTACAAACTTTTGGATGAGTGGCGTGGACGGCGATCAGTTTATCATTGAAATCCTGGGGGTGTGGCGAAGTGTACCTGACTCGTTCAAGTCCCTCTATTTCCGTAACAATTTCCAATAGCTCAGGAAATCTTACCCCCTCACTCAGGTAGGAATTGACATTTTGCCCCAGGAGTGTGATCTCCTTAAAGCCTTCTGCAACAATCTGCTGAACCTCGGTGACGATACTTTCAACGGTCCGACTCCTCTCGCGACCCCGGGTGAAGGGCACGATGCAGAATGTGCAAAATTTATCGCATCCACGAATGATACTTACCCAGGCACCGACACCCTCACGACGAGCAGGAAATAGACCTTCATACACTTCCATTCGACTCAGTTTTGTATCGACAATATGCTCTTGTGGCGCAAGTCGTTCGTTGAGCAAATCGGGGATCCGTCGGTAGGAATCCGGTCCCAGAACCACATCAACGTACGGTCTTCGAATCAGCAGATCATCTCTCAAATTCTGAGCCATACAGCCCAAGACACCGATGATCGTACCCGGCTTCTTTTCCTTTTGAGCCTTCAAGACTCCCAGTCGGGCATGCACTTTGTCTTCGGCATGCTCACGGACGGAACAGGTATTCAAAAAAATAATGTCCGCCTGTTCGACCGACTCCGCGCGTAAATAGGATTCTCGTTCCATGATTCCGGCAACCAGTTCTGAATCATACACATTCATTTGGCAACCGTAAGTCTCTATGTAATAGGTCTTTGTCTGTTTCATTTATTTATTTCTATGTGGGCTCTACGTTTATTTAAAAAAAAATGAGGATGCATCTTAATCATTCGGCTCGAATATATCCCTGGACCAAAATGGCGGCAAGCGCTAGATATTCGTCAAATCACCGTCTGGGGTGCGAAATATTTATTATGGGTAAAACGATCTCGTTAAGGATTTAAAGGCGAAATTGGAACCCGGAAAGATTAGAGTTCCAGGTTATCAACCAGAAAATAATAGCGTGGATTAACAGGCACATTGTTCACCCGGACTTCATAATGCAAATGCGGACCGGTTGAGCGACCCGTATTCCCCGTCGTTGCGATAACCTGCCCGCGGGTGACGAAATCACCTTTTAAGACTTTGTAGCTATTCAGATGGGCGTATAGCGTGACAATACCATAACCATGGTCAATCACGACAACCTTGCCATAACCCGTGTTCGAGCTAATTTTGACCACGCGACCATCAGCGGTGGCTTTGACGATTGTCCCGATTCGAACCGAAAAATCCTGTCCATAATGAAACCGGGGTCTCTGTGTAAAAGGGTCCGTGCGAACGCCGAATCCATCGTTCAAGTATCCTGCGTGCAAAGGTAAAATGGATGGTATGGCTTTGATGCGCGGCACTTCATCACGCAGACGATCGTAAATTTGATCGTAACTGTTACGCTGTAAATTTATTTCCCGCGAAAGAGAACTAAGATTCGATTCCAACGCGCTGAGGGACAATTCATTGTCCGATGGCAACAACAGGTCATAATCGCGTTCGTGGTTCCGGACAGTTCCGCCAACCCCCATGGCCTGAATATCTTCATCAATCTTTGGTAGATCAGCGTAGGTGCGTAGCGCTTTATCCTGGTCAACTAAATTCGATACCTCATACTCCGCCTGTTCGAGACGCGCTTGCATATCGTCCAGGATATTGACCAGATCGGCATTTTTATTTTGGAGGGATTTTATGCGGGTCGTGTACCAGGCATCCGTGAGTTTGGAAACACCAAATATTCCCATACCAATCACGGTAATTAGCGTAAGACTCAAACCGATGACGATCGTTTTACGACTGATGAACACTTCATTCACCTTGTGCCGTCGATCATTTATCAGAAAAAATCTCAAACCGTCTTTACCGAACATGTTCTCCTGACCCGTCAATTTCTTGGATTTCCAGAAAGCCAGCTGCTTTCTGTCGTCAAATCTAATCCCCCGGCAGGCAATACTTCAAGTAATTTATACACTTGCGGTAGCCGTAAATTCCGTTGTTCTCAGCTTAATAATGCCGTGCCAGATCAACCCTAATAAACAAGTCATACTCAATATTTATAAATATTTAACAAATTATTAGACGTTGACTTAGTGCTATTTTTTCTTGGCATCAGTTGAATCTGATTTATCAGAATCATCATCTGATATTTTTGTTTCGGCATTTTCAACCGTACCGCCTTCGGATGCGCTATGAATATCCGCCTCCTCAACAAATCCTTCCACCGGCATACCAAACTCGGCGTGAATGGCATCTATTCTGGCTTGTTTTATCCCGATTTCTGCCGTGAGCGTCTTGATTTCATTCACATACTGCTGAACACTATCGTTTTTACCCAGTGTCCCCAACTCATTCTTATTCGCGAGGTCGAATGTGAGTTGACCCAATTCAAGAAATTGTCTTTCGCGAGTGCGTTTGAGCTGTTTGATTTCCCAGGTAATTTTGCCCACTTTCGTGAGCTCCTCGGCTTTATCCGAAGCAACTTTCCCAAATTCCTCAGCTTTTTCCATGGCGGCCGAACTGAAGTCTTTAAGACTTTTCCTTACATCATCCCAAAGTTTTGCCATCAAATACCTCCCGTTGTACCCATCTTTGCGTTAATCACAAATAAAAATAACATGTTTCAACGCTAGTTCAAATCATTTACCAAAATAGAATTAAGCGTTTTCGAGACTTGAGCGTACCAACTCACCCACAGATTTAGGGTTAGCGCTCCCACCCGATTTTTGCATCACTTTCCCCACAAAAAACCCGAGCAATTGCTTTTTACCCTCACGATACTTGCGGACTTCATCCGGATTCTCAGCAATTACTTCCGCAATATATAAGCCTAAAGCATCCTCATCGTTTATCTGTGCCAAACCTAACTCGTTAATAATTTCCAACACCGAGCTGGTATTATTGCCCAGCATCCATTCAAACACCTTCTTGGCAGCCTGATTCGAAATCTTACCATCATCAATTTGGTTGAGTAAATCGCACAATTTTGCTGGTGAAATGGGGAACGATGCCAGTTCGTATTCACCCTCTTTCAATAAACGCAGTACCTCGCTGGTGACCCAGGAAGCGGCTGACTTCGGCAGAGCGCCTGCACGGACTGTGGCTTCGAAATAATTCGCAAATTCGACCTCGGCAATCAGGATGCTTACCACTTCGTCGTTGAGCGCATATTCCGTTTTAAAACGAAGACTTCTGGCCTCCGGCAACTCAGGCAATTGATCACGAATTGCTCCTATCTTTTCAGTGGATACCGAGATCGGAACCAGATCCGGTTCTGGAAAATACCGGTAATCGTGCGCCTCTTCCTTTGAGCGCATTAACACAGCCTCTTCTGTCGCATCATTCCACAAAAGTGTTACCGCATGCACGCGCTCACCAGCATCCAAAACCTGTCGTTGCCGGTTAATTTCATACGCCAGCGCTTTCTCAACAGCTTTGAAACTATTCATATTTTTTACTTCAGTCTTCGTGCCCAATTCTTTTGCACCAACCAGACGCAGGGAGACATTGGCGTCGCAACGCAGGGAACCCTCTTCCATATTGCAGTTCGAGACATTCAGATATTTCAAAATCTGCTTCAACTTCGTGAGATAAGCGTAGGCCTCAAATGCTGATCGCATATCCGGCTCACTCACAATTTCGATAAGTGGCACGCCACACCGGTTGAAATCGATACTGGTCCCCTCACCCAATCCATGCATTGATTTTCCGGCATCCTCCTCAATGTGAATCCGTGTAATGCCGATGGTTTTTTTAACACCCGTTTCCGTCTCAATCGTCAAATGACCGTCGTAACAAATCGGATCATTAAATTGCGAAATCTGGTAACCCTTGGGTAAATCAGGGTAAAAATAATTTTTTCGGGCAGTTCTTGAATAGGGTCGAATCGAACAATCCAGCGCCAATCCCGTGCGGATGGCAGAACTGATGACCTCCTCATTGAGAACCGGCAGGGTCCCCGGCATCCCCAGACAAATCGGACAGGTCAGCGTGTTCGCCGGATCGCCATATCGATTGGCACATCCGCAAAATACTTTACTTCTGGTATTGAGCTGGGCGTGAACTTCCAACCCAATGACGACTTCGTACTTATCCAAAATCAATCTCTCCTCAACAAAATTTCAAACAACCTGGACCACGTTCTGAATCGCCGAATCACTGAGCAACTTCTCCACAACCAATTCCGATACCATTTGATCACAGCGTACAATTGCCAGAGCAATTTTTCGCTCTTTATTCCGACTCAATGAAATACCTGCAATGTTAACCTGAGCATCACCCAATATGGTCCCTACCCGACCCACCACACCCGGAACATCGAAGTTCTCGATAAAGAGTAAGGTACCGTTCGGAGCAATGTCAAATTTAAACTCATCCAGACGGGTCAACCGTCCGATTCCGTTCTGGTCAGCATACCCAACGATCTCACGGTTATGACCATCGGAACCAACAATTTTCAGAGCGATGGCTGAGGGCAGGTCACCAATTTTTTGGTCGCTTACGGTTACCAGTTCAACACCCTGCGCCTGGGCAATATATTTCGCATTGATGAAGTTGATCTCGCTATCGTAACGCTCCCGGAGCAATCCGCGTAATGCCGATAATAACAGTGGTTGGATATGTGCAGCCTCTCCGCCAAATGTCAGAATCACCTGGTCGATCTTCCCAGGTATCAGATGATGCGCGATAAACCCCATTCGATTGGCCAAGTCAAGATTGGGTTGAATCTGCTTGAAAACTGCCAGATCAGGTACGGGTGCATTCACCGCATTGGTCATTTTCTGGGAGGTGAGATACGCGCGAATTTGTTCACAAATCTCCACCGCAACCGACTCCCCGGCTTCCACTGTGGATGCTCCAAGATGGGGTGTGAGAACGATATTAGGCGCGCTAAGCAAAGGATTATCTGTGGGTGGCTCTGTCACAAAGACATCAATTGCCGCGCCGGCAATTTTGCCGGCATGCAACGCTTCTGCCAACGCGATTTCGTCAATCAGCCCGCCCCGGGCACAATTAATGATTCTGGCGCTCGACTTCATTGTCGCGAGTCGCTTCGCATCAATCAGGTTTTCCGTTGCTTTATTTTTGGGCAGATGGAGTGTGATAAAATCCGATTCAACGACTAAGTCATCAAGTGCCATTGCGGTGACATTTTTCAGGCCAATCCGCTCCGGATCGACGTAAGGATCATATCCCAAAATTGTCATTTCAAAGCTTTGGGCGCGGCGGATAACTTCTTGACCTATTCGCCCTAATCCAATGACACCCAATGTTTTACCGCGTAGTTCATTGCCGGTAAAATGCTTCCGCTCCCACTTTCCGCTTTTGATGGATTTATCCGCTTCCGGAATGTGTCTTGCCAGACTTAACATCATTGCGAAGGTATGTTCGGCCGCTGAAATGGTATTACCACCGGGCGTATTCATCACAACGACACCGCGACGCGTTGCGGCTGCTAAATCTACATTATCCACTCCTACACCAGCGCGACCAATCACCTTCAGGTTGGTGGCTTTGTCCAACAGCTCCGCCGAAATTTGTGACCCTGATCGAATCACCCAGGCCTGCACCGTCGGTAATGCTTCAACCATTTTTTCGGTCTCAGAAAAGGGTATTTGCAGTACTTCATACCCGGCGGCCGAGAGTAGATCAATTCCCTGTTGAACGATGGTATCTGTGACGAGTACCCGGATCATCGGTCGTCCCGAAGCGCGTTCGTGATGGCATCCAAAACGATAAGAAGTTCTTCTATGTCAGCCATTTGATGTTCACCCATGTGGCCGATACGGAAGGTTTTCCCCTTCAGTTCACCATAGCCACCGGAGATGATAAACCCCTGATTACCAGCGTCTTGGATAAGTTTACCTAAATCTATTCCTGCGTTATTATTAAAACAGGTGACCGTATTTGATTCATACCCGGACTCAGCGAATAATCCAAATTTTTCTCGTCCCCATTCCCGTGATCGGTGAGCCATCTGACGATGTCTTTCAAAACGATTCTCAACCGTTTCAGCCAGGATACGCTTCAACTGACTTTGCAATCCAAACATGTGTGGTAAAGAGGGGGTGATGGGCGTTTGACCTTTTGCGCCGGATTTGGCCATCAACGGTAGGTCAAAGTAAAAACCTTTTTGGGAGCTGATGGTTGATTCAGCACGCCTTAATGCGCGATCAGAAATAGCCATTACGGCAAATCCCGGCGGCAGTGCCCAGGCTTTCTGCACGCTGGCAAAGACAACATCCACGCCCCATTCATCAAAATAAAACGGCAACCCCGCCATACCACTGACAGAGTCCACGCATAACATCACATGGGGAAATTCGTTCACAACTTTCGCAATCTCGGCAATGGGATTGGTAACGCCGGTAGAGGTTTCATTATGGACGATGGTTACCACATCATATTTCCCGGTTGCCAGCGCTTCACGGACCTGCTCAGGTTGGTTCGGTTTGCCCCACGCGACTGAAAAGGTATCCTGAGGTAATCCACAGATTTCCGTGATTTCCGCCCAGCGTTCCGAGAAGGCGCCACACGTGAAATTTGCTGCTCGTTTTTGAACCAGATTACGTACACTCGCCTCCATCAAACCTGTTGCAGAACTTGTGCTCAGCAAAATGCTTTGCTTTGTGAACAGTACCTTTTGAATGCCCGCAACGACCTCAAAATGCAAATCCTTATAAGCCTGCCCCCGATGACCAATGGGATATTGCGCCATCGCCCGAAGCGTTTCATCCAGAACATGCGTGGGGCCGGGAATAAACAATTTTTTAGTATTCATAGTTCCATTGTTCTCATGCTATCATTCTGTAACAAGGGTATTACCCCTATGTTCGCTTCGTTATAATGGTTGTCATGCCGAACTTGTCTCGGCATCTGTAATCTAGACCCTGAAACTAGTTCAGGGTGACGCAGAAAATTCACCGTTGCTTGCAACGGGAATGATTTATAGTCGTAAATCGTTGTCGCTGTCGTTGTCGTTGTCGTTTCTAACCTCAATCTTCAAAACGGCGCATCACAACCCCGGTGGGTAATTTCGGAAAGAAATAGGTCGATTTCTGTGGCAGCATCAACCCCTTTTTGGCAATGTCAAAAAGTAGATTTGGATCGGGATAATTCATAAGCCAACCAGCCTGATCACCCTTCTGCAAGGCTAACCAGAATTCTGATTTTTCGTGATGATAATTCACATAGGTTCGGTTTTGGAGATCTTCTTCCGTAATACCCAAAATCTGCTTGAAGATGAGTTCCTCCAAAATAACCACATCCATGCCAGCCAGAAGCGGATCAACACCCAATTTCTGCAGGACGCGGAAATACTCCTCTTTCAATTCCAAACGCCAGATTATTCCCTCCGGGTCCGACATATAAAAAACCCGACTGCTATGGGTCAATTGGACATCTTCAGGATCCACTTCCGTGCAGTCAAAATATTTCCAAATACCTTCACGCATGGTCCGATAGCTGAAATTGGGAATGTCATGAATCGTTCGGTGTGTGGGATAGACCTTTAAGCCCACATCAAAAGCACAGGAAAAATAGCCCATGACATAATTGGCATCAATCTCATCCAAACCCTGAATTTTGCGCTCCATGTCACGGTACTGACGCAGTGTCTCATAACGGTGATGGCCGTCTGCAATGAACACCGGCTTGTCATCCATGAGCCGCGCGACGTCACGGATTGTCTCATCATCCTGAATGACATGACAGATATTCTCGATGCCGTTGGCGTCATCAGCACCATCAATTTTCAAAATTGCTTTGCCAATGGCTTCATCCAGAAGTTGGTTAATTCGATTCTCTTTGTCCTGATAGGTGAAAAATATCTGACTAAAGTTCATCTTGGTGGTTTCCACCAGATGGAGTCGGTCAAGAATCGGCCCTTTGTGCGTCCGTTC
>MNWS01000133.1:25604-27492 GCA_001872685.1 Fidelibacterota bacterium CG1_02_48_14
ATGATCGGCATAAGTGCGATGAAGCCCTTGCGTAAATGCTTAACGCCATCCGGTCCTCTAAAAAATTGATGCAGATAGAAAATGGCCGGTTGCTCCAGTCGAATCAGAATTTCATCGTGACACCACTGATTAAACAGTCTGGCCGCATCGGTATAAAACGATTCCTCAAAATAATCGCCATTTTTCTGATCACCCAAAATCAGTTGAACGACATTAACAGGTGACCGATTAATAAAAAAGCGTCGTTCCGCCGGTGTGATCACATCATAAGGTGGTGCAATAATATCCGTGAGATTTTCAAATTTAGCCGGGTTGTAAATTGTACCGCAGAATGGCAATATTTTCATTGGCTTGTGTCAATTCCTTGAGAGGTAAAAGGTGATTGTTAGTTTGGTGTGTGTCAGGCTCCATGACCGGCGCCATTATACAAATTTGGCGGCGCATTGAAATAACTAATTTGTCTCTTTTTAAAGCCAACGCGGCTGAATCAATTCACTTTAAATTCGATGACCACCCGGATATATTCGGCCGCTATGAAAATAATAGAGTTAGATCAAAATGGAATCGGCGCTCGCCAGGGATTAACCCTCGGCGCTGACCTCCTTAAAATAAACGGACATCCCCTTAACGATATTATCGACTACGATTTTTATGTGGCCGATGAAGATCTCGAAATTGTCTTCCGGAAGGACGATCAGGAGATAATTCGAAAATTTTCCAAACACCCGGATGCCGACCTGGGCGTGGGTTTCAAGCCCATGCGCATACGAGCCTGCGCGAACGACTGCATTTTTTGCTTCGCTGATCAAAATCCGGCTGGTGTTAGAGAATCCCTCAATTTCAGGGATGGCGATTACCGGTTCAGCTTCCTGCATGGACACTTCGTGACCATGACCAATATGGGTCAGGCGCAACTGAATCGCGTGGTGGAACAGCGATTATCACCCCTTTACATTTCGGTTCATGTAACCGATCCCGTCGTTCGACAGAAACTCATGCTATTCGGGAAAGACGACCGAGTCCTTGAAAAACTGACATTTCTGGCGAAAAACAATATCGAACTACATACGCAAATCGTGTTATGCCCGGGCTATAATGATGGTGAGATTCTATTCAAAACGATAGACGATTTATACCAATTCCAACCACAGCTCAAGACCGTTTCCATCGTCCCGGTAGGATTGACAAAATGGCGTCAGAATTTGCCACAGCTTAATTCTGTCACCTCTGAATATGCCAAAACCATGATTCCCCTGGTGGAAAAATGGGATCATCAATATCGCCGTCCGGATGGCCAGCGATTTGTCTATTTAAGTGACGAATGGTTTATTCTGGCCGATGCGCCAATCCCAGAATCTGAATATTATGATGATTACCTGATGGTGGAAAATGGCGTGGGTCAGTGTCGGGCATTTGCCGATAATTTTCAGGAGCAGATTCCGGACTTTCCAAGTCGCCTGAAAAAACCGACCCGGTTGACTTTCGCCACCGGCAAACTTCCTTACCATTTTTTAACCCAGACAATGGGACCAGCTCTTGATGGGGTGGAAAATCTGTCATGGGAATTAGTGCCCATCGCCAATGAGCGCTTGGGCGCTGATTTGGTCACAGTTACTGGTCTGGTTTGTGGTTCTGATATCGTCACCCAACTGGTGGCACATGGTGTTGGCGACGCCGTTTATCTTTCGCATCGGATGTTTAATGAGGATGGCTTGACGCTGGACGATATGACGCGGGATGACATTGAACAAAAACTTGGGATTCCCGTGCGAATCCATTCTGAAGATATGGCGGAGGTTTTAGCCGAATGGGTATAAAGTTACCGGTTGTCGCAATCGTTGGGCGACCCAATGTTGGAAAATCCACGCTGTTTAATCGAATTTTAGGC
>MNWS01000133.1:27501-28727 GCA_001872685.1 Fidelibacterota bacterium CG1_02_48_14
GCGATTGTACATGAGTCCGAGGGCGTCACCCGGGACCGAATGATGGCAGCGACTGATTGGGCCGGACGCGATTTTTACTTGATTGACACAGGTGGGTATATCCCCGGAAGCGAGGATGTCATTGATTCGGCAGTGCGTGACCAATCGGTGGTCGCCATGCAAACTGCTGATGTCATTCTTTTTATGGCGGATGTTCAGGTTGGTCCCACCAAAGAAGATCAGGAAGTCGTGCGAATCTTGCGGAAATCAGAAAAACCTGTCCTTTTGGTAGCCAATAAAACAGATAATGTGGAACGCCTGGCTGATGTCGCGGCATTTTATGCGTTGGGGCTGAACGGGGTGATTGGTGTCAGCGCCATGAATGGACGCTCTGTAGGCGATTTGTTGGATGAAGTGGTCAAGCTTTTACCGGACGCCGGTGGTCTCGACGAAGAAGCTACCGACGCCATTCGCATCACCATCGTGGGTATGCCCAATGCCGGAAAATCCAGTCTGACTAACGCACTGCTCGGCGAAGAACGCCAGATTGTGACACCCGTTGCCGGGACGACTCGCGACGCCGTAAATGCCTACTTTAAATATTATGGCCAGACCATCGCCATTATGGACACGGCCGGCTTGAGACATCGGAGCAAGCTGGACGGTTCCGTTGAGTTTTACTCGACCTTGCGGACACAGCAAGCAATCAATCAGGCTGAAATTGTGGTCATGCTCATTGATGCAGAAAAAGGAATGGGTAATCAGGATCAGCGCATCATGAGTCAGGTTATTCAGGAAAAAAAGGGGCTGGTTGTCGTCGTGAACAAATGGGATCTCATCGAAAAAGATGCCAATACGATGCGGGATTTCCAGGCCGAACTGGTTTATCAATTTGACAAGTTAAAACACTACCCGATTCTGTTTATATCAGCCCTTCAGAAACGCCGCATCCAAAAGGTGATGGATACGATCCTGGCACTGCACGAAGAGTATCACAAAAAAATCAGTACACGCCAACTGAACCTCTTTCTGAACACTCTCATGACCAAACGCCAGCCACCTGCCGTGAAGGGAAAAGAAATTTCATTGAAATTTGTGAATCAGGTCTCGTCCGCTCCACCGCGGTTCGTTTTCTTTTCCAATCACCCCAAACTCATCCCGACGGAATATCAACGGTTTCTTGAAAACCAGTTTCGCGAAACTTTCGGCTTTCTGGGGGTACCGATTCAACTGCATTTCCATGCCAA
>MNWS01000133.1:28734-28912 GCA_001872685.1 Fidelibacterota bacterium CG1_02_48_14
TCGACGGGTATGATCGTCACCTTGCGCACACCGATCCTTGTTATAGTATTATTTTCGTATCTGGTAAGTCCCAGTCCACTCAAGGCAGAATTTGACCCTCACATAAAGTGCGGATTCAACGAAGGTAATTTACTCAACAAAGCAGCGAACTCGTCCGTGACCAGACCGATTCTGACGC
>MNWS01000133.1:28943-33080 GCA_001872685.1 Fidelibacterota bacterium CG1_02_48_14
AATCCATTATAATGTATCCGGCCCTGATGCCATTGACGCAACAGACTCCCTGCCGGACGGCACGCCCCGGTTTGCTTACGAAGCCGGAATCGCTGCCGACTCTGCGTACCATGTCCTGGTGGATATACTCGGGTTCCAAGCCCCGGTTACAGACAACATTGATGGCCCCCAATACGATATTTACATCAAAGACTACCACGGGACCTTATATGGTGAGACCTTATTTACCGCCACCAATCAACCTGCCTATCTGGTGGTTGACAATAATTTTTCAGAGAATGGGTATTATACACATGGATTACAAGCACTGCGCGTCACTGTCGTCCACGAATTCTTCCACATGGTTCAGGTACACTATAGCCTGCCATCACCTATCAGTTACCAGTACTGGTTTGAAATGTCCTCCGTCTGGTTCGAAGAGTACTGCTACCCGGATGTGAATGATTATCTCGCCTACACGGTATATGTTTTTAACTCTAATCCAATGCCAAGACTGAATGACGACTCCATTCGAATGTACGGCCAGGGGTTATTTCCGTATGTCCTGGATAAAGCCTATGGGTTCAGCGGTGGCAAACATATCATGACCGATATTTGGGAGCAATTGGGTAGCCGGGATCCCATTCAAAATCTTAAAACGGTGCTGGCATCCGCCCGGTGGAATTCTTCCTCCCTACAGGAAGCGCTGAGTCTGTATGGTTTGTATAACACCTTTACCGGGGAGCGTGGTCAACAGGGTGGCTTATATCCCGATGCGGCAGAGCTGCCTACCATACCCTATGCTAATGTGAATATTACCCTGGATGGTGAGCGGACAGACAGCTACAGCGTGCCGCCGCTAAGCATTTTTTACAACCGCTATCTGATTTCAGGCATCGGGACGATTTACCTCACCAACGAGACTGCCGGGGACAACCCCACCGCTGCACAATTGGCCGTCGGCACGTTGAGCGGAGATCTCTCCCTGAGTGTCTCACTTACGCCAAATATGGTAAAGAGTGCTCTTGTAAACAGCGGGACCGTGCTCTACCTGCCCACAGCTAATGCCTCCACCGCTTCGGCAAATCCCATGATAATCCACATTCAAACCAACGCGTTGGATCTGGCTACAGCATTTCAGACGATTTTCCCCAACCCGGTGAGCAGTGATCATCACAAGGTGACCTGCGATCTGATCCTGGGAAAACCGGGCGTGGTGACCGGGAAAATCTATAATATCCTGGGACAGGAACTACTCTCCCGGAATTTTGAATTGGTGGAGGGACAATACGGACTGGATCTCACCCTCCCCGATAACCTGCCCTCGGGTATCTATTTCGCCCGTCTGATCACTCCGGACGGGATTTTCACGCATAAGTTCACCTTTATCCACTAACCACAAATTTGCATGACCTATTACCAACCAATAGCGTCCAACCAAAGCGAACTCAAAGTCAAGGGTTCGCGCTTTATCGCTGACATCTTCCCCATTCAATCAGAGGCGGAGGCTTTGGAGCTAATTGGCGCGATACGCAAACGGGAGCATTCCGCCAGCCACCATTGCTATGCCTTTTCACTGGGAACAGGTGACCGAGCCCTTTTCAGGATGAACGATGATGGCGAGCCAGCCGGAACTGCGGGCAAACCGATCTACTCTGCTCTGTTCGGTGCCAATCTCGTCAACACACTGGCGGTGGTGACGCGCTATTTCGGTGGCACCAAACTGGGTAAGGGTGGTCTCATCAGAGCTTACTCGGGTGTTGTCCAAGAGGCGATCATCACCCTGAAAGTTGAAAAATTCATTCCCATGGCGGAACTCACCTGCCAGGCGGGATTCGATGAGGCGAATCTGGTTTACCGTGTAATTGAGAATTTCAAGGGTGAAATCCTGGGGCAAACCTACACCGATCAGGTCACGATTCTCTTTAGGATTTCTCGGGATCATGCTGAAAAAGCCGCCTGGGAACTGTATCAATCCAGTAATGGCCATATTAAAGCCGAGATCAGCACCACGCCGGAAGCTGACATTCCCTAAATATTTGCTGGCCCATCTAAGTGAGAATTACTGGTTCCACTTTCATGTTTTGATTTCTATATTCGGCACAAACTTTAACCGAACGAGGGAGTCCCAATGGGCAAACTGACACGAGCAGCAGCGATTTTCCTTATGCTTCTTAGCATGACAATCGGTGCGCAAAAGCTGGTTCTTGCTGAAATTTTCACAAACTCCGGGTGACCTTACTGCGGTCCTTTGGACGATTACCTGGACGGGGTCCGGGCAGCGCATTCTTCAGATTTAATTTTCATTTCGTATCATGTTAACTGGCCACAGGCCAACGATCCGTATTACCTCTACAATTCGGCTGAGAGTAACGCCCGACGCACCTTTTATGGTGTGAGCGCGGTTCCTTTCGTCGCCATGAATGGCGCTGAGGTTTCGGGATCGCAGACTACCATCGGAAATGCCCTTATCAATGCCATTGGCGGATTCTCCGCCCTTGAAATATCCGCCACCGGCGAATATATCGAGTGGAACAGGGCAGGAAATGTCACCGTCACTCTGGATAATACGGGAACATTGAGCGGCAGTTACGTTCTGCGTACGGCATTGATCGAGGAAAACCTGTATTACATGGGTACAAATGGTCATCCCAACCATTATGCCACCATGCGGGATATGATTCCCACCGCGAATGGCGTGAATGTTACTTTAACACCCAATACACCCACTTATGTTGATTTGGATTTCGCCGTTCCGGAAGCCATCGTGCAGGAAAACGCCCTGCTGGTTTTCTTTTTGCAGCATCCGACCAATAAATCGGTTGTCAATGCCATGCAGATCGCGATTCCGAGTTTAATGCCGGATTGTCCGAATCCGCCCGGCGATGTTGGTGGCGACATGGTTGTGAATGTTCAGGACATCGTGCAAATAGTGAGTGTCATTATTGGCACGACCTCGCCTGAAGGTTGCATGATCCAGGCGGCTGATCTGAACGATGATGAGACTATCAATGTTCAGGATGTCGTGATGTTGGTCAGCATGATCCTGGGGAATTAATTCGAGCAAAAAGAATCATTCAAAATGGTTTATCTTTTCAATGCCCAACCTCGTGTTGGGCATTATTTTTTAGCAACATGTTAAACAAACTTATTCTGCTGATCCAACCCATAATCCTCATGCTGATCTGGAGCTGTTCCGGAACCAATCCCGGCACGACAGAATCCATTCCGAATGGTTTGTTCTGGGTCGATTCGATTCCCAAAACGAACTGGCGTGTCATTGTCAAGCCAGCAGGTGATGACATTTATTTTCTCGCTCAATCACCCGCTTCAGCGACAACGGTCGGTGCGCAGCTTAGCATTCTGCGGAAAGGTCAAATATTTCTCCAGGACAGTTTACACCAATTTTATCGGCAAATTCAAGCGGACACGATTCGGTTTCCACTCTTTCGGGATTTGCCACTGGATGACGAATGGTTTGCCCGGATTACCAGTGTGACCCCTTTTACCGGCGGGTTGGCGACCTGTCATTATAAAAAAGGCAAGCTTTACGAAAACCATTCTGTGCGGCGTCAATGGCTGGCGTATGGTTTGGTTCAATGGCCGGGCAATGTGAGTAACAAATTTCTCGAAGAGCGACTAAAGTTGGCGATCATCGAAAGTGAGAATCCGGAAATGAGACATGTGTACCAGACTGCACTTCGGAGAATTAGTATGTCCGGTCCTATAAAACTTGAAAATATCGAATAGAGATCAGTTTAATGGAAAATTACACCCCTTCTGCTCTTGATCGAAATTCACACAAATATTGGATGGAATTAGCTCTCCGGGAAGCTGCCAAAGCAATGGAGCTGAGCGAAGTCCCCATCGGGGCACTCATTGTTTATGAGAATCGTATCATCGGCCGCGGTTTCAATAGTCGTGAACATCTGCAAGACCCCACCGCCCATGCGGAGATTTTGGCCATTACGGCGGCGGCAAGTCATTTGGAGAGTTGGCGATTGACAGGATGCACCTTGTATGTCACACTGGAACCGTGCCCCATGTGCGCCGGAGCGATCTTAAATGCCCGGATTCCACGACTGGTTTTTGGGGCGGATGATTTGGATTATGGTGCTTGTGGCGGGAAGATCCAGCTCTGTTCCGGGCAATATCTCA
>MNWS01000085.1 GCA_001872685.1 Fidelibacterota bacterium CG1_02_48_14
TAATGAATGGGGTAAGTAGATAGTAGTTGGTAGTCAGGGGGTGGGCTCCTCCTGCTTCTATTTTTTCCCAATTCGTGTTCTTCGTGCCATTCGTGGTTAATGAATGGGGTGAGTAGATAGTAGTTGGTAGTCAGGGGGTGGGCTCGTCCTGCTTCTATTTTTTCCCGATTCGTGTTCTTCGTGTAATTCGTGGGTAATGAATGGGGTGAGTAGATAGTAGTTGGTAGTCAGGGGTTGGGCTCGTCCTGCTTCTATTTTTTTCCGATTCGTGTTCTTCGTGCTATTCGTGGGTAATGAATGGGGTAAGTAGATGGTAGTTGGTAGTCAGGGGGTGGGTTTGTCCTGTTTCTGCCTTTTTTCCCAATTCGTGATCTTCGTGTAATTCGTGGATAAAAAATCTTATTCTTCCCCATGCCTGAATTACCTGAAGTCGAAACTGTCGTCCGGTCTTTACAGCCCACAATCACCGGCGAGATGATCGCCCGGATCGACACGCCCTGGCAGAAGGTCATTGCCACACCGGACACCATTATGACGGCACTGGGGCATCGAATCGAATCCGTAGCCCGGCGTGGCAAGTTTATCGTGCTCAATCTGACGTCCGGCGCGCTGCTTGTCCATTTACGCATGACTGGCCGGCTTTATACATATCTTCCGGATGTAACACAGGAACCCTATGTCACAGCCATCATCCATTTTGAATCCGGAAAAAGGCTCACCTTTCAGGATACGCGCAAGTTTGGCCGGATATTTTACGCGGATGATCTTGCGACCTTTTTCGAACATCTTGGACCTGAACCACTGGGCGCGACTTTTACAACCAAATGGTTAACTGATGGTTTTTCACGAAGATGCCGACTGATTAAACCCCTGCTTTTGGATCAGTCGTTCATCGCTGGTCTAGGCAATATTTATGTGGACGAAGGGCTGTTTTTGGCAGGAATTCATCCCTTGAGTCTGAGTCATAAAATTCCGTCAGCCAACAGTAAAAAATTACACGATGCGATTCGCGGATTATTGGAAAATGCCATCGCTGCCCAAGGCACGACCATCATCAATTTTCAGCACGGGGATAATCGCTCCGGGAGTTTTCAGCATCAACTTCAAGTTTATGGGCGAACCGGTGAACCCTGTCGTAAATGTAAGACCTTCATTACGAAATTGTTTGTTGCGCAGCGGGGAACGCATGTCTGTCTGAAGTGTCAAATGCTTTTCGTTTAAATCCCCTCCTTGGAGAGGAGATCCGGCTATTGCCGGATCGGGGTGGGTTTAATAATTGATAACTAATAGCGTAACCTTGATTGAATGTTAGAACACACCCCTTTGTCCCCTCTCAAGAGGGGAATTTTAAATTCCGGACGCTAATTGCTCGGATGGTTTCCTCACACCAAAAATGAAAACCATCAATCCGGACAGGACCAAAACTGTGCTGATACCGAACAAACCACTATAGCCCACCCATTCCACCAGTTTTCCGGCCAGCATGATATAGACAAATAACACTGGCGCCAACGCTGAGTCCATGGCGGCATAATACAGTTTACGATCGCCAGCTTCACCGGCGAATTCATACACGAAAACCATAAATGACGACTGCATTGCCCCGGTGGCCATTCCGATGGCAACAAACACCAAATCCGCCATGAAGGTCGTCGTGGCTGCTGTTGTCAAATACAACGCCAGCAGGTGTCCGATGAAAAAAAACAGAATAACAAATTTTCTGCTGACCCGGTCCCCCAATATTCCAAAAATGAAATTGAATAATGCCGTTCCAATGACCAGAAACAAGGTGAATTCTCCCGCCACACCCGCGGAGAAATGGAGCTTTTCGTCAAGATAGATCGCGTAAAAAGCCAGAGGCATGACCGATGCCGCCCCCAAAGCCCGACTGTAGAAATAGCGTCGAAAATTGTGGTCATGAACCAGGATATTTTTTAATGCCTGCCCCATTCGCACCTTGACCCGGCCGGCAATATCAGGCGGTTTGATAACTTTCAGGAATAGAAACAAACATGTCCCCACCGTCGTAGCCAGCAGCATAATCAGAAAACCAAAACCGTAATTACGGGGAAAGGCGTACCTCCCTGAATCCAGAATCGCCTTGAGTAAAAATCCACCCGCCATGCCCATAATTGCATTTATGGCGAAGGTGATTCCAAAAAAGCGACTTCGGTGCTGTTGCAAACTGACCGACGCTAAAAAATCAGCCCAAATGGGTATCAAGGACCCTACCATCAGGCTGTAAAAAATAAAGGTGATCAGGTATAACATGATCGCCAAGGAGCCCTGGAGTTGCAGGACAAAAAACCACAATACCATCAACGCTATCCAGGGGGCGATCAGAAAATGCATGGTAATATTGAGCTTCTTAATGTCAGCAAATCCCCGAAAGCGCCACACCGACAGGAGTTGTGGTAACCCCACCAACAACACAAAACCACCCGGTATCATCCCGATGATGATGGGTGATGCGCCAAGCTGAGCCAGCAACAACGGAATGACGGAATTGATGTTATGGAATGCCATGGCAAAGCCCCAAAAACCTTCACCGGCGGCATTGAAAATGGTATTCCGGTTGTGGATGCGACTTACATTATGACTTTGGGACATGTTGGAAATTCAGAATTGGAACCAGGTTTCCCAAGTAAATGTTTGCAGAATTTCTCACCTGATGACCGTGTAATGCGGTTGGTGACACCGCCAGGCAATTGATTTGCGTGGGAAGTCGTTGTACAATGCATTCTAGCAACCATCGGGTTAATTCAAGGCACTTTTTTTGCTCAGGGCAGATGGGAGCGTGATTGACTTCGAAATGGAAAAAGGTATCTTTGCTCATGGTTATCGGTAGCAATTATTACACCCTCAAAACCCATTCTAAACCATATATATTCAAGGAGTTATAATGTCCTTAACACCCAAATCGTTGGACAGCTTTAAGACGCGCAGCCTTCTGGACGTAAACGGAAAATCCTACACCTATTATGATCTGAAAAAACTGGGGGCGGATGACAAGCTGGCCAAATTGCCGGTTTCGATCAAAATTTTACTGGAAAACATGCTGCGATTTGAAGATGGCGAAACCGTCACCAAAGACGATGTCCTGGCCGTACTGAATTGGGACGCGAAAGCCAAACCGGATCACGAAATCGCCTTCCGGCCGGCGCGTGTTTTACTTCAGGATTTTACAGGTGTACCAGCCGTGGTGGATCTGGCTGTCATGCGCGATGCCATCAAGGATTTGGGTGGTGATCCGGATAAAATTAATCCGCTGCTGCCGGCTGATCTGGTCATCGATCACTCCGTGCAGGTTGACAAATTTGGTACACCAACCGCATTCTCGGAAAATGCCGAAATCGAAATTGCACGCAATCGCGAACGCTATGTTTTCCTGCGCTGGGGACAAAAAGCGTTTGAAAATTTCCGGGTTGTTCCGCCAGACACCGGGATTGTTCATCAGGTTAATTTGGAATATCTCGCCCAGGTTGCTTTCACAAAAGAGACCGCTGATGGCACCGAAGTCTATCCGGACTCTCTTGTCGGTACCGACTCCCACACCACCATGATTAATGGTCTGGGCGTCATGGGCTGGGGTGTCGGGGGGATCGAAGCCGAAGCCGGCATGCTCGGCCAGCCGGTGACCATGCTCATTCCGCAAGTTGTGGGGTTCCGTTTCACCGGTAAACTGGCTGAAGGGGTGACAGCCACTGATCTGGTTTTGACCGTGGTGCAGATGCTCCGTGCCAAAGGTGTTGTGGGTAAGTTTGTGGAATATTTCGGACCGGGTCTGCAGACATTATCACTGGAAGACAAAGCCACCATCGCCAACATGGCTCCGGAATATGGCGCTACCATGGGATTCTTCCCGGTGAATGACAAGACATTGGATTACATGCGTTTTTCCGGACGCGATGCTGACCGCGTAACCTTGACCGAAGCCTACACCAAGGCTAATACCTTGTTTGTGGATGGTTTCGGTGTTGATCCGGAGTTCAGCGATGTCCTGGAATTGGATCTGGGTACAGTCGTTCCCTCCATCGCTGGTCCCAAACGCCCCCAGGATCGTGTGGCGCTCACCGATTCAAAATCCGCCTGGTTGGAAGCATTACCCAAATTGTCATCCAACGGGGTTACGAAAGTCGCTGTGGCTGATCCGGAGTATGGTGCCTACGAATTGAAACATGGCGATGTGGTCATCGCGGCCATCACCTCCTGCACCAACACCTCCAATCCCAGCGTCTTGATCGCGGCCGGCTTATTGGCGAAAAAAGCAGTGGAAAAAGGTCTGACGATCAAACCCTGGGTTAAGCCGTCTCTGGCTCCCGGGTCAAAAGTGGTGACTGAATATCTGGCCAACGCCGGACTCACACCATTTCTGGACAAGCTCAAATTCAATCTGGTGGGTTATGGGTGCACGACTTGTATCGGGAACAGCGGTCCACTGCCGGATCATATTGCCAAAGCGGTTACGGATGGCAATTTGGTCGTGACCTCCGTTCTGTCAGGTAACCGGAATTTCGAAGGTCGTGTGAATCCGCATGTGAAGGCGAATTACCTGGCTTCACCACCGCTGGTGGTGGCATACGCATTAGCCGGAACCATGAACATTGATCTTTATCATGACCCAATCGGGCAGGATCAGTCCGGCGCGGATGTCTATCTAAAGGACATTTGGCCGTCCTCGCTGGATGTCGCCGAAACCTTGCGTAATGCCATTACTTCCGAGCAATTCCAGGCCAAGTACAGCGATGTGTTCCACGGCGACGCAGCTTGGCAGTCACTACCGGTTCCGGAAGGATCACGGTATGACTGGATGGATGATTCCACTTACATCCGCAAACCCACCTTTTTTGATGGGATGACCCTGGACCTGACGGCATTGACAGACATTCAGAATGCCCGATTGCTGGCGCTGCTGGGAGATTCTGTAACGACAGACCATATCTCTCCAGCCGGATCATTTTCAAAAGATTCGCCGGCTGGCAAATATCTGATGGAAAATGGTGTCGTACCGAAAGACTTCAATTCCTACGGCTCACGGCGCGGAAATCACGAAGTCATGATGCGGGGGACATTTGGTAATATCCGGCTACGGAATCGTCTTGCTCTTGGCACGGAAGGTGGCTGGACACGGTATCAACCGGATGATGAGCAAATGACGATTTTCGATGCCTCCATGAAATATCAGGAAAAGGGTGTGCCGCTGGTGGTGATCGCCGGGAAAGAATACGGCACCGGCTCCAGTCGTGACTGGGCTGCCAAGGGGACTTACCTGTTGGGTGTAAAGGCCGTCATCGCCGAGAGCTTCGAGCGCATCCATCGCAGCAACCTGATTGGTATGGGTGTTTTGCCGCTGCAGTTTAAAGCGGGCGAAACTCAGGAGACATTGAAACTCACCGGCAAGGAAACCTTCACCATCACCGGAATCGCTGACAATCTGCAACCGGGGAAATCACTTGGTGTGACAGCCACCACCCACAATGGCGAAACCAAAACCTTCACCGTGGACTGCCGGATTGATACGCCAAACGAGCTGGCATATTACCAGAATGGTGGGATTTTGCAGTATGTGCTGCGGTCGCTGATTAAATAACGGTCCGTTTCAGACTGAATGACTCAAGCCCTATGGATTCCCATGGGGTTTGTCATTTATAGCGGTTTACAAAACTTGCCATTGCCGGCTCTGTTACCCATATTTTGTTGTCATCGGCACGCATTATAAAGACGGGGTCAAATAATCATTTCCATGGCGGCAGTAATCTTTCAATGATACCGATCCTTTTAAACAACCTCTCTCGGTGCTGCCAGCTACACAGATCGATTGTGTCGTTGGGAATTCTGCTTGTCTTTGCCCAGGCGGGTTACGGCCAACAGGGATATGACTCATTCCGGGTAGATAGGCACCTCTTCCCCAAAGACCACGATGCGGATTTCAGGAAACTGGCAACCCATGAAACCGACTCAGTCCAAGCTTTTCTTTACCGGAAATCGGCAGACTTTATCGATTACATGGAAAAGCAAACCGACCTCACGCGCGAAAATGGCTGTTGGAAATACGTGGACTGGATTGCCAGGGATAGCCAGACCTATGCACAACCGGTGATGGATAGCACCTGGACGCGCGGTCTGCCCGATTCGAACAGCGATAAATTATATATCCTGAATTTTCTACCTGATTACGAAGCACCCCATCCTCCCCCAATGGCCCATATCGGAATTGCTTACCGGGGTCAATTCTGGAATTGGAATAAAGACAATGTTTACATCGAAAAGCTGGGAATGCTTATTATTGAAGACTATTCCGGTAAAATGGCAGCGCTTAGATTTATCATGTATTTTCAAGAATTGGCTGATCCAGATTTGAAAACCGAGTGATTTAAATGAACCCGCCCCGGAGAAATTCGGGGCGGTCGATATTTACCGGATTGTCATGGCTTAAATTTGACTGCGACACTCCCACCGATTATCACCGCCAGCCAGTCAATCGTAATCACCGCCACCTCAAACCGATATTCCCGGTGAATGCCATACAACACTGAAAAAACAACCAGCGCCAGAATGGTCAGGATGAATCCGGTGAGAAAAATCCAGCGCAGAGCTTTTTCACCTTTGCGGATGCCCGAGAATGTCAGCCCCATAAACAGGAACGACACACTCATGAGCAGGTAGCCGATCTCCTCCAGGGCGATAAAGAGTCCGTGGGGATTGAACTGGGTCCACAGGGCGATGCCGGCGGTTTCACCATTCAGCAAAGCAGGCTGGATAACGCTCACCTGGATGAAATAATCGCTGAATAGGATCAGTCCCGCCATGGTGGCAAACAGCAGCCCGAGGCGGCTGAAGTGTTTGCGTGCCGGGGCAGCGGATTCATGTAAACCTGCCGTCCAGACCATATACATGAGCATGAACAGCATGGCCGGGAACATCCAGTAATAATCCCGCGGCCAGCGGGCGACGGCTTCCAGATAGGGATACTGATAACAATCCGCCCGACAGAACGGCCCGGAAAAGGGCGGCGTCCCCATGGCGATTGCCAACGAGATAACACCCAGTACGGCGGTGATGATGGCGGTGTAAAAGCCGAAACGGTTGGCGGTGGGTGTTTGGTCGGACATGGTTTCCCCCTAAGTCGACCTTGTCTTCCTGAACTGGTTTCAGGATATAATAAATCAGAGCGAGATTCCGAAACGAGTTCGGAATGACCATTTCTTGCGCCTGCTCGTACTCGATTTGCCTTACTCCGGCAGCAAATCCGGATGGTTTTCTTTCAACCAGATGATGACGACATCCTTGAATTCGACGGTAAAGGATATGAGTTCTCCGGCATCCTGGTCCGTTGCACCACCGGCGTAGTCATACTCGACAATATTGCGCTTATTCCGGCAAGCATTGAGATAGGCGGCATCATCGGAATGCTCATCTCCCAGAATGATAGGCATTGATGTGATGGTCCGATAGTGAGCCAGCGATTTTTCCGGACGGTATCCTGCGGCATATAGTAAAATAGTGCAAAGCTTCAGTGCTGCATTATATGCTATACCAAATTGCCAGTCAGCCGAAAGACTTTTAGCCTGGACGTCCTGAAGATCGCGCTCTACGATCGCCAGGAGGTTATCAATCTCCTGAGGACTGGTCTGATGGGGTCTCAACCAGCCGTTATTTTGCCAATCGGCTAAGGTCATCTTCCTGCCCGATAATCATTAATTTGGGTGTATTCATAATGCTGGTTATAAAGTGATCGGTGCTTTTGAGGCGCTGGGCAAATTCCGCTTTTGTCATTAAATTTGGATTAACCTCTCGACTTAAGCGCTCGCTAACAGAGCTTAATTTCTTACTCAGGACTTTCAATGTTGTATTTCCAATGATGAACAGATCAATATCACTTTCAGGGGATTCTGTCCCCGCAGCGATTGAACCAAAAATGAATGCCATTTGAATATCCAGACCAACAAAACCTTCCCTCAATACATCCCCCAACCCGACTGTTTTAAGAACAATGCTACCGATGTCATTATATAGAGGATGTTGAGCATTCGCCTTGAAATAAAGGCGGTTCCCATCACGCCGTTTGATAATGATACCTAAGCGGCTCAATTTTTCTGCTTCCTGTCGAACGGTACCAATGGTAAAGCCACTTTGGCGTTCGATATCGCGCAGGTGTAACTCCCGTTTTTCTAATCCGAATAGAAGCCGAAAAAACTCAGCGCGTACATTTGATGATAATATTTGAGCGAGTGTGTCCATGATTGATTATTGTATGGTATAAACATACATGTGTATGGTATATGCATACAATATATTTTTACTACGCTGTGGCTGCCTTGATTTCAATTTCATCCCCGATTTTCACCATTCCGGGGCATAAAACCTTCGCATACACCCGCGACTGACCCGGATGCAGTTTCTGGGAAATACGGATGAATTTCTCATCGGAAAAGGAATGACGGATGGTCTTGCAGGGCGAGGTGAAATCGGTGA
>MNWS01000016.1 GCA_001872685.1 Fidelibacterota bacterium CG1_02_48_14
AATGAATAACCCCGGGGCAAGCCCCGAGGTATCTCTCCTAAAACAGGTGAAGCTGCTCATCATAAATTTTGACATACTTCTTTCCTTGACTCTCAACATACCGTTTGATCACCTCTTCATTCCCATATTGACCTACCGTATTCGCGTAATAACCACTCGTCCAAAAATTACCGCCCCAAAGCTCATGCTTGATCTCTGCGTGTCTTGACAATATCAGACGGCCTAATATACTCTTTATCGTTCGCACTATCTTTTCAACCGAGAACACCGGTATACTCTGAACCAAAAAGTGTACATGGTCTTCGTCTGTTCCAATTTCAATGAAATTTATCTCATATCGGTCACTTATTTCAAGACAGGTCTCCCGGATTGTTTGGCCAACCGGCGCACTGATCACCTTGCGACGATACTTTACCGGGAATACTAGATGATACAGTAAAAGTGTTTTGTTGTGCCGTTTATGGACATGCTCACTCATCTCTAAACTTATCCACTAGCCGGTTAACTACAACCTTCTTGAAAACCCAGGTTTTCAAACTTTCCTATTTACCCCGAGGCAAGCCTCGAGGAATTCTCTCGATTAAACAAGCAGAAGACTAAATTGTGAGTGCACTCATGCACTCGTCAATAACCCGCTTTTCCGGAAAATTTTGAAATGACAAAACCGCGTATTTATACCATGAGCTTTGCGAGTGTCTATCCTCTCTATGTTGCCAAGGCAGAGAAAAAAGGACGAACAAAATCAGAGGTGGATGACATTATTCGGTGGCTGACCGGGTATAGTCACGATTCGTTTATAGCGCAAGTGGACAACCAGACAGACATTGAGACCTTTTTTGCGGCAGCGCCACGACTCAATCCATCCCGGCGTTTGATTAAAGGGATGATATGTGGTGTCAGGGTGGAAGAGATCGAAGAACCAACCATGCAGGAAATTCGCTATCTGGACAAGCTCATTGATGAGTTGGCTAAGGGGAAGGCAATGGAGAAAATTTTACGGACTTGATTTTTTGGTTTTTTTTACCGTTTTCGGGTACTGACGGATCAAGAAAATAGACACAAGAGTGAGGGGTTGCCTGTCCGGCTCAGACGGAGAGCTCGTGGCAACGGAATAGCCCATCCGTAGTGGATTCCAAAAAAAATTGGTTTTCGCATTAGCCCAATCCGGTAGTCGGAAACCAGGTTGGCTGCGCGAAACCTGGTTTCAGCGCATCACTGAATAAGCGCAAGTAGAATCTCCGCTTCTGTCCGGGTCACGGGCTGGATTGATAAACGCTGGCCCTTTTGTAGTAACCGCATATTCGACAATTCGGGAATTCTGCGTAATTGATTCAGCGTGAGTGGTTCATCAAACTTCCGAATAAAGGTGACATCTACCATGAACCAACGGGGATTTTGTGGATTTGATTTGGGATCAAAGTGATCGTTTTCCGGGTCGTATTGGGTATGATCCGGGTAGGCTTCCCGGGTGATTTCCGCCAATCCTGCAATAGCCATAGGTTCCACCCGACTGTGGTAGATGAAAACGAGATCTCCTATTTTCACATCATCCCTAAGGAAATTCCGGGCTTGATAATTACGAACACCATCCCAATGGTCGGTTCGCTTTTTCGCTAAGTCGTCGATGGAATAACACGCCGGCTCTGTTTTAAACAGCCAATATTGCGGGGACATTTTCTTCACCTGGGTTTTGATTTATGGGAAGTCAGTTGATATTTATCGAGTTAGTTGTGGGATAACTCACGCAGCTCATCGCGAATCATCGCTGCCATTTCATAATCCTCGACCTGGATAGCCGAGGCTAGTTTCTGTTCCAGGTCATACCGCTTCTTGGCGACGATTGCAAGTTTATCCATCCGGGATATGAGCTCCAAATCCGACTCCCCCGTCCCGGTGGTGCCTTTGGGCGCGATGGTGACACCGGCCTCATCCATGATCCATTCTTCTACGAAAATGGGCGCTTTGGTCCGGATCGCGATGGCGATGGCATCGCTGGGGCGCGCATCAATTTCCTCTAATCCGCCGACCTTTCGGACCATTAGTTTCGCGTAAAATGTCCCCTCTTTCAGATCCGAAATGACGATGGAATCCAAGCCGAAGGCCAGTTCCTCAATCACTTTGGAAAGCAAATCATGGGTCATGGGGCGCGGTAAATCAATCCCCTCCATAGCCAGAGCAATAGCCTGAGCTTCGAACTGCCCCACCATCACCGGTAATTGGCGCGTGGCGTGTTCACCCGCTTGTAACAGAAGGGTGTACCCATTACTGGGTGCGTAAAAAATGATGCTTTTTATGAAGATTTCGATCATTGATTCACCGACATGAAATTATCTGAAAGGCCAGGCAGTGTCAAGACTCCATCCGGGAATCAGACCGTTGCCAGATACGCTTTCAATTCGTCAATAGCTGTGACCGGAGTTGGGTCTTCCTGATTCAACAAAGCCAGATAGAAACTCGTGAAATCGCCCAGTTGGACCAGTGACAGCATCCTTGAAACAACATTCGAACCATGAGACTGGAGATAGTAAATGCCGCCACTCAGACGAGAGATCATGCGACCGGTTTTATCCATGCGCACGGAGACGCGCTCATCATCGTCCTCATCCTGCAGATGAACCACCACAATTTTATTGAGCAAATCCGGCATTTGACGCCAGCCCACAATTTCGTTGTGGTTCATTTCAGGGTAGACATTATGGTAGGCCAACATCTTCGCATTTTCGCTGATCTGGCCTTTCCAGCGAATTCCCACGGGAGCCAGGACGCCGGGACCCGTATAAATGATTGGGAGTTTGTTTTCCAGCGCTCGCGCCAATTCAAACGCCCTGCCCCCTACTTCACAGGGTAGTAAGGGATGTATGTTGAATTCAGTTTCCTGAACAATGCTGCGAATCCATTTATCCATGGGCAAGTTCATGAGTCCTAACTTCCAGAACGCGGTAATTTGAGCCATGAACAGGTAACCAAATGCTGCCCGCGGTGGGAGTCCGCCGGGAACGATAATGGTGTCAACACCTGCGGATTGAGCGACTTCACTGAGTTTGCCACCACTGGTAATCGCGATAAAAGCGGCCTTCCGGGCAATCGCCTGATTCAGTGCGGACAGTGTTTCCTCGGTATTGCCTGAATAAGAAACCGCCACCACCAGGGTGTTTTGATCAACCCAGGAGGGAGTCTGATAATTGCGAAAGATGAAAAATGGAACTTTGCCGAAATCATGTGCCAGACCAACACTCATCTCGCCACCAATCGCCGACCCGCCCATCCCCAAAATGACAACCTGATTGATGCTTTTGGTCGGTGTTATAAAGGTGTGTTTATCAACCAGATCATATGCTGTTTGCAGATGTTGCGGAAAATTTTTAAGATGATCCAGCATGTTCTGACGATCCAGAGTCGATACAAGATGTTGCAGGTGGTTTACCATTCAGACGCTCCTCACGATTTTCGATGAAGAATTAAGGTTAATAAGGCTTTCAGTGATTCCGGATTTTGAAATCCACTCAAATTTATCCTCTCGTTAGCCGTATCCAGCCATTGCTGGATTCGATGACTGGCACGATCAATCGTTCCGGTAGAATTCATCCACTCGCGAACCAAGGCAACGCGGGCTTCATCAGACAAATCCTGATTCGCTTTTACAGAAGCCCATTCCTCGCTTGCTGATGCCGGCAAATGGTACCACAAGTCGATCCAGAGCCAGGTTTTTTTCTCATTGAGAATGTCACTGCCCAGACTCTTTCCCATGGTGGCGCTGGAGGATGTCACCTCCAGAAGATCATCCTGCATCTGGAAGGCGCGACCGGTGAGAAGCGCGATCTCTCCCAAAGCAATTGACTGCTCTTCGGAACCACCACCGACCAAACCTCCCAAATAGGCCGAGAGATTCAATAGTGCCCCGGTTTTCGCATCAATCATTTTGTCGTAATCCGAAACTTCAATATGCTTCTGATTCTCGAACTGCATGTCCCAGGCCTGACCTTCACACACCGCAAACCCATATTTGTTAAAGGCTTCAAACGCGCGTTTCAGGATATTTTCCGGAAGCTGCGTAAGTAGTCGGTAGGCATAAATCAGGAGAGCGTCGCCACCCAACAGCGCTCGGTTCAGATCAAAGGCTGAATGAACAGCCGGGCGTCCCCGGCGCATGGTGTCGTGGTCCATGATGTCATCGTGAACGAGTGTAAAAAGATGGAAAACCTCAACTGCCGCGGCTGCATTCAGGGCATTACGCCACTCCCCGCCTACTGCCTCCGTCCCGGCAAAAACGAACGCCGGGCGCAATCGTTTGCCCTTGCTTTCCAATGCATAACGGATGGGTTCGTAGAGATAACCGGGTTCACGAGGAAACGGTGCCCGTTCCAGTTTGATCTTTAGGGCATCTTGCCATTCCAGCAGACGCTCTTCAAAATGATCGGTTACTGACATTCGCTTTCCCGGGAGTATGAGGTGGAAACCTGCATGTTATTTTGAAGAAGCCCTTTTGAGGAAAAATTACTTAATGCTCTTCATCCAGGGAGATGTCACCAAATTCCTGAAGCTTTGAGATGACGATATTTTGAATTTCGTCCATACGCTCCTGAGTTCTGGCTTCAAAGCGGCAAACGATTACCGGTTGCGTATTGGATGCGCGTACCAATCCCCAGCCGTCGCCAAACCGGATGCGCACACCATCCACCGCCACGCAATCGTAATTTGCCCTGAAGAAATCATGCGCTTTGTCTGCTATGATGAATTTTTCTTCGTCCGTGGGACAACTGAGACGCATCTCCGGCGTTGAGAAATACTTCGGCAAGGTTGCCATCATTTCGGAGAGTGTTTCGGTTTTACGGCTGATCAGTTCCAGCATGCGAGCGCCGTTGTAAATGGCATCATCGAATCCAAAATATTTGTCAGCAAAGAACAGATGGCCGCTCATTTCACCACCAAACGGTGATTTCAACTCACGCATTTTATCCTTGATGAGTGAATGACCCGTCTTGTACATCACCGGCGTACCGCCATATTCGGTGATTTTTTCCTCCAACGCTTGAGAACATTTGACATCAAAAACGATGTGATCAGCTTTGGATTTAATGACATCTTGGGCGAATAAAATCATCTGGTAATCGGCTAAAATGACCTCGCCGGTTTCATCAATCACACCCAGACGGTCGGCATCACCATCAAATGCGATTCCAACATCATAGCCGCCCTTGCGAATCTCCTTGCGCAAATCTTCCAGGTTTTTCATGACAGTGGGGTCGGGATGGTGATTTGGGAAGGTGCCATCAACCTCACAGAAAAGTTCGGTGACCTCGCAACCCAGTTTTTTGTAAATCTCCACCGCACACAACGCTCCGGCAGCATTCCCGCAGTCTACTGCGATCCGCATGGGACGCTTGAGTTGAATTTTTTCAACGACATTCTGAATGTATTCCGGCATCAGATTGTATTCACTGGCGCTGCCATTTCCTGTCTCAAAATCATTGTTATCAATGAGTTCCCGCATGGCCTGAATGTCCTCACCAAAAAAGGCGCGTTTTTCAAAGGTGAGTTTGAATCCGTTGAATTCCGGTGGGTTGTGACTGCCTGTAATCTGGCAAGCGCCGTCAACATCCACTAAATGGTAAACGCTGAAATAATTTGCCGGCGTTGGTAAGATACCAATATCCACCACATGAATGCCGGTAGACAGAACACCAATGGAAAAGCTTTTTTTCAGTTCTGGTGTGGTGAGTCGGACATCGCCGGAAAGACTGATTTTCTTCCCGCCACGGCGTTTGACAATGGTTCCAAATGCCTGACCAAGTTTTACCACAACATCCGGGGGGAAATCTTCGGCAACCTTGCCGCGAATATCGTATTGACGAAAAATGTAGGGGTTCATTTTTATTGTTTCTCCAATTCTGAAATTGCTTTGCGCACATTACCTCCAAAACGATCCAAATACGCGTGTGCCTGCTCGGGAGACACGCCACCTTTTTTCATGACCAACGCAACTTTCACAAACTTGTTCGCCTGGTCGAGTAACTCGCTGGCTTCATCATAGGGACATTCGGTAATTGATGCAATAATTCGTCGAGCACGATCGGTCAATTTATAATTTGTGGCTTTTAAATCCACCATCAAATTCTCATAAACCTTTCCCATTTTGATCATGGCCGCTGTTGTGATCATGTTCAGGACAAGTTTGGTTGCGGTGCCGGCTTTCATCCGCGTACTGCCGGTGACAACCTCCGGACCAACTTGCGGAGCGATGATGATGTCAGCATCTACGGATATATCGGCCGGATTGACACAGGTAAAGAAAATCGTTTTCGCGCCCATTAATCTAGCTTCGGTGAGCGCACCCAGGACATAGGGTGTGACGCCACTCGTGGCAATACCCATCACCACATCTTCCGGGATGACGCCGATCTCCTGCATCAATGCTGCGCCATTTTCGGGAAAATCTTCCGCGCCTTCAATGGCTGAGCGCAGGGCTTTGTCACCACCGGCGATGAATCCCTGAACCAACTCGGGTGAGGCATTATAGGTTGGTGGAATTTCTGAGGCGTCCAGTATACCCAATCGGCCACTGGTACCTGCCCCCACATAAATCAGACGGCCGCCATTCTGGAAAGCGTCAATCACCAATTGCGTGGCTTGCTCAATATGCTGAATTTCTCCGGCGATAATGCCCGGAATTTTCTGATCCTCAGCATTAATTATTTCGAGAATTTCAACGATTGGTTTTGCATCAATGTCGCGGCTGGCCAGGTTGCGTTGCTCGGTTAACAAATTACCGTGTACAATTTTTCGAGTTTCCATCATCTCCCATCGTCCGCATTTTGAACCGTCTGAATGGCGGAAAATTCAGCCTTTAATTCCTGCGGAATGATAAAGGCAAACAGGTTAGTTAGCCAGATGATATCATCCTCAGACCACCCAACATTAGCCATTCCCCGGCGGTGTGCTTTGAACTGATTCACCATTCCCGTGACCATTAAAGCGACTAAAACAGCCCACTCCCGATATTTCAACTCCAACCCGGTCCGGGATAAAACCCGACCATATCCATCCGCCAACATCCATTGAGTCAGATCAGGGTGTAGCCGATTCATATTGACTAAAAGTCTGTCGAATTTCGTGCCATAAATTGTCTGGCACGTGATAGCCCCCTGTTTTTCCGACGGAAAGCGTTGGTGATTCTTTGGCGGTGTATTCTCGGGTGTTAATTTTCGCAACACCGTCAAAGCTTCGATGGTCCGTGGAAAACCGGCAAAGAGCAGGGTTTGCAGGATGACTTCCTCAACCTCCGTGATTGAAACATGATCCGAATTAAATGTCATTTTAAGCCAGTCTGATAGGATCCGGGGTTTATGATCCGCCGTCAAACCGCTTACCCCGCCAAGAATGACTGCCTTGAGCAAATGATCCGGAATTTTTCCCGTTGTGACCCAATCTGTCAAAAGGGGCCAGGAAAGGAGCGTTTTAATTAATTCCGGAGTTACCATTGATTCCAAATTTCTATTCATTTTATTGACCATTTTCCCAATTGTCCGCTCCCTATTATCCCATTATACTTAAAGCGATGCAAGGATTATCCAGGTTCAACCTCAGCAACTGAAATAAACATGGCAATTGAAATCACACTAGCGGTTATAGGGCTTATTTTGAGCGCACTTTTTTCAGGTGCTGAAATCGCCTTGTTGTCAGCAAACCCGTTACAAATTGAGGTTTGGAACAAGCAAGGAATCAGTGGTTCCGGCTCGGCACTCCGGGCGACCCGGAATTCTGAAGTATTTTTAACCACCTCTTTAATCGGGATCAACATTGCCAATGTTCTGACAACCTCCTTTGCAACGATTATGCTCTATGTCTATATCCCCTATAAATGGTTGGTGGTCGTCATCGTCTCGATTGTGATACTGTTAGTCGGGGAAATTTTCCCTAAGACCATATTCCGCGAATTCCCCAACGCCTCCATGCTCTTTTTCGGGCGGTTTGTCCAAATATTCCAAATTGCCTTTTTCCCGTTGATCTGGATTTTGAGCTGGTATCGCCTTATTGTGCTGAAAAGCAGTACGCCGGACGCATCCCTCACCAGCATGGACCGGAACGAACTACAGCTCCTTTTCCACCAGGTGAAGGACACACACAGTGAGGAGGTTGATGTCCACGAGCGACAGACGATTGCCCGGATTTTCAAGTTCCGGAACCGCACAGTAGGTGAGATCATGACTCAGCGACCGGACATCACGGCTGTTCCGGTGACTGCAAGTATCGCTGAAGTAGAATCGGCATTTCTCGAATCAGGCTATTCCAAATTGCCGGTTTATGACCAGACGATTGACAACATTATTGGCGTCGTTTTTCTACACGATTTTTTCCAAAACCCGAAAATCCTCTCTGAAATCGTTCGTGAAACCTATTTTGTTCCGGAAAGCAAACAGGCTGAAGAACTCCTGCAGGAATTCAAACACAACCGTATCAGCATGGCAATTGTCATTGACGAATTCGGCGGTACCGCCGGACTCGTAACCATGGAAGATTTGTCGGAAGAATTATTCGGTGAATTCACGGATGCCTTTGATGGAGCAGCAGATCCGGTCCAAATTCTGGAGCAAGGGCTGCTGGTGAACGGAAATGCCGAAGTTGAACTGCTGAATAATCAGTACAAACTCAATATTCCCCCGGGTGACTATGAGACACTGGCTGGATTTTTAATCGAATCCCTGGGTCATATACCCTTGAAAAATGAGACATTTGAAACCGAAAATCACCGCTATGTGATCTCCTCTGCCTCCCCTACCCGCATCGAAAAAATCTTTATTCAATCGACTTAATGTCCACACTCGACCGCTATATCCTGTCTGCCTTTTTACGCATCTTCGGACTGGTACTGGTTTCGTTAATTGGTGTCATTCTCATCGTGGATTTCGTTGAGCACATTGACGCTTTTGTGGACCAGGGATTGACGCCGACACTCGTGGTTATTTACTACTTTTACAATTTACCTTCCTTCATTGATATGTCGCTGCCCATGTCCACGCTTCTGGCGACGGTATTCACACTGGGGACTCTTAATCGTAATTATGAAATTGCGGCATTAAAAGCCTGCGGAATTAGTTTATATCGTATCACCCGGTCCCTGCTGTGGCTGGGTGTATTCCTCACCGTTTTCCAGTTTCTCTTTCAAAACTTCCTGGTGATGCCTTTTAACCACAAAAACAAACAAATGGCGCGTGAATACCTCAAACCGGTGCGCACACCAACCGTCTTACGTGAGGTTATACGGCAGGATTTGAACGGGAATATTGTCGTCTTTTCCCAATATTTCCCGAAGCAAAATCGCGGTGCAGAAGTAGCCATTTACAGCTTCAATGATTCCACGTTGCAGCAGCGCTGGGACTATGTCAGGATGAATTGGATCGACTCGTTGGGTGTCTGGGAATATAAAAATGGTGTCCAACGAACTTTTTCCGCCGGGGGTGAAGTTGCCTTCGAAAAGCTACCGGAAGTAGGGAATGTCCCGTTGACACTCACACCCGGGGACATTGAAAAAGAGGAGATTCGACCAGATGAAATGAACATTTTTCAACTGGCAAAATTCATCGAAAAGAAGCGAATTCTCGGACTGAATCCCCGACATTGGATAACGGATTTTCATTTCAAAATCGCGTTTATCTTTACCGGTTTTATCACCATTTTTCTGGGAATTTCTTTCGCGCTACAGGGATCGCGTGAGAATCTGGCTCCTGCGGTGGGGAAGAGTATTTTTGCGCTTTTCATCTACTACATATTCATTATGGGCGGGAAAAAAGTCGGCAATTCTGCCTCTTTTCACCCGGCCTACGCGGTCTGGGCTGGCAATTTTATTCTTTTATTTGTGGGCAGTTTTTTGTTTTGGCGAACGTCGAAACGCTAACGCCCCGCAGGGGTTGTTGCGGCTGAGCGGAAAGGCTTCATCTTGCGGAATGAAGCACCCACTGCGAATTGAAATCCGGTAGCCGTGGTGAGAGAATAGCCGCCGTACATTCTAAGACCCAGACTGATGTCCGCCCATGAAGTCGCAAAACCAAATCCAAAGGACATTTCGGGACTAAATTCTCCACCCCAGGCAAGGCCGGTACGGATGGGCAGGTATTTGAAATGGGTCACCTCGGTAGCAACGGACAAGCGCCATTGCTTGCGTGCGAAGTAATAATCAGTGAATCCGGTGGAAAGATCAAAATAGAGGGTCACTTCCGGATCAACAAAGTAGGCTACCCCCATGCGCAAGATCGCAGGGTAATTGCTGGAAAATTGACCGATGAGAGAGTCCGGAATCGCCTCGCTGGATTTTTGGAAAAGGCTGTCCGGGGGCAAATTAAAAAACCGACGAACATTCAGACTGTCCACCCAAAATTGATTGAGGGTTCCGGAGGTGTAGACACCGGATTCGGTTGGAATCCCCAGCGTGCTGCGAATTGGGTAGAGTGCTTCGATCCAGTCAATATTCCGGTTGATGTAATTCCGGCGACCCCAGTAAATTTTTCCAACGACATTATTAATAGCCGCGCCAAACTGCCATTTATCCACCCGATCGGATGTGAATCCAAAGTCCAGAGCAATTCCATCGCCGCCGATTGCCTGGCGATTTTGGTAGAAAGATTGGCTGGTGATATACTGCTCACCTGTGTGGAAATACCCTCCGGAAGAATCAACCGCTGCGTAACCAATTCCCGCCAAATATTTGATGGTAAAGCCTACTTTGAATTCTGGAAATGGAATGGCGAACGAAAATCCCAAATGCTGAATGATGAGAATATCCTGTTTAAAGGACATGTCATAAGTAGAACCAACCGGATTTAACTCCAGGAGTAATTTGAAAAATGGGCTGGGCAGGTTGGATTCCCAAAATACCTGAATACCCGAGGTAATGGCATAATTCCCCCAGGAGAAATTCAGTCCCGGAAAACTCGTGTTCGAGCCCATGTCGAATACCAAACCACGCGATGGGATATAACCTTTCAGAAGTGTTTTATAGGTATAGTTCTGCCCGGGAACTCGCTGTTCCAGGTCCAGGGGTTCACCCGGTGTATCCGGGTCGCCTGTGAAAAACTGATTGTAGAGACTGAGTGTGATGAAATTATTGCGTATCAGAAAATTGGTATTGAGCAAACTCATGGAAAAGGGTACTTCCTCAACAAAACCGAGATTTGCCGGATTATACCCAACCGCATTATATCCCCGGGAAGCAATGGTATAGGTTCCACACAATCCAACGCCACGTGCGTCAATCAGCGGTTGTGCCACGAGGCTGCCAATGCTTATCACTGTCAGCGCGAGAAGGACTTTGATGGTGCTATTATTGACCAAAGAGCGGTCCTGACTTCAGTACAAATTCAATATAGGATGAGACCCGGATACCTGCCGCCGCCGTCAAAAGCGCCGGGTAGGGTATGGATTCCAGTCTGAATTTTGTCGCAATAAAATGATCTCTGTCGTCCAACAACCATCCCAGTTCGCCATAAGGTGATGTGTCGTAAATGAGCAGAAGCTGGGTGTTGTCCGGACTCAGGGTCAATTGGTACAATGTATCACTCACGGTTGGGGCTGGAATATTGGTAATGACGAGGGCATCCTCTACCGAGGTAAACGGCTGATCAACAGCAATGGCCAGCGTGAATGTATCCAGCAGTGCAAATTGATGATGGACGAAAGTGCCAAAGGTGGAATCCGGACTGGTGTCGGTAATATTGAAGTCGGCTGAATTCTCAAATGTGACGAAACCATCCTGGCCGGGCAGAACAATTCCAGTCAGGGAATCAACCATCCCACCCTGCAATTGCACTGAAAACATGGGAATATTGGGATGCATGATCAGTGTGTCGAGGTTCAGCTCCAGCGTGTCCACCTCTCCATCGTCATTGAGGTCGGCGCTTACAAGCACCTTATTTTGAACCGAGTTGTAGAACGGAAAATATTTGAGATCGGAAACGAGCATCTGCAACACGCCATTCAAACCACTCTGATTGGTGATGGTTGTGATCATGCGAGAACTCTGGAGCATGTCCGATTGATCCGGGATGGAATCTGTCCCTACGAGTTTTTCCCGCATACCCTGATCAATGGGAGCGACTTTCGAGAATTGGCCCGGCATAAATTCAATACCATTGGGATCAACATCAAAATAAAATGGCACCTCCACCCGCCAGGTTCCCCAGAGTTTGGCGCCCAGTGTAATGGTGGATAATCCACTTCGATCAATCTTGGCGGCGCCACCAACCATCACGGCCGTCGGAACAATCTTAAATAAATCCGTGATCGCTTCGCCGGGCTGGAAATGCTGCACTTCGGAGGTCTGACCATTATACGTGCGCTGTACCGCCGAGCGGTTCAGACGAATGGTGGTGTGTGCCGGCAAACCCAAGTCACCTCCGGCAACAATCACCGAATCCTTATTCAAACTCACCTGCGCCGTATCAGTGGCATTAACACCGGTTACCAAAAGTCCCAGTCCCGGGGCGACCTGGAGCTCGTTATAAACGTCCAGCGTCAGGATAACATCGGCAAAACTAACACCGGTAAAACCAGGCATGCTGATTGGAATAGACTGATCGCTCAGCGCAAAGCCAATATCAAAGTATCCGGAGAGGTCGTTGAATTGAATCGCTGCAACATTAACGGATCCGGTGAGCGATAATGAATCCTGTGTCAAATCGAGGGTCGTTACACCACCGCCCCCCATAATCACCTCTGTCAGCACGCTTAGTGTATCAATGGGCTCGCCGGTGGTATTCGGACTTTTCAGAAAATAGCCATTCAAAACTATTGTATCGTTGATGGTTGTATTTTGGGGAACAGTGATGGTATCCGTGAGGTATGTTGCCGCATCCAGCGTGGCATAAAAATTTTGCATGTGCATGATGATCTGAATGTCTGTCCCCAAGCTATTCGAGATGCTCATGACAATTCGGTTGGTGTCTGGCGACGCAATATTGTCTTTCACCTCGGCGGAGACCAAGCTGATTTGAAATGTCGTGCTGTCACCGGTTGCCGGATCCGCACTGGTGGTGGTTGTATTAAAGGGCAAAACCGTGGGCTGTGAGACATCCTGAAAGACGACATCAGCGCTGAGGAACTGATTGATACTGACGGTAAATCCATAACGGACATATGGATCGATGCCTTGCAGAAACGTAAGTGTCTGGCCGATTGAGGCGGGTATATATCCCCGGAATTCGACGATGAGACTATCGTAAAGCGTGACACCCGCCAGATCGGTCCGGATGCTGTCCGGAACCTGGTTCAAATGAAAATAGGGTGAAATCTGGGCGAATTGATGATCATGCAGCGTGATGGTGTCGCCGGAAGCTTTTTTGGTATAGACACGCAGGTCGTAATCATTGATTGGCACAGGCATCTGGTTGGAGATGAGTGACTCGATGTAGCCTTGCCCGATCGTTACCGATTCAAAACTCTGGATAGCGCTATTCTCGCCGAGTGATGCCGGATCCGGTAACACACCAACGGCTTGCCGGACGGCCGGTAATGCGATTTGGGGGACATTAATGGTATCGGTGATGGTGTACCTAAGTGTATCAGCATAGATGGCAAAATTGGCATCGCACTGTGTCACAAAATCCGGTGTTGAAATCTGCTGAAAAGTATAGCTGGTATCAATGCGGGTATAACCTGGAATCTGAACATCCGAGTCACGGTTAAGATCGGTGGGATCGCTGCCGAATGTGAATTTGATGGTGTCGTTGACGACGGTCGTGGGTTCAGCACATGTTGCGCGTGGAATGGAAATGGGAATAGCGGGAGGTCCCAGGTTCACCATTTGCATTAAATAAATCATCGAATCAATACCCACATGGATGCTTTCGGGCAACTGACTACGCAGAGCGATGGGGCCCACCCCAAATGGCAACGGTGCCTGTTCCGGAACCCGAAAGATATTGGTGGGAATATTCAAAGTGTCCAGCAAACCTTCTACTGCCAAGTAAATGCCGCCCGGGTAATTGCCGGCTACTGAATCGACCGGAATATCCATGATACCGTCTGAGTTGGTGTCTGCAGAATCAGCGTATACATAGATCAGATTAGCGCTATCAACCAGTCCGTCAAATCCATAACGCTGATTGATGAGGGGCATGGTAAGTGTCATATTCCAGGTGGGTGCCTGAAATTTTCCCGGAAGTTGGAATTCACACTGGAGCACCGTAATCAACCAGATCAGGCTGGTGACGATGGCTGTTCGCTTGGCTGATTTATTTAGATCAAGTGGCAATTTGTCCCGATGCTTCCAGAAATGTCGCTATGAGCTATTCGTTTGATGGTTGCGCTAAAGATAATAATTATTTTGCCGCATTAAAGCACCACATTCACTGCTAATGACCTGTGGCTCAACCATTTTGGCGATTGATTTTGAGCCATTAATGAAGGGATAGGCATAATGATACAAACGCCCGGCGGGAACCAGGCGTTTGTCAGTCACTATCTTCGTAAATATCTGTTTTTAATAGCGATAATAGTCCGGTTTGTAGGGACCTTTTTTGTCAATCCCCAGGTAATCAGCCTGTTTATCAGAAAGTTGCGTCAGATGCACACCCAGTTTATCGAGATGCAGACGGGCAACTTCTTCGTCCAGTGCTTTGGGCAGGACGTAAACTTTACCGGTTTCGTACCTGCCGTCATTCTGCCAAAGAGCCATCTGAGCCAGAACCTGGTTTGTGAAGGAATTGCTCATGACAAAACTGGGATGACCGGTGGCATTACCAAGGTTTACCAGGCGACCCCGGGACAACAGAATGATCGAGTGACCGTCAGGAAAGATAAATTTATCAACCTGTGGTTTGATATTTTCCTCAACGATGGCTTTATCATTCACCAATCCAGCCACATCAATCTCCAGATCAAAATGGCCGATATTACAGACAATTGCCTGATCTTTCATTCTTGCCATGTGATCTTTGGTAACGATGTCCCGATTGCCGGTGGCGGTAACAAAAATATCGCCGCTGCTGCAAGCTTCTTCCATGGTGACGACCTGGTAACCTTCCATGGCAGCCTGTAGAGCACAGATGGGGTCGATTTCGGTGACCAAGACCCGGGCACCAATGCTACTCATGGACTGAGCGCAACCTTTGCCAACATCACCATAACCGGCCACGACAACGATTTTGCCGGCGACCATGACATCCGTGCCGCGCTTGATGCCGTCAGCAAGGGATTCACGGCATCCGTACAGATTATCGAATTTACTCTTGGTAACCGAATCATTCACATTGATGGCCGGAAACTTCAATTCGCCGGTTTCCATCATCTGATAAAGCCGGTGAACTCCTGTGGTGGTTTCCTCTGAAACGCCCTTAATCGTATCCCACATGTGAGTATGATCGCGCTGAACGACCAGCGTCAAATCACCACCATCGTCCAAAAGCAAATTCGGGCCTGCTCCGTCCGGCCAGGCTAATGTCTGGTCAACGCACCACCAATACTCTTCCTCAGTCTCACCTTTCCAGGCGAACACGGGAACACCGGTGACAGCTAATGCGGCGGCAGCATGATCCTGAGTTGAGAAAATGTTACAGCTCGACCACCGGACCTCTGCGCCCAGCTCAACCAATGTTTCCACTAAAACCGCGGTTTGTACAGTCATGTGGATGCATCCGGAAATACGAGCGCCCTTGAGCGGTTTATGCTCACCATATCGTTCCCGAAGTGCCATTAAACCCGGCATTTCTTTCTCGGCGATTTCTATTTCTTTGCGCCCAAATTCAGCCAGTTTGATGTCGGCAACCTTATAATCGGCTGTTTTGGCTTTTGTCTGTGCTGGCTTGGGGGCTGTCAATATTTGAGACATGCGTTATTTTCCTTTCAGGAAGCTTTTGATTTCTTCGACCTTATCAGTCTGCTCCCAGGGGAACTCGGAACGACCAAAATGTCCATAGGCGGCTGTTTTACCGTATAGTGGCCGCTTGAGTTTAAAATGATCGATGATTCCCCGGGGTTTGAGTGGGAATAACTCACGCACCATCGTGGTTAATAGCGTTGGATCATATTTTTTGTCCCCATGTGTATCAATGTAAACGGAGACGGGTTCTGCAACGCCGATTGCGTAAGCTAATTGCACCGTACAGCGATGGAGTACGCCCGCTGCAACGATATTTTTTGCGATATAGCGTGCCATGTAGGCTGCAGACCGATCGACTTTCGATGGATCTTTTCCCGAGAAAGCGCCACCACCATGAGGGGCAGAACCGCCATAGGTATCAACAATAATTTTCCGACCGGTTAATCCGGTGTCGCCCATAGGTCCACCAACGACAAAACGGCCCGTGGGATTGATGTAAATTTTGGCTGTGTTGTAATTAATGAGGTGAGCAGGAATCACTGGTTTGATCACATGTTCCATTATGTCGCGACGCATCTCCGTTTCCACATCAATGTCTTCTTCGTGCTGGTTGGAGATGACGATGGTGGTGACAGCTTCTGGTTTATGCGTTTCAGAATTGTATTGGACCGTAACCTGGGCTTTGCCATCGGGACGCAGGTAGGGAATCACGCCGCTTTTCCGAACCTCAGCCAGACGGGAACAGATTTGATGGGACAATTGCAATGGCATGGGCATTAATTCCGGGGTTTCATTCACAGCGTAACCAAACATCATGCCCTGGTCACCCGCCCCTTGTTCATGATCACCCGTTTCATCCACACCCTGGGCAATATCCCCAGACTGCTTATTGATGGTGGTGATGACTGAACAGGTATGATAATCAAATCCCATTGAAGCGTTGGTATAGCCGATGCGTTTGATGATGCCCCGGGTAATTTTGGTGATGTCCGCATAACGGGAAGTTGTGATTTCACCCCCCACCAATACCAAACCGGTGGTGACAAAAGTTTCGCAGGCTACCCGGGCTTCAGGATCTTTTGATAAGATTTCGTCTAAAATTCCATCCGATATTTGGTCAGCAATTTTGTCTGGATGACCCTCGGTGACAGATTCAGATGTAAACAAATACGACATTAATTGTTCTCCTAAGATTTTCTGATTTCAAGGTAAAAGGATAATGACTGCGATGGCGATGTCAATAGGATTTAAGTTCGGAAAAATCACCAATATTGAGTGTCCGGGCCGCCTCCTGAACAATCGCACTGTCCCCGATCAGGGAATCTTTGAGTACGACATTCTCCACGGTTGCGTACCGACCAACAATGACATTTGCCAGCACGGCATTCCGGATGACCGCGTTCCTGGCGATGGTGACATTGGGACCGATTACGCAATTTTCAACATCGGCATCGGGGTGGATAAACACCGGTTGATGCTGAATAACCGAGGGCAGGTTGTTGTGAGTCTGGATGGTGGACAGGAGGAATTTATGAGACGCCAGAAGTGATTCTTTCGTCCCGCAATCATACCAGCCACTGATGGTTTTTGTCCGGATTTCTTCCCCGTCCGCGATCATCAATTGCAGCGCATCCGTGAGTTGATATTCGCCCTTGGTTGTAATGCCTTCAGAAATGGTTCGCTCGATCGCGCGTTTTAGAATGCCCTGGTTTTTGATGAAATACAAGCCAACCAACGCCAGATTTGACCGCGGCGCGTCGGGTTTCTCAACCAAACGGGTCACGCGACCATTCTCGATCTCAGCAACACCAAACCGGCGGGGATCCTCTACCGGCACAACCGCCAAAGTGGTCTGGTTCAGATTCAGGAATTGTTTAAAATCCAAATCGAAGATCGTGTCACCGAGAATGATTAAAACCGGCTCATCTGAATCACTTAGCCCTTGAAGGACAGCGTGTCCCAAACCGGATCGCTCAACCTGGAGTGGAAAATTGGGTTTTAATGAACTGTAATGCAGATCCACATATTTTTCGACCTGATCATTTTTGTAACCCACAACGATTTCCAAATGGGTTACGCCGGCGGCCGATATGGCATCAATAATGTGACCGATAATCGGTTTCCCGGCCAGATTGATCATGACCTTGGGAACCAGAAGCGTATGGGGGCGCAGGCGTTTGCCGATACCTGCTGCGGGGATGATTGCCTTCAACTACTTTTTTCCTCCAAACATATCTACACGAACTTCAACGGATTCCAGATATTTTGCCGGGTTATCCCGAACATCAGCAATCAGACTGTCCACACTCACCATGACGGTGCTCAATAGTTGATAGAGCGAATCGGAAGAGATCATTTTACTGAAAGAATTATTCGGACTCTGAATCTGTTCCAGCAGCGTCTTAAGACTAACACTCACGCCATCAATTGTTGCCAGGGTTGTCTCGAGGCGTGAACGGTTGGATTTGACAATGTCCTGGAGTTCAGCGCTGGAATTCTTGAGATTATCCACAATTGCCACGACATCTGATCGTTTTTCCACCGTAAGCGAATCGAGTCTTTCAGCCATCATTCTCAAGGCGTGGGAGCCGGGACGAATCTCATCTTCGAGTATGGAATTGAGGTTTCGGATCGTTACCCGAATTTCCTTGAAGCCGGGGCTTATTTCATCGTTGATCAACTTATTGGTGTTGCGACTAATATCATCCAGATTACGCACGACGCCGTCAATTTTGGTAGTGATGGAGCCGAAACTTTCCATGAGATCTTCTATTCCACCGGCAAAACTGCCCCGGAATATGCCATTCTCATGCAATTCAATGCCGCTGTGTCCGGGATTAACTTCAATCTTTTTGCTGCCCAGTAATTCCTGATTGACGATCATACCCGCGGCGTCCTGATAAATGATAATATCCTTGTCCACGGCGATAATCACATCCACCGAATCTTTGTGGACGATGAAATCACTGACGATTCCTTTCGGCACACCACTCACCGTAACAGGATTCCCCTCCTCCAGACCACTGGCCCGGCTAAAGCGAACCGTGTAATAATTTCTCGCTGAAAAAATGTGGTACTTATTCCCCCACATCACACCAAAGATGGTGAGGACGATAATGAAAATCATTACCGTCCCAACGATGATTTCTAATTTTCGTTCTTCACGTCGCATGCTTAGGTCCGAAATTTACTTTTATATTTTTTAATCTGTCGAATCATTTTCTTTACAACAAAATCCGTGGATTTGGTAAGATCGTCACTCTTTTCTGACGCAGAAAGTTGGTCGCCCGGAACGCTCACCAATAGCTCAGCGCCATACTCCAAATCTGTGATTTTTTCCAGGATAACCTTGCAACTGGTGATGCGGTCACTGAATTTTTCTAACTTGGCGACTTCGTTGGTAACATAAGAATTGGTTTTTTCTGAAATGTCGAAATGACGAGCGACGATGTCTACTTTCATGTTATCCTCCTTGGATTGTTAAAGGGTGTTCACTACCGAATTTTCTTTTAATCATGCTGTGATTGGGCTGCCCGAGGGTGGGCGGTTTTATATACCGATTTCAATTTATCAGTTTGCAAATGGGTGTAGATTTGAGTCGTCGAAAGATTCTCGTGCCCGAGTAGATCCTTCACGGCCATCAGGTCTGCGCCACGATTCAACAGGTGGGTGGCGAAACTGTGTCGCAACACATGGGGACTCACTTTTTTCATATCTGCAATTTTTTTTATCGCCTGTTTCACCCGGACCCGAATCCCACCAGCGGTGAGCGGCCTGCCATTTTTATTCAAAAAGACCACGCCATCTCTTAGCTGCATATTCGGGACCAACTGTTTCCGAAGCGTCAAATAGGATTCAATCGAATCAGCGGCCATGCGCCCCACCGGGATAATGCGCTCTTTCGATCCTTTTCCGAATACACGGACCGTCATACGCTCCAGATTAAGTTGTCCCAGGGTCAGATTCGCCATCTCAGAAACACGCATGCCGGTGCTGTAAAAAAGTTCCAGAATGGCATAATCGCGTCGCCCCAACAGAGAGTCATCCGTGTGACTATTATCCATTAGGTCACTGATTTGATCCTCGGATAAAAACGATGGTATTGATTTTCGCAGTTTGGGTGTTTGGACAAAAGAGGCCACATTCACCGGAATATCACCCCTCAGGTGCAGGTATTTGAAAAATGATTTCAGCGTGGCGAGTTTCCGCGCCAGGGAACGCGGATCGCGTCCGGTTTCACCCAACATGCCCAGAAAATGTCGAATGGTGAGCCGATCAATTCGTTTGACATCCTTCAGTAACTCCGGATCATAGTCTGCAACAAAATCCGCGAACTGCTTCAGATCAATGGAATATCCCCTCACCGTCTCCGGCGAATATCGCTTCTCTTCAGCAATGTGCTGTAAAAATGAGGCGATAAACCGATTAAGCATTTTGCTCCCGTAGCAAGCCGAGAATTTCTAAATAATCGTCATGCAAAGGCGCTTCACAGCTCACAATGGCTCCCGAGATTGGATGTGTAAAAGATAAAGACTGGGCATGTAGTGCCTGGCGTTTCATCACCGATAATAATTTGGCTGCTAAAAGCCGGTTCCGCAAATTCAATGTAATCATTTTGGTGTTGCGACCGCCATAGTACGGGTCGCCGAAAACCGGGTGATTCAGATGCGAAAGATGTACGCGAATCTGATGTGTCCGGCCAGTCTCCAATTTCAATCGCAAGAGTGTTAAAAACTCGAATTGCTCCACCACTTCATACCGGGTTAGAGATTCCCGCCCATCCGGGACGACGGCAAATTTCTTCCGGTCCTTCAGACTTCGCCCGATGGGCAGGTTAATATCACCTGACGGTTGTTTCATCACACCCCAGACCAATGCCAAATAGCGTTTGTCAATTTTCCGGTTCGTAAATTGTTTTCTGAGGCTGGAGTGGACGGAATTATCCTTCGCCGCCACCAGTAGTCCGGAGGTTTCTTTGTCCAGACGATGAACAATTCCCGGGCGGTAGGGTCCATTTTCGTTGGACAAATATTCGCAGTGATACAAGAGCGCATTGACCAGTGTTCCGGTTGCATTGCCGGCACCGGGATGAACAATCAAACCCGGTGGCTTGTTGATTACCAACAGATAGTTGTCCTCATAAACCACATCCAAAGGGATGTTCTCACTGTAGAGAGTTGGGTCGTAGGGTAATTCATAATCCACCGTGATAATTTGCCCCGGCTCGATGAGCTGACTGACTTTTCCCGGCTTGGCATCAACCAGGATTTTCCCGGATTTGATGAGTTTTTGGATTTGATTGCGGGTGATTTCCGATGGCAGCGTGGTGGTGAGGTACTTATCCAGTCGCATCGTATGCTGGTATCGCGCGATCTTAAATTCGAAGGTGCGCTGACGTGGTGAAACGACCTCTTCTGACTGCAAATTTTTATTTATCAATAACTTCTGGGATGACATTAATCGAGACAATTGCTATTTAACTCCGGCTTTTTGATGCCGATTTAATATAGGGGAATTTGAGGAAATTACTAATTGCCGTTTTTTGAACTGGCGTTGGCGGTTGCTTCGCGTGGCTCGAAAAATATTGCGTAAATGATAAACAGGGTGATGCCTATGGTAACGGCTGAATCGGCGATGTTAAAGGTGGGCCAGCGGTAAAAATAAAGCCAGTCCGGCCAGTCAAAACTGATAAAATCAACGACATAACCTTTGAACACTCCGGTGTTCGCCATGGCACGAAATCCGGTAATAAATCGCTCGATTAAATTGCCGAATGCCCCACCCAGTATCAGCGCCATTCCCCAGGCGGGTAATTTTGCCGGTCCTGCCGCATAGCGCCAGAGATAAAAAATAACCAGGCAGGTTGCCACCAATCCCAGCAAATTCACCCAAACCATACTGATGGCGGTGATTGAAAAAGCCATGTTATAATTCTCGGCGTACTGAAAATAGAAAAAGTTCCAACTCCGGGGCCAATGGGGTGCATTCTTGAGATAAACCGTGGCCAGGTATTTCGTGAAATGATCAATAATTAAGACACCGATGGAGATCAGCAGATATTTCAGGAAGGATCTAAAGTTTGATGGCACCGGCAGTAACCTTGAATTCCCCCACGCTAAATGTGGCTTTTGGTTCGGCAGTGACCTGGATAAAATCCAGTGATTCGGCCAGCGTTTCTGACTTCAGATAATCTGCATTTTTTAAGATGATTGTCGTTAGTGCTGCTTCGGTTTCCAGCGTGAGTTTGATCCGATCGGACACATCGAAATCCGCCTCCTTCCGGAGGTTCTGGACATGGCGTACCAGATCACGAATCATCCCTTCTTCAAGTAACTCATCTGTTAAGACGGTGTCCAGAATGACGATAGCGCCGCCATCTTCAACAATAGCTCTGCCAGCAGGCTCCAGGACGCTAACCAACAGGTCGCCTGGCTCCAGAGTGACCGTAAAAACATTATCCGTTAGTGTCACGGTTGAGCCGTTCTGAACTTGAGTTGCAACGAATTTCACATCGGCATCGAGCAACAATTTACGAATGCGACCCAAATCTTTACCGTACTTCGGACCCAAGATCGCCAGATTGGGTTTTACATCGTAGCTGACGCTCTCACCGGCTTCTTCCAAAACGGTCAAAGTTTTGATATTCAATTCATCCAAAACTTGTTGTTGTAGTTCAGCGACGAATTTGCGACGAGTGACTTCCGGCCAGAATACCTGAATACCGGCAAGTGGTTGCCGCACCTTCAAATTCGCTTTGTTGCGTGCAGCCCGTCCCAATTCAACGGTTTTGATGATGGTGTTAATCTGATCCATCAACGCATCGTCAATCCATCGCTCATCCGCCACCGGAAAGCCGGAGAGGTGCACGCTTTCCGGTGCATCAGGATTAAGTGCAACGACCAAATTCTGATAGATGGATTCGGTCACAAAGGGTATCACCGGCGCTAAAATCCGAATCGTTGTGGTTAATGCCTGATACAGTGTATGGTAGGCAGCCCATTTATCCTGGTCGTTTTCGCTCTTCCAGAAACGACGCCGGGAACGACGGACGTACCAGTTGGAAAGGTCATCGATGAAACGGTTCACCTTATGAATGAGTTTATCAACCTGGAAATTTTCATAATCAGACCTGGACTGTTGAATCAACTGATTCAGGCGTGCCAATAACCAGCGATCAAGCTGGGTGAGTTTGGTTTCATCTAACGGCAGTTTTGGATCAAAATGATCTAATTTGGCGTAGGTGACGAAAAACGAATAGGTGTTCCACAGCGTCAGGAGCTTGCGACGGACTTCGTCTGCGGCGTGATAACCGAAATTGAGATTATTGTAGGGAACCTGACTGGCATACATCCAGCGCATGACATCCACGCCCATTTTTTCGGCGGCATCCTCAAACCAGATGGCATTCCCGGATGATTTGTGCATGTCATCGCCGTGCTCATCTTTCACCAGTGCGTGTCCCATGATGGTGCGTACTGGTGGTCTGTTTTCCATCACCGTACTCATGGCGAGAATGGCGTAAAACCAATTACGGAACTGACCTGGCAACGATTCGACGATAAAGTCAGCCGGGAACCATTTTTCCCAATACTCATGATCGGTGAGGTAATGCATGGTGGAATAGGGTACGATTCCCGCATCCAACCAGGGGTTGCCGACATCAGGGATTCGACTAACGATTTCACCGCATTTTTCACACTTAATTTTCACCTGATCAATCCAGGGACGATGCGGCGTATGGCCATCAAAAGCATCCCAGCCCTCAACGGCATTTTCCCGGAGTTCCTCACGACTTCCGATCACATGGACATGACCGCAGGATTTACATTCGAAAATTGGCAACGCCAGACCCCAGTAACGTTTCTTGGAAATCATCCAATCGCCCATGTTGCGCAGCCAGTCCAGCTCGCGATCCAGACCGTACTCGGGGTACCATTTGATCTGTCTGACGACAGCCATAATCTCCTCGCGGAGGGCATCCATGGAGATAAACCATTCATCCACCAGGCGGAAAACCAATTCCGTCCCATGCCGCCAGCAGGTGGGATAGCGGTGTGTGATGGGTTCCTTCTTGTAACGCAAACCTTTCCCGGAGAGATTGTCAATCACCAGGCTATTGATCTCAGCGACATTTTTGCCGACCCATTCGCCATAACCGTCCAGGTAATTTCCGAATTCGTCAATGGGACGCAGAACAGGAAAACCATCGCGCTTCGACAATTGATGATCTTCGCGACCGCAACCGGGGGCAATGTGGACAATGCCGGTTCCATCAGTTTCGCTGACATCATCCCAAGCGATCACGGCATGTTCGATGCCCTGCTGAATCGGAAGTTCGTCAAACGGACCGTAGTATTGCCAACCGAGTAGTGCTTGGCCTTTCATCTCAGCCAGAATTTCATACTCACCCTGAAGGATTGAGAGTCGGGATTTGACGAGATAATAAATTTCTTTGCCCTGGCTGACTTTCACGTAATCCAGCGTCGGATTGACCGCAGCCATGACATTGGATGATAGCGTCCAGGGAGTGGTGGTCCAAACCAGCAGGTTTTCGCCGGGGTGATCTTTCAGGGGGAATTTCAGGTAGATGGAGGTATGGGTAAGTTCCTTGTACCCTTCGGTGGCAATTTCGTGTTCCGAAAGCGCTGCACCACAACGGGTGCACCAGGGCATGACATCATACCCTTTGAAAATCAGACCGCGTTCGTGGACTTTTTTCAGAAATTTCCAGATGGAATAGTTGTTCTCCTCGGACATGGTGAAGTAGGAATCATCCCAGTCCATCCAATAGCCCAAACGTTTGGACTGCTCTGTCTGAATGGCAGAGTACTTCAGTACCCGGGCTTTGCAGGCTTCCACAAATTTTTCAATACCATAGGTTTCGATGTCGGTCTTGGATTTGAACTTCAGCTCTTTTTCGACTTCGACTTCCACCCACAATCCCTGACAATCAAATCCATTCTGATAGCGCTGATCCTGCCCCAGCATGGCGTGAAAGCGTTGGTAAAGGTCCTTATAAGAGCGACCCCAGGCATGATGCACGCCCATGGGATTGTTGGCAGTGATGGGTCCATCCAAAAATGACCAACGTTCATTTCCGGCATTCTGTTTACGCAATTTATTAAAGGTGTCATGATTCTTCCAGAAATCCAGAATTTCATGTTCCAAAGCAATGAAATCGACTTTGCTGGTGACATCCTGCATGGTGTCAGAATGGGTATCCATATTGGTTTTTGAGGTATCAACGACCGGAGTGTTTTTTAATTCAGGCATAGGAAATCAATAGTTATCCAGGGGTTAAACATTGGGTGAAATTTTCGCTCTCAATTTGACGTGGTCATTTTTTTTTAAAAAAAGCGATGGAGAATCGGCTCCAGGTTTTGCCGGGTAGTCGCGGGAATGTCTTCCAAAGCGGTCATGAGTGCGCCATCCAGGCTGTGATGACTGGGAAAATCAGCTTGCTGCGGATCGAAAATCTCCAGAAAGCGGGATACCAATTTTCTGGCATTAGCACCGTTGGCTTGCAGGTTTTTCACCACCATCTCTACGGAAACGGCATCGTGATGGGGGTGCCAGGCATCGAAGTCAGTCACCATGGCGATAGGTGCGTAGGCGATTTCGGCTTCCCGGCAGAGCTTTGCTTCGGATAAGCTGGTCATGCCGATGACATCCGCGTCCCAACTCTTGTACAATCTTGATTCTGCAAGGGTTGAGAATGCTGGTCCGGCCATATTGACGTAGGTACCGCCCAATTGATGTTTCAACCCAAGTTCGATAGCGCATTGGGCTAAAATCTTTGACAGGCTTGGTTCAGTCGGATAGGCAAAACCCACGCGGGCTACCAAGCCATTACCGAAAAAAGTCTGGACCAAACGAGTGCGATCGATGAACTGGTCCACGAAAACCATGGTCTGGGGTGGGAGTGCTTCTTTAAAACTACCCACAGCGCTCACACCAATAAGCCATTTCACACCCATCATTTTCATGGCCATGATATTGGCGCGATGATTCAGTTCCGTGGGAAGCAAATGATGGTTTTCACCATGCCGGGGCAGGAAGACCACCTCTTTTTCGCCCGATTTCAGAATTTTCAGGGGTGCAGAGGGCTCACCGAAAGCGGTGGTAATCGTTTTTTCGTCAACTTTTTCAAATCCGGGTAGCTCATACAATCCGGTGCCGCCAATGATACCGATGCGCTGGTCATGCATTTAGATTAACACTCTCATTCTTAAGCAGTTACGCCGTCCATTTTCCGTCAGAAAGCGCTTGTTTCCACTCATCTTAAAAAGCCCACGAATATAAACGCCGGCCATGACCAATGTCAACGCGTTCAGACTGAATATCTGATGTGAAGTCGGGCGGTTGAATCAATCGAAGTCATTGATAAGGCGTACTATTTTCGATGTACCACAAAACAAAGCAGGGACGAGGATTATCAATCTATCCAACGTCCCTGCGCAATTAAAAATGCGACAGAATTCGTGCTGTAAATCAAAACCTCATCCCATTGGCTGTTAGAATAGCCAGAAAGAGAATGAGTAGGAGCAAGACCAGTTCAATTCTCAGGATGAATTGGATCCATGTCGCTTCAGGCAATGGTTGTGACAATTCAGTTTTGGTTTTTCTCAGTTTCAGGAAGCTTTTCGTTGGATAAATCGACAATAAAATAACCAAGATTAAGAGACCCATTTTAATGAGAAAAAGCGGATGGGAGAGATAATAAATTACTCATTCCCAAAATAGAATAATCGTAAGAGTCCGGTAACTACCGTCAGGACTGCAAAAGCCCCAAAGCTCAAGTCAATCTTGACAACCTTGGTCAGACTGAAAAAAGTGAGGGCCGACGACTCGCGAATAATCAGTACTTCCAATATCAGGCAAACGAAAATACCAATGATCGTCAGGATGTGAAGTGTCGGCGTGAATGAGTACAGCCACATGATCAATTAAACCGGGTCGGTGCAGATTCGTGGGTAACTGGCCGGAAAATTTGAGCGGTTTCTTCGATTTTGATAAAAGGTATTTCCAAACTGCCCTTGAGTTTGAACAGCTCAACCGTTTCCATCAACAATCCTTCTTCGTATTTGTAGTGCTGTGTAATGCGGAATGTATTGTAGGGTGCATATAAACTGATACCCTCTGCAGCAAACTGTAGTGTCTGTTCGCGGAATTCTTTATCTGATGTTCCGGCTCCTGATCCGAGTGTGGATTTGAGGGTTGAAACGATATTTCCGTCTACCTCCTGAAAGTTAAGACCGAAAAACATCGTTTGCTCCCGGGGGCCAGATTTGCCATCGTAATCGGGATGGATGCGATGCATGTTTTTCACTGACTTCCACGCATTGCCATATCGTCTTTGAACCACTTCAAAGGAGTAATCATTGGATTCACTCCGTTCATATTGACCATTTACATAAGTGTAAGCCTGACCCCCACCCACCCAAACGATGCTGTAATTGTCTGTTGTTGAGAGCAAAGTTTTACTTTCCGGGATGATACTCTGCCCTGTGGAGCTACAAGAGGAAAGTGCCAAAGCTGCAATGAAAGTCATTAAAACTGTGAGTCTTCGCATGATGATCTACCTTTTTCGTTAACGGTTAATTTGTCGTTTTTTTTCACGACATACGGTAGATCGCCGAACCCATCAATCAATTGATGTATGTTAATATTTAGCGGATTTTGTGGAGATTTCTTTGCGGATGCGACTGAGACTTTCCGGTTCGATTCCGAGATAGGAAGCCAAGTGAAAGAGCGGGATGCGTTGAATAAAGCGAGGATAATCTTTCTGCATTTGGAGATAGCGGTCTCGAGCGGAAAGAAACAAAAAAGACTCAAATCGATTCGTCGCTGTGGCATAAGCGCTTTCAGCAATGATCCGACCAAAGCGTTCCCAGTTTTTTGACTGGTCATAGGCAGCTTGAAGTGACTGGGAGTCAAAGGTTAGCAACTCACAATCCTCCAACGCTTGGATGAAGTAGCGGCTGGGTCGCTGTTTCAAAAAGTCCAGATAGGAGACTGCGTAGTCACCTTCTAAAAAGAAGTGATTGTTGATCTCCTTCCCATCCGACAGGTAGTAAAGGCGCAGGTTGCCTTTTTCTACAAAAGCAATGGAATTGACTGACTGTCCCTCTTTTAGAAGGTGCTCATGCTTTTTTAATAAACGACGATTAAGGTAAGGCAGGAATAAGGCACACTCATTTTCAGAGAAATCCGTGATTTTGCGTATCTGTATCTTGAAATTATTGAGATCCATAACTCTTATTAATATCGTGTTTCAGTCGCTGAAGTATTGACCATTTTGGTTATTCAAACGGCGAAAAGTTTAATCATTTGCCCAATGAAATCAACGATAATCGAAAATGCTCTCATCGATGAAAACACCTTAATTCAAACCTGATGACCTACAATCCTAAAAAACAGAAGCCCCACATTTCGGCGGGGCTTTTAGGTGTCTGAATTTTAAATGTCTGCTTACTTTTCCGGAATCGTCAACGCCACGAAAAAGTTTTCCCCTTCCCGCTGCATGAGAAATAACACGGTATCCCCGGATTTGTAGCCGGATAATGCGCGCTGGTAATCTTTCGTTGATGCAACGGCATCCAGTTTTCTGACTGTCGGACCCATTTTTTCAATGAGCATGCCGACCTGGACATTTTTCTGCTGAGCTTCGCTTCCGGGCATCACGCTGGTTACCAAAACACCCCTGCTGTCCTTGTCAAGTCCGTAGCGACTCACCTCTTTGGGCTCAAGATTTTGAACCTGCATTCCCAATGTCTCATCATTTTGTTGACGGGTGTCCGCTGCCAGGTTGTACTCCTCTGGGAATTCAGCCAGCTTGACTTTGATTTCCTTTTGTTTGCCCTCACGCAGCACCGTCAGAGTCACTTTATCTTCCGGATGTTTGGCTGCGATCAGGTTCATCAGGGTACGAGAATTTTTAACCGCCTCATTGTTCACTTTGAGAACCACATCCCCAACTGCCAGATCCGCATTAGCCGCCGGACTGTCCTTTACAATTTCCCCGACCAATGCGCCATAAGCACGTTCAAGCTCCAGCGTCTTGGCCATGGCTTCATCGACATTTTGAATTTTCACACCCAGCCAGGCTCTGACGACTTTGCCTTTGGTACGGAGGTCACTCGTCACCCGATTGACCATCGTCACCGGAATAGCGAACCCTATCCCTTGATACCCGCCACTTCTGGAAGCAATAGCGGTGTTAATGCCAACCAGTTCGCCATCCAGATTCACCAGCGGACCACCTGAATTTCCCGGATTAATGGCTGCATCAGTCTGGATAAAATTCTCATAATCCACCAGACCAACGGAGGAGCGCCCAATGGCACTGACAATACCTTGGGTAACCGTATGCGACAATTCGCTGCCGAAGGGGCTACCGATGGCGAGGACCCATTCGCCCACTCTCAACTTGTCAGAATTTCCAAGTTTAATGGGTTTTAGTTTCATCCCTTTCGCATCAATTTTTATGAGGGCGACATCGCTTTTGGGGTCCGTCCCTACAATTTCAGCATCCACAATTTTGCCTTCAAAAAATTGAACCTTAATATTTTCACCCTTTTCGATCACATGGTTATTTGTAACGATATAGCCGTCTGCATCAATGATTACGCCTGAACCAAGGCTGGTCGTTTTTAATTCACGGTTATTATCGGGTCCCCAAAACCAATAGAATGGACTATCCTGGCTTGGGCCACGACCATCTCGATTGGATAACGCGGGGTGTTTCATCATGTGCTCACTGGTAATCGTTACGACAGAAGGTTGGACCTGCCCGGCGATTTGTGCGAAAGCATCACTGAGTGCTTTAGCCATATTGAGACCATCCGCATGTGCCAGCGATAATGTTGTAAAAAGCAAGCCAGCCACTAGTGCGAGGTGAGAATTGAATCGTTTCATTTATTGTGCTCCATTGTTGTTTTTCATACACGCTTTAATGCGAACGGATGGTAAAGGTTCACCCATTAAAAAACAAGAGACGGTCTGGAAAAAAGCGGCTTCCATGAGCGTCAAAATGCAGTCGTGGTTTTCATTGTCACGGGCTTTTGCGGGCGGATAGCAGAAAATAACAAAGTGGGGGTTTTCCAGGGGGGTCCTGTGGACCTACGAGGTAGCCGCCAACTCTTCCGTTCTTTTTTCTTGATCCGTCAGTAGCCGGAGGCACTAAAAAAGAACCAAAAAATCAAGTCTGTAAAATCTTTCACCGATGTCGTTCAGCGCTTCCGCTACAGCAATTCGAACTCAGTCCCTAGCCGGACTTCAAACATGAATTGCTGTTTACGCTGCGGCGCTTCCGACTCTACCAGGAAAGATTTTAATGACGGGTTGAAACCGGCAGGTACGGTTTTTTTCTGTTACCACGAACACTTCGTCTGAGCCGGACAGTCGGGTTGTGAATAATAGGCAACCAGAATGAGACAGGGCTTTAGCCCCGGCGAGCTGTTCGTGAGGTCAGGGTTAAAAATCGACTAAATAAAAAAACCCGCTGAGTAAAAACTAGCGGGCTTTTAAATTTCGTAAACTTGCAAGAATGATCTATTTAAACATTGCCTTGATTGAGCCCCACGTGTGTTTGGCACTGGAAATTTGGGATTCGATTGTAATCACACCGGAGTATTCGATGCTGCCATTTGCGTTGACAATTTTCAAACGGTAGTAATAGACACGGCCGGATAATTTGGCGAAAACCGAATCATCCACATAGGTATAACCCGTGTTACTTCCCCGGGCATCCAAAAATCCCAAGCGATTGAAGGTCTGTCCATCCATGCTGCGTTGAATTTCATAACCCTGCAGGTTTTGCTCAGCGACACTGGTCCACTGAATGACAACCCGTGAGGTTTCAGAATAACCGCTAAAATCAATGATGGTTGCGCTACCGAACAGGCTGGCGATCATCAAGCAGTTCAATCCAATTGTGAGCAGGTTTTTCATAGGCGGAAGGTAGATTTTTCCATTTTTCAAGTCAACATTTAAAGCAAGTCATTGATTTAAGTCATACTTACCAGACGAATCAAAGCCCCCTCACGCTGAGGGGGCTTCAATCCTTCTTTAAGAGCGTAAACCGCCAGGGTTTACTACTTCATATACATCATCTTCATGGTCTTGGTGAATGAACCAGCCTGGATGCGATACAGGTAGATACCCGATGCGATCTGCGAACCATTATTCGTCTGACCGTTCCAACGGAGGTTGTAATAACCAGCATTCTGATGGCTATTTACCAAGGTTGCCACTCTTTGACCCAGCATGTTGTAAACCATGATGGTTACATCTGTCGCTTCCGGCAGATCATACCGGATGGTGGTGGTTGGGTTGAACGGGTTCGGATAGTTCTGGTGCAATGCAAACACATCCGGAATCTGAGCGTTATCAATGGAGACTGTTGTTGCATCAATACTCAGCATGAACGGCCCGTTCGCTGCCCAAGTCGTGTCAACACCATCAGTGGCATAGATTGCCCAATCACCTGATACGGTTGTGACCTGTACAAGCTGAAGAGCAATGTAAATGGCTGAGTAAGGAATCGAGACTGATGTACCCGTGGTATCACCAAAAACGATTGCATTCATCAAACCATCACCGACCATGATACCGTACGAGACGACATCATCATCAGGATCAAGCGCTGGTTCCCATGACAAGGTCAGGAAATCTGTCTCGAGATTACCACTGGTGATATAAACCGTATCATCATCGGCTGGTGTCAACATGTTGAATGCCATGGGTGGTTGATTGCCGAACATGTCGGTTTCAAGCATGACATCATCAATCCACCAGTTATCCATGGTGAAGGTGCCATCACCCCAGGCGGTAAAGCGTACCTGAGCATTTGCTGAACCAGCGATAATATCTGACACATTAAAGACTGTTTCACCTTCGATATTGCCGAAGATTGAGTCATTATGCGCCCAGAGCACTGTTTCAGTGGCAAATCCATCAGTTGAAGCTGAAATCTTCATGTTGAACTGACCGTTGTCACTGTCATCATAATCATCGAACAAGTGATAGAAACGCAGACGGACGATACTGGCGTCAGTCAAATCAGCGACTGGCGAAGTCAGTGTCATCTCGAAGGAATCACTCTGTGATGGAGAATAATCGAAATGGGCCATCATATCTTCGATGTTCCAGTTGCCTGGTGTACCAGCACCATCATCTGCAACCCAACCGGTTGTGTCAAATGGTGTATCGTCCGGGTAATCGAAGTTCTCGACGAATGAAGGCACAAGTGGTGTCCATTCAAGTACCGGCAGCATATTCGAAGGCATGGATTCACCTTCATCATAAATAGCCGTCACCCGATACCAATATTCTGTATCAAAAGCGAAATCCGCGTCTGTAAACATTGTACCGGCAACATTCTCATAGGCATCGCCCCATGTTTCCGGATCGGTTGTCCGGTATACATTGTAGCTCTGCAATTCGCGTGAAGCGTCATAGATGCCAGGTGCTGCGATGTGAGCATTATTCTCAACAACGGCTTCCTTGGCGTTGAATGCTTGCCGTGTGGTGAACTTCGTAGCTTCCACGGTAGCACTCGTCAGAGTTGCCTGATCGCGGACAGGTGTATCGCCTACGAATGCACGGATCATGAAGTTGTAAGCAATGCCATTCCATGTCATACCTGAATCTGAAGACCAGAATGAGTTGGCGTGTGGCATACCATTTAGATCCGTTGCGACGTATGGCCCCATTGTGTTGCCTTCCGGCCATTGAAGCAAAACCCAGAAGTCGTCAGAAGCTGGAACTGCGTTTACATTCCTGACTTCCCAACGAACATTTGGATATTCAGCGGCCTGGACAGGTGTGCTATTCCAAAGAACCGCACCCATATCCGGCATACCTGTTGAGTCAGAACCCACGACGAGGAATTTCTCGAAGTCGATCCGGGCAGCGTCGGCAGTCGCCAACACAGCAACCTGATTCACTGAATAGCCTGTCGGCAGCGGTGAATGGAAATGCTGTGCAAAGAACTGCGCGGTCGTTGTTGGACCAGAGACCCAGTAGAATGTTTCGAAAGTATTATCGTCACTGGCGAGCATACCCATTGGCAGAGGAGCGCCCCACTCCAATGAAATGTCACCTGGCTCTGTCATGGCACGATGCAAACCGTAAGGTTCTGGCAGGTGCAAATTCAGAGTGAAGTCTACTGTGGTTGTTGCGCCTTCGTTAACAACAACAGCGGTAACGAATGCTGGTTCATGGTTTAATGCCCAGGCATTCACATCGTAGGTACCAGCAGGTACATCGATTGAATAAGCGCCGTTAGCATCAGCCTGAGTGGTGAAATGGAACAGCGGGCTATCAACATTGATAATCGCGTATCCAAGACCCTCATCAGCAACATTACTGACAGTACCAGCAATTATACCTGGTGCA
>MNWS01000018.1 GCA_001872685.1 Fidelibacterota bacterium CG1_02_48_14
GCTCTGTCCGGAAAATTATACGGACCTGGCAGATTGTGTGGTAGCTGGTGAAGCGGAATACATCTGGCCGGCATTCTGTAAGGATTTTGAGGCGGGTCATCCGCAACCATTCTATCAGGAGACCGGTTTGGTCGATCTAGCAGCATCACCCGTTCCGCGATATGATTTATTGGATATTCATCAATACCGTTCCATGAGTATGCAATTTTCCCGGGGCTGTCCTTTTCGATGTGATTTTTGCGATATCATCGTCATGTTCGGACGGAAACCGCGTTCGAAGACATTATTTCAGATTGGTCGTGAATTGGATCGTCTCCGAACCCTGGGGATTGACAGCATTTTTTTTGTGGATGACAATCTGATCGGCAACACGAAAGCCGCCAAAAAACTCCTCCAATTTCTTGTCGACTATCAACGGCGGCACCATTACACCTTCAGTTTTGGGACGGAAGCATCCATCAACATGGCGTACGATGCCGAGCTGCTCGCCCTGCTTCGCCAAGCCAATTTCGGCTGGGTATTCATCGGGATCGAATCACCGGATGAATCAAGTTTACGCGAAACCAAAAAACTCCAGAATTTGCGTCAGGATCTATTGACCTCCCTCCGGGCTATTTACGCCCAGGGCATTGATATTTATGGTGGCTTCATCGTTGGTTTCGACCATGACACTCCGGCGATTTTCAAAAAGCAGTTCCAATTCATCGTGAATTCAGGCATTCAAATGGCCATGGTGGGATTACTGACTGCACCTCCCAAGACCCCGTTGTATCAACGATTAGAGCAGGAAGGGCGCCTGATTCCGGATGTTCAACATGGTGACAATACCTCCCTGCACACCAATGTCATCCCTAAGCGGATGACCATGGATGAATTGATTCAAGGGTATCGCTGGCTCTATGAGAACCTGGTCAAGGATCGGTTCATCGCCCGGCGCATACGCAGCAAACTTCGATTTTTGGCGAGACCCGATTATTCAGATAAAGTCGCGATAAATGGACGAATGAAAACGATACTCAATTTTTTAACCTACGGTATTGCCCCCGGCGGTTTTCCGCGGTTATTTCATTTTCTCACCACCTGGCCAGTTTTAAAACCAAAGCTGATTCCGCTGGTTATCCAGGATTGGATACTGGGACTTTCCATGCGTCATTTTGTTGAAGCCCATTTCAAAGTATCACCCCGTCAAGCCCAAAACCGGCTGGAAAAATACCAACGCCAAATTGGGTCCATTTTTAAGCAGTATATCGATCAGCGCAAGCTCGAAATTTCATTTAACCAGATACGCAATCGGGCGGCGGATTTATCTTTCTCGGTGACCGGTTTTCTGGATCGAGCGTTTTTCAAAAATGCGGAAAAACATTTGGTGAAGGTGCTTCGCAAGACCTCTTCCTCCATCACACTGCAATTCCAGGTCATTCAAACGAATCGCATTCCACAGATCAAGCGGCTCCTGAATAAACTCGCGAAATATGGCGATCGAATTACCATCTCGGTGGACAAGACGCTTTTGCCCTATTTGGAAATCGACTCGTCGGTATTTAATCTCAAGTTGATCTGATTCGCGAACTCAGCATTTGGCATTCCAGGGGAATTGCCAGCTTCCCTCCTTGCCTGTTTCGTTAAAATTTTGTATAGAATTGTGACTGGGACTATGGGTTGAAATCTTGAACCATAAGGAATTGTATGATGAATATAGGCATTTTAGGATCAGGTAATGTAGCGCAGGCATTGGGGCGTGGATTCGCGCATCTCGGACATGAAGTCATGCTGAGTTCACGCATCCCGGAACAAGGGAAATTGGCGAACTGGTTAAAGGACATCGGTAAAAATGGCTCGTATGAGACATTTGCAGATACTGCGACATTTGGTGAAGTGATCATTCTGGCTGTGAGATGGTCGGGCGTTGAAAATGCGATTCAATTAGCTGGTATTGAGCATTTCAAGGGTAAACTGGTGATTGATTGTACCAATCCATTGAGATTTGCGGCGAATCAAGCCCCGACCCTGGACCTTGGTCATTCGGATTCAGCAGGAGAATCGATCCAGCGTTGGCTGCCGGATGCTCGTGTGGTTAAGGCTTTTAATACGATTGGTTCACCCCATATGGTAAATCCGGTATTCCCGGATGGCCCGCCGACGACATTTATCTGTGGAAATGATGCCGTTGCCAAAGAACTGGTTACCAGGTTTCTGTACGATTTTGGCTGGGGAGTCGTTGACTCTGGTGACATCACCGCATCCCGTTATCTTGAACCATTGGCTATGTTGTGGATTCTCTATGCCATCCATACGGGTTCGTCGGACCATGCGTTTAAATTGTTGCGGAAGTAATTTTATAGATCAACGAATCTCTTCGTTTTAAGGGGCACACCGCTGTAAATTCCTAAAAAACAATGGTGTGCCATGGGAAAAATATCCAACACAGTGCAATCCGGGCGAGAAAAATCACTCAATAAAGTTCGGTATTCATTCCTGAAAATTCTCACCGGGTCGGACCTTTCCCGACGACGATTACCCCAGATGCGGCTGTCGTCACCCACCCCTGGTCCCGGGATCTGGTTGACAGCCTGTATGCATGGTGATGAAGTCGGTGGAATTGTTATTGTTCAGGAGATCTTCAGAAGAGCGCGGCTCCGATTACTGAAGGGCACCATCAACGCTTTTCCATTGATGAATCCGTTGGGATTTGAGACAATATCGCGCAACATCACCATCGGTCGCGAAGATTTAAATCGATCATTTCCCGGAAATTCCCAGGGCTCTCTGGGCGAGCGATTGGCGCAAATCATCTTCTCCACCATTATTAAAAACAAACCCGATTTGGTGATTGATCTGCACAACGACTGGATCAAATCCCTGCCTTATGTTCTGCTGGACAGCAACCAAAGTGCAGATTATCCGCAGGCCTATCTACAGGCACAACAATTTGCTCGTCAGAGTGGTTTCTGCCTGATTGAAGACACCGAGATGATACATAGTAGTCTGACACACAATCTGTTACGCCACAATATCCCGGCATTGACCTATGAGATGGGGGAACCGTATGTGGTCAATGAGCACTACATTGATCTGGCGGTGAAATCAATCTGGAATATCCTCATGGGATTGGGAATGGTTACCTCAGATTCCACACCATTCGAGTACCCGTTGCCACCTGGTTATAGCCAGGGTCGGATTTTGAAATATTCTGACAAACCGTATAGCTCAGGCAGTGGTATTTTGCGGTTTCTTGTGAAGCCTGGAGATGTTGTGAAAACCGGACAACCCCTGGCCCGGATTGTAAATGCCTTTGGAAAACCGCAACAAACAATTCAGGCGTTAAAAGCGGCTATCGTTTTAGGTCATGCTGATTCGTCAGTGGTCTTTCCGGGCATGCCCGTCATGACTTTTGGCATTATTGAAGCCTAAGCGGCTGCTCGTGTCAGCTCAGAGGTCCCGGGTCTTCAGATAATAATAAGCAATCGTACCACCTTGATAAAGCACGGTGCCGATAATCAATCCCCGGTACAACCACTGATAGGCTGAGTAGATTAATTCGTTTACCATTTGGTCCGGTAACCCACCGGAACCTGAAATCATTGATTTCATCTCAGGCGAGAGCATGTTCAGGGCATTCGTCGGATCAACTGCTAAAAGATGCGCGACGGAATAAATCACGATGACAAACAGTAGCAATGCTTCCCCGCCCATGAGCCAGAGGCTGGCGTCGGGACTGCCCGCCATAAGTTTTTTCCGTCCTTCGAGCTCCACCCAGCCTGAACCAGCAATTAAAATCCCCATGAGGATTCCTTCCAGCGAAACGGAGAAAACTCCGATAACGCCACCCAGAATTCCGAAAATCATGACGGACATTCCATTTAATTTGGAAAGTTTCAAGACCCTGCGAAGTTGCTTTTCCTGCCAGGCAGGACGGCTAAAATCACTCATTTGGATGGATTTCGAGCCTCTACCTCTTGCAGACGCGTTTCCAATTTGGCAAGTTTGGATTCCAGTTCTTCGATCTGTTTGCGTGCTTTGATGGCTTCCTCACCAGGTTTTGTGCCGGAATTAATTTGCTGAATGAGTCGCTCCAGCAGCGGTGCATCCTGATTCGCCTGGCGAGTTTTGAGTGCCTGAATCACCGGAATGGCTCGACTGGCGTGTAATGTCGCCAACTCCCGGGCGGCACTTATTCGAACATTCGGGGAATTTGACCGGGTTAAGTCGATCAACGCATCAATGGCTTGCTGTTGTGAATGGTCAGGCATTTTGGCCGCACTTAAAGCCAGGGCTGTAACACGAGCAACCTGCTCATTGAAAAATTTCACATTCACGGTCAGATTTTCCAGGAGCATCTCAAAACCTGTCTCACTACCCAAATACCCAATTCCTGTCCAGGCACCGACGCTTACGATTCGTCGCCAGGAATCATCGCCGGTATAGTTTGACAGCAATTCGAGATCATCAGCCTGGTTCTGTTTTCCAATACTCACGAGAATGGCAGCCAGGGCTTTGTAGAGCAAGTTTTTAGTTTCCAGCTTAGCGAGCAAAGCCGCTCTCAGAACCGGATCGCGCTGCTGGCCACAAGCAATAGCAGCATGTTCCAGTACCATTGAATGGTCCTCTATTTTCAAAAGTCGTGACAAGGCGTTAATGGCAAATTCGTTGTGAACTTTCGCCAATTCCCTGAAAATGTGAATGCGGATGCCCCAGTACAGGCTCTTTGACCAGAATTTTTCAACAGCCTGGATGTTCGCGCGTTTCCCGGTTTTCGCCAATTCACTGATGGCCTGGATCTGACCCAAAATGGATGTCGCCTGGTGTAAGGCTGACAGTAGTTTCACATCGCCGGGATTGAATTCAAATGTCGCAACAATCTTCTGCGCCGGATCAATCAAAATAAATTCCGGGTCATCCATTTTCTTTACCAAAACATGCCGAGCTTCTGAAACCCTGACGGTTTCCAGGTGATCGACACCCTGCTTATCCCGCCACAAAATCTCCAAATCCAGATCAAACAGCCCGATATTTTTCTCTTTTTCAACCTGCGTCTGTTCGATGATGAATGTCGCTTCCGCAGCTTGATCATGATAACAGTATTCGATTTTCAGTTTGGGATAACCCAGTCCATGGAACCATTGGTCGAACCATTTTCCGAGATTTTTCCCGGAGGCATTTTCCATCGCCCGAACAAAATCCACCGTTTCAGTGGTAGAACCCATGTTCTGCCTCAAATAGTCTTGAACACCCGCCCAGAATTTGTCATCACCTAATTTTTCCCTGAGCATGTTCAGGCGAATCGCGCCACCGGGATAGAGATGCCGATCAAACATACTCCAACTGGAATCGTACCGACGCGTAACGATAGGGCGGATGTAGGTTTCGTCCGCTTCACTCAGGTATTCCAGTTTTTCGTGATAAATCTGCCAGTCTTTGGCATCTTTTCCAAAATGGTCTTCGAGCCACACCGATTCCATGTAGGTCGCCCAGGATTCCTTCAGCCAAACATGGGCAAAATCCCGGGACACAACCGCATCGCCAAAATAGCTGTGTGTCATTTCGTGGATATTAACCAGATCGGTCCGATACCCAATCTCTCCGGCGTACAGCTCATCCTGCAAGAATTGGTCATCCCAGGAGACCAGTGAAATGTTTTCCATCGCACCGCCGATTTCCCGCACCGCCACCTGATAGTATTTTGGGAAAGGGAATGGAATCCCCAGCTTTTTCGGGAGCCACCGCAACATGTCCGGTGTTTTTGCAAAGGTGCGCTGAATGTCTTCCGACCGGTAGGATTTATCAGCAAAATAGCGGATAGCAATTCCATCCACTGTCTCGTCATCGTAACGATTGAAATTCCCGATGGCGAAACAGACCAGGTAACTCGGGCAGGGATAATCCAGCTTCCAATGGGCGGTTTTGGTGCCGTCGGTGTTTTCGACTTCGTCCGCCAGAAAACCATTGGCAAGGATGGTGAGCTCTTTTGGGGCAGTTAGAAAAAACTCCAATGTTGTGCGAACGGTCAAGAAATCCACGCTGGGAAACCAGTAGCGGCCGCGCTCGGATTCGTTGTCAGATGCCGCCAAAATCGGTGCATCCGGCTGGTCGTTGGTGGGTGTGGAAAACACAATTCCCGTAACCGGTTCTATGACGGTATAACCCACACGAATCTGGCGACACTCGTCTGCAGCAAAAGGTTTGGTCCAGAAAAGGTAGATTTTCGACCCGTCATAGCGATGGGAAACGACGGGACTATCCAATGCCGCAACCGTCAGATTCTCAAAATTCATCGCATCCAAGGCCAGAGTCTGTCCGCCAGCCACATTCCCCCTTAGTGTGATGTCGCAAAATCCGGCGGCTGATTTTTGCCAGGGGTCAACGCTCAGATTAATCCGTGTGTGAATCGGCTCAATTTCCAAATCGGGAGCATAGTGTTCTTTTGCATCCGGGAGTGTGAAGCCGTGCTTGACTGTTTGGAAAATATTTCGGTCATAAAAAAATCGCGTCATGTATGCCTCATCATTTGGTTAGCTGAATTTCAAAAATATCCTGGTCTTCATTGGTGAAAATGAGCGTATTGTTCGTTTTCCAACAAATGCCCTCGCATTGGCCGCGCTTCCCTAACGGGAAAAATTGACCCGATTTTCTCAGAAAATTGTCACCGTGTTGGGGTGCATTAAAAATCCATATTCCGGAGTTGAGAGGATGGTGGACCAGCACAGCCAAGCGACTCTCATCCGGTGATACATCAGCTCCCGTTACCCAACCACCGAGATTATCTTGACCGCCCACCAAAGTGAGGGTGTTGATCCTGGTGGTGAATCTGGAGTCAAGTCGGTAAAGACGCGTAGCAGGTTTCGGACGATTAATCGTTTGGGCTGCACGCTGCTTGGTCAGGAAATAGACCTTTCCTTTGAAGGTGAAAATTGCCTCACAATCGAAATCCCATTCGTCCGGTGGCCATGCCTTTTGGTCCGGGTATGCAATAGGAACCCGGGATAGAATGTGGGTGCCTTCCACAGCCAGGGGGTTTGGCTCCAGTACGAAGTAAAGCGCCTGATCCCGCCGGGCGTTGCCATTATTGCCGGTATCGCCGATAACAAGCGTGTCTTTCAAGCGGGCGATTGTTTCCCAATCCTGATTGGTCGCACCGAAAACAGGAAACCCTTGAAAAACATGGGTTGAATCATCGTAATACTTTTTCAGGAAAGGGGGTAATATCATCTCACCATTTTCGTATATGGCGAATAATCGGGCGTCATCACCGGAGTCATTCAAAACCCAATAGGTGTCGGGGTAGCTTGCGCTGGAAACAATGGCGCTTTGCTCGGTAATCGGTGTACCGGCAACACGACCGGTGAGGATTTGCGCCCCGACAACGCCCATTCCTGCAAGCGCGACCAAGCCAACGCGAATCAGGAACTGCGAAGCTCTAATCGTGTGTGAAATAGAAAAAGCGCAGGCATTCATAGAAATCCTCATTTCGGAATCCGATGGTGGTTTCATTCACGACCTCAGCACCGGGATACCACTGTCCGGCATAAGCGTCCTCTTCGCGACGGAATTCAATCTCAACAAAGTACGGCGCTGTCAGTATATGGGGTTTAAAATCACCGAGACGATTAATGGCCTTCTCCACCCCAGCCCGGATGAGTGCCTGGGCTTTACTAGGATGGATGCCAATCACACCTTTGCCCAAGCCCTCTTTCACAGCGACGGTTTCGATGTCCGCGAACCGCTCTTTCGCATAATCGCAAACTGCTTTATCGCCGGCAATGAACACCACCGGAACGCCAAAATAGCCAGCAATCAGCGCGTTCCATTCTGCTTCGGCGACCGGTTGGCCATTCACCTTCAGGTGGTAAATTTTACCATTCATGGTGTGTTTAAGCGTGGCGTGTGGCGTACCCGCCCGGGCATGATAACCCACAAACACGACGGCGTCAATTCCCCGGTCAATGCCATCCATCATGGAAAAAGGAGAGCGAGTCCAGGCCCGGATGAGTTGCGCTTCCGGGTGAACCATGTCAGGCAGGAGATTCCGTGCGGAACCATGAGCATCCCGGACGATAATATCTTTTGCGCCGGCTGCCAACGCGCCCTCCACGGCAGCATTTACCTCCTGCGCCATCATCTTGCGAAAATATTCGTGGTCCCCTTCATGCAATGTCGTCTCGTCCCAATCAACAACACCGCACACGCCTTCAATATCTGCCGAAATGAGTACTTTGGGGGAAGGTCCGTGCGTCATAATTGCCTCAATTTTTTTAGCGGAAGTTTTTTTGTCAGCATCGCGGGAAACATATCACATAAATGCTATGAGGTATAATGAAAATCACATGACCGTGAATGCAGAATGACACTGCTTGATTTACATTTTCGTCACAGTAGATTATCCCTATCAGGGGAATTTTACAGGAAAAGTGATGACCAAAATTAATGCCCTAAAATTCAGTGTGAGTTATCGTGCGTGATAAACCTGCTAATATTTGGTATCGGTATCAATTCATCCTGCCAG
>MNWS01000172.1:0-6696 GCA_001872685.1 Fidelibacterota bacterium CG1_02_48_14
TCGCGCGGTGGTGATCCGGGCGTTTGTTATGATCATACAGACGCCGTTCAACATCATTAGTCATGCCGATGTAGAGCTTATCGAAAGTCCTACTGTAAAGTATGTAGGTATAAAACAAAACTTGTAGCAGAGGGCGGACTTGAACCGCCGACACCCGGCTTATGAAGCCGGTGCTCTAACCAACTGAGCTACTCTGCCATTGAAAAAAGCGGGCAAAGATATTAGGATGAGTCAGGCCGGGCAAGGCAATTTTACTTTGCATAAGCTTGACCCAACATTGCTAGCGAGTCACCAGTCATCCGGTAGGTAGTCCATCCATCCATCGGTATCGCGCCCAATGATTGATAGAAACTGATCGCAGGTTCATTCCAGTTTAAAACTGACCATTCCAAACGACCACATTTTCGGTCAACTGCAATTTGCGCCAAATACGATAATAATGCTTTTCCATATCCTCTACCCCGTTCCTCAGGTATTACAAACAAATCCTCGAGGTGAATTCCGGGTCGGCCAAGGAAGGTTGAATAATTATGAAAGAACAACGCAAACCCCACTGCTTTATCACCTACAGAGCCGATCAATACCTCACCAAATATTCTTGATCCAAATAGCGTTTCTTGAAGTAATTCTTCAGTTACGATCACTTCATGAGGCAACCGTTCGTATTCTGCCAAACTCGTGATAAATTTGAGTATCTGCGGCACGTCTTCAACTGTCGCAAACCGGATATCGAGCTGATTTTCCATGACTTTCATCCTAACTGTAGCTTCAGAAAAAAAACGGTCCGACTTTCACCGGACCGCTTAATCGAATTTTTTTTAAGGAATGTCAGCTGACTGAATCACTTTTTTGAGATTCGTAGGATTTCTCAAGTACCGGCTTCGCAAAACCGTCCTCAATCAAGTCCAATTCATTTAAAACGCTTTCCCGGGCATCAGCGACCTGTTTGGCTTGCTGCCTTGCCAGAATGATCAGGGCGATCCCGATGCCAACGCCAAATGAGACAATAACAATCGTCAGCAACGCCGGTGAAATTCCAAATCCGGTATTTACGACCGATTGATAGCCAAGTACGAACAGGATCAAGCCGACGATCATCCCGAAGACGAGCGAGGCCATAACCTGAAAACCATAATTCTTGATCGATATATGCTGAAGCATTCCCCCAATTTTTTTCAAATCCCGTTCAGGGATAGGATACACCTTTTGCTCTTTAGGCGTAAAGAGTGTAAAACGCTGGGTTAAATTGAAATCACTGACTGCCATTATGGCCTCCTCATTCAAGGTTCAAATTTAGTGTAATATGGTTGCTGCCAGTATGGGTCACAAATATTTTTAATGAGTAAACACTATTAAATACAATAATTTTTTAAGGCTGCCGATCCTCGTAATCAGATGGAATGTCGCTCTTTAACCGGGTCGCGACCCATTAACTCACTCACCGACTGCTGCGGATCCTTGTCCTCAAATAACACCTGATATATTTGCTCACTAATGGGCATTTCGACACCCGTTTTGGTCATCAATTGATGCACAGACTTCGCGGTTTTGACACCCTCGGCAACCATTTTCATACTCCCCAGAATGTCATTTAATTTTCTTCCGCGTCCCAGTTCGAAGCCCACATGCCGATTCCGGCTGTGTTGGCTGAGACAGGTTACGATCAAATCACCGATTCCGCTTAATCCGGCGAATGTCGCCTCTTGTGCTCCGAGATGAACGCCAAGTCTGGTGATCTCAAATGATCCCCGGGTGATTAAGGCTGCCAGCGTGTTATCCCCGGAGCCCATTCCCGCCAAAATCCCGGCAGCAATGGCGATTACATTCTTCAATGAGCCACCATACTCCACACCCAAAATATCCGTATTTGTGTAGACCCGCAAAGAATCGCACATGAAATAACTTTGGATTTTCCGGCCATTTTCATCATTGGCGCATCCCGCCACAATGGCAGACGCCATTCCTTTACTCACTTCTTCAGCATGTGTCGGTCCATAAAGCGAGGCAACGCGATCCGGTGACAGATTTGGCGTCGCATCAACAATCACCTGTGACATGGTCATTAATGAATCGTTTTCAATTCCCTTGGCCACGTTCACGATAAGGGCTTTGGGTGAAATAGCTGTCCCGATAGCCTCCATGGTCATCCTTACCGTGTGCGATGGCGATGCGATGACAATCAGTTCGGCATCTTTTACGGCTGATTTTAAATCCGTCGTCAAATCCAGCGATTCAGGAATTTGAATTCCCGGTAAAAAATCAGGTAATTCTCTCTCACTTACCGCTTGAGCATGTAAAACTTTATCCCAAAACCAAACGGTTACCGGGAAGCCATTGCGCTCCAATAACATGGCCAGTGTCATCCCCCAACTACCTGAACCGAGGACTGCGACTTTCATGATAACTACCTCTGATGTTTAAGACAGATCCGGTTGAAAATAACACTGAGGGCACTGAAAAAATTTCCCGTGCCCTCAGTCTGAATAAACTCGAATTGACTAATTCGATCTTGACCCTGATGCGTTATTCAGCATACATCTTTTCGATCAGGTCTTTATAGCGCTCTTCCACAACTTTGCGTTTGATCTTCAAACTGGGTGTGAGTGAGCCGTCTTCAATTGTGAATTCCTTCGACAAGAGTACGAACTTCTTCACGATCTCAAAACGGGCAAAATTATGCATGGCTTTGTCAACCTCACCCTGGAAAAGCTCATAGACTTTCGCATCGTTTAGCAAGGCTGCGCGATCTGAAAATGGAATACCATGGTTGGTCGCCCAGTCATTTAATGCCAGGAATGACGGGACGATAAGCGCACCAATAAAACGCCGCTTATCGCCAATAACAACCACCTGCTCAATGAAGGGGCTCAATACCAATGCATTCTCTAATCCGGCAGGTGCAATGTTCTTCCCGCCGGCCGTTACAATCAGGTTCTTTTTACGGTCAGTGATTTTGAGGTAACCGTCCTCTATAATTCCAATGTCACCGGTGTAGAACCACCCTTCTTCGTTAATGGCTTCCCGGGTTGCGGCATCGTCACGATAGTAACCCTCCATAACATTGGGTCCACGGGTCAGAATTTCACCGTCCTCGGCGATTCGAACCTCGACACCCGGAATTGGCGCACCAACCGTACCAAAACGGTAATCCTCAAGTTTGTTAACGGTGATTACCGGTGACGTTTCGGTTAATCCGTAGCCTTCGAGAATTTTAATGCCGACGGCATCAAAAAAGGCGCCGATCTCAGCCGATAGCGGTGCACCACCCGAGACAAAAAAGCGGAATCTGGTTCCCAGCAATTCTTTTACCTTGCTAAAAACGAGTTTGTCAGCCAAGCCGTTCTTCATCTTCAGAAATCCACTGACAGAACCCTTTTTCCGCTTTGTCGCATACTTCTTCCCGGTCTCAATCGCCCAATGCGCAATATTTTGTTTTAAGGGTGATCCCGTGGCGAATTTTGCCTGAACGCCGGCATACATTTTTTCATACAGGCGCGGCACAGAAGCCATGACAGACGGGTTTACCTCCTTCATATCGGCCAGAACGGTTTCGGTGGACTGGGCGTAACTGATGGAGGCACCAACGGAGGTTGCCAGAAGATGTCCAGCCATTCTCTCGAAACTATGGCTTAGCGGCAAAAACGATAAGAAAGTGTCGGTGTTGTCCACCACGAGGACTTTGAGCGAATCCAGGATATTACTCACCAAATTACTGTGTAATAATTTGACGCCCTTTGGATTCCCGGTCGTGCCTGAAGTGTAAATAAGGGTCAGCAAATCGCTGGGTTTGACTTCACGGGCGTGTTTTTCAAAATCGAAGTCGGTCCCGCTCTTTGAAAATGTCTCGCCCTTGGCCATCAAGTCGGAAAATGACATGATGTAAGCCGGCTCGAAGGAATCGGTATCGTCAAAACAGATAACCCACTCCAGTTGCGGACATTGGTCCTTGATCTGGATAATCTTTTCAACTTGCTCGCGATCACGGGCGAACACAGCTCTTGATTCAGAATGCTCAACAATGTACTGAATCTGCGATGGGATCAGCGTGGGGTAAATGGTAACTGAGGCCGCACCGCTACAGGCAATTGCATAGTCTGAGAAAGCCCAGCGGGGGCAATTTCCCGACAGAATACCAATTTTGTCACCGGCTTTTAATCCCAACGAAGCCAGGCCATACACCGTTTTTTCAACAATTTGACGAGCTTCTCGACCTGTGTAATTTCGCCAGCCGTCGCTCGCTTTTTCGGAAAACAGGACTTGATCTGCATACTTGGTTGTCGTCGCTAGAAACATTTCAGCAATGGTTCTTGGTTCCATCACTTCCTCCCAATAGTTATGATCATTTTTGAGTGGCAATATTAAGCAATAGAATATTCAGAAAGAAGCTATTTGTTGACTGGACGTGGGTCGGTAAATATATTTGTCCGCTTTTTTGAATGGCCAGAGTGGCGGAATTGGTAGACGCAGTGGACTCAAAATCCACCGATCTTCGGATCTTGAGAGTTCGAGTCTCTCCTCTGGTACAGTATTTTGCTCACTTGGACTCAGCCTTCGGAACACTCACCTTTGGCAAATGACGCTCTAAAAATTAACTCTGTGATGCTGGATGAAAACCAGGAAGCCCGTGCCGTTGCTCTGGAAGCGATGTTGTTTTTACACAGCGCAGGCGTCTGGGACTACGAATATCTCATGAATGGGCTGAATAATTACACAGACCATTTTAATGAATTCCTCAGTGTGATTACAGAACCCGGCGACCGAACCACGCTTGAACTGGTGCGATATTATTTTAAATCCAACCCCGGCGATATTGAAAAATACACTGAGTCGACTGAAGCCTTTCTGGCGTTTTTGTCCAAATTCGTGAGCATACCCAACCGGGTAATCATTCCCGGAAATAATTCATTCCGTACGCCACTGCTTTAACCAAAAATCCGTCCCATCCATCTCCATTATAACAGCCTGATCCTGATCAGTGCGTTTGATATTCACGCCGAGCTGCTGATAGCGCTCAACTGTGGTTTTGGCGGGATGACGGAATTTATTCCTCCTCCCTACTGAAATCACTGCCCATTGGGGCTTTACTTTGTTTAAAAATTGACCCGTTGAGCTGGTGAGGCTGCCATGGTGCGGAACCTTGATCAGGTCAGACTTTAAAAGCGTGTCAAAGTGCGCCTGACGGGTTTCGGACCCAGCTTCAGCATCTCCTGAGAAAAGAAATCGATTGGTGCCATACAACGTCTGAACCACGATGGAATAATCATTTGTAGAGGAGGGTGGGTTTGTGATTGTGGTGGAATCCGGCGCTAACACTCTTAAAAATAAGGGATTAAAACTACCGTCTACCTGACCGGCAAATGGTGATTCATTCTTGATTCCCAGGGAATCAATAAGAAACTGAATTTCTCGGTACGTAAAACTATCATAGTCTAAATTCGGTTGCCAAACTCGCTTGACGGGAAAGTGACGCAACAACCACGGCGCACCGCCAATATGGTCGTTATGAGGATGTGTTAAGATGAGCAGGTCAACTGTATCCGCTTGAATATAATCCAGGTAAGGTCCCACGACATCGGCGCCACTGTCATCTCCGCCGAACCTTAAACCGACATCAATAACGATCGTTTTTCCTGCCGGTGTCTGGATAATCGTCGCATCGCCCTGACCGACATCCAGAATGGCGATGCTTAGATTGGGCGGTACTGTCCAAACACCACGCCAGATCAGGAAGTTGGTGATGAGCAGCATTTCGATCGTCAGGATGAATCGTTTATAACTCGCAGTTGAGAATAAAATCAGGGAAGTAACGATTAGAATAATCAACCAAATTGGGTGAATCGGTGGCAGCGAAATATAGGCCAGCGGCACCCGGTGCATCAGTTCAACAAATTTTACCAACAATTCCAACAGTAGCGATAGCAACGCAGCCCACATGCCTCCGATGAGTGGAATCCATGTCCCGAGTAGTAACAATGTGAAACCCAGTGCCACGATAATGCCTATCATCGGAATAACCACCAGGTTGGCGAACAATCCGGCGATGGGAATTTTATGAAAATAAGCAATGGTGAATGGCAGCGTGCCAATTTGAGCGGCGAATGAGACCAGCAACAAATCAACAAAATAACCCAACCATTTCAATCGTTTTAGCAGCGCCTCCCCAGCCTCCGGAATCATCAGTTTCAGTCTTTTAAAAAAGTAAGCGATTGAAAAAACGGCTGCGAAGGAGAGCTGAAACCCCACCCGCCATAGTTGTTCCGGCGCGATGAGCAACATTCCCAGGGCAGCCGCGCCGAGCAAATTATACAAATCCACCCGCCTTTCGATTGTCGTTCCAATCAGGTAAAAGGTCGCCATGGTGCTGGCCCGGAGAACTGACGGCGCACCACCAGTGAGCAAGGAATAGCCAAGTAATCCGACAACCGTCCCCCATACCTGAAGGCTATAAGGCAGACGCAGAAAACTCATGATCACCATCAGAATCAGCGTTACATAACCCACATGCAGACCACTCACGGCGAGGACATGAATAACGCCGGTTTCGGAAAACCATTGAATGATCTCATCATCAACTTCTTCACGCATCCCCAATAATAGCGCGCTGAGCATATACCCGGCCTGTCCGGGAACTTCATTATGAATGTACCCCGCAATGCGAGTTCGAATCTGCTCCACCCAACGAATCAGCGACATTTT
>MNWS01000172.1:6706-8475 GCA_001872685.1 Fidelibacterota bacterium CG1_02_48_14
AAAATGTTCCAACTCGATTTCGGGTCAGGATAGAGGATCCAGAAAACATTATTCTTGGCCAAATACCCGGCGAAATCGAAATCCATGGGGTTGGATCGAGGTGACGGAGAGCGGAAAAATCCCCTGCCTATTAGTGTGTCGCCCGGCATCACCGGGATTGGATCGCGCAGGTACGACCAAACCAATCCGGTTACTTCTGATGAATCTGCCAATGAATAAACATCAATTGCCAGTCGTTGTTTGCCATTTGCAGATTGACCAGTTGCAAGAACACACCCCCGGAATGCGACTGTTGAATCAGGGGCGAAACTTGCAAATCGTAAATCATTTTGATCCGGGGTGCGTGTTATAGCCAGCCGCAGCATACCACCGACCAGGAATATGACGATGTAAATCAGAGTCGATTTTTTCAATAAAATCAATGCCAACAGCAATAGAACTACGGCGAGTACCAGGACAGGGAAAAGCTTAAAATTGAAAAATGACTGAATCAACAGCCCGGCAATGAAGCTTAATGCAAAAAGAAAAAGTGGTCGCCGCACGAGTGCAGCATGAAGTTCTGCGTTGAGCAATGTCTGACTTTCAAACCAAAGTTTTTATCTAAACTTTTGGAGTATAAGCCGACACTTTCCGATTTTCAAGTGGAGATAATTCGTGAACTTAGGGAAACGGCATAACCGGGAACGCCATTATTAATGCGCTTCCAGCCAGTTGTCGCCCACACCAAGATCAACTTTGAGGGGAACCAAAAGCTGGATGGCATTTTCCATTTTTTCTGTTACCAATTTTTTCATGACCTCAAGCTCGTCGTCGGGTACTTCAAACACCAGCTCATCATGAACCTGAAGGATCATCATGGATTTCAAGCCCATTTCACGCAGAGACTGATCAATCTGAATCATGGCCAATTTAATAATGTCTGCAGCGGTTCCCTGTATGGGCATGTTGATGGCTACGCGCTCAGCCCCTTCACGGGTCATCCGGTTCGAGGCATCAATGTCCGGGACCGATCGTCTGCGACCGAACAGCGTTTGTACATACTTGTGCTCACGGGCAAATTCCAGCGTCGTATCCACATACCGTCGAATTCCCGGGTAGGAATTGAAGTACTGGTCTATGAGTTCCAAAGCTTCATTTCTTGAAATGTCCAACTCACTGGACATGCGGAATGGACCAGCGCCATACATAATACCAAAATTCACGACCTTCGCCCTGCGACGCTGTTCCGGCGTAACATCTGCCGATGCCACACCGAAAACTTTTGCGGCTGTTGTGCGATGAACATCTTCGTCGTTTCGGAACGCTTCGATCAAGGTCTCATCCTCTGAAAAATGAGCCATTAATCGCAATTCCACCTGGCTATAGTCGGCGGAAATCAATTTCCAATCCGGTTGTTGCGGACGAAATGCTCGTCGAATCTCACGCCCCATTTCCGTTCGGATGGGAATATTCTGAAAATTGGGATTAGTGGAACTCAGACGACCCGTAGCAGCGATGGTCTGATTAAATGAACTGTGGATGCGTTTCGTTTCTGGGTGAACCAACAGCGGCAATGAATCGGTGTAGGTTGATTTCAGCTTAGCAATTTGCCGGTAGTCCAGGATGAACTTCGGAAGCGTGTATTTTTTTTTCGACAAAAATTCCAGAACATTCACATCCGTGGAAAAGCCGGTCTTGGTCTTACGAACAGGCGGAATTCCCATTTTCGTAAACAGAATGTCGCCGAGTTGTTTGGGACTGTTGATATTAAATGTCATTCCCGCTTCGGT
>MNWS01000262.1 GCA_001872685.1 Fidelibacterota bacterium CG1_02_48_14
ATCATCCCGGTTATCGCCGGTAATATCGGCAACTCCCAGTGCAAATGGCTTGAGTCCAGATGCAAGAATATCCGGTAATTGATAATACTCAATGGTCCAGCCCGGGGTTGCAAAGTCGCCGGAAAATTCCAGAATCATTACCCGTGGAACCGGTGAGGTGAAGCTGATGATGAATTCCGTCAAACCGTCGGCATCCGGATCCCCCGGAATGATCTGATTGGGACGCGGGAAAATACCTTCCGTGTCCTGGTAACCCCATGATGTGGTTGGTTTGTCCGGGAATTTCGCGCCATCCCATTCAAAGACAAATAACCAATCCACGGGATTTTTCAGGCGACTGCTCGAACTGACAATATTGCTGATGGCGACAATTTCCGGCCGGCCGTTATGGTCCAAATCACTGATGGTGAAATCAACCCATTCACCGAGGTAATTTTTAGGAAGTGGATAGGTCCACAAAACTTCCATTTCACCGCGGTCGCCGATTTCGATCAACACCAAGTCTGAGTTAAATCCGTCCCGGGCACGCACGCCCACCATGGCTTCATGGCCATTTCCGGCTAATTCCCCCACACTTTTCAAACCGCTGATAATACCCTGAGCGGGCTGATTGTACTGTATTAATTCGTACTCAACAGCACTGAGCGAGGGTGGTACCCCGAAAAATAGAACAAACACGAATATTCTGGCGATACTCACCTGAAGTCCTGGTTTTCGTATTTTCATTAATATTTTCTTATTCCGAATTTGAAGAACCCCTCTGAATCTCCCGAGAATTTATTGGGCTAAATTATTGTATGCAAGATAAAATTGGGGCGGGACTTAAAGTAACTTATTAAAGGGCAGGCATAAACCTACAATACCAGATTATCTTGGGGGACAGGACGATGTCAGTTTGCATGCTGTACCGCGGTATTTATAAATGACAGCCTCATCAAATTATTCGAGTGAATCTGAGGATGAACCAACATCAGGCCGACCCGAAAACAGGGCGCTTGGCTGACATTTTTTTGACAGCTTTTTAACGACACTCAGACTTTTATTACGCACATGCCGTGACTATTTTAGACGGCTAATGAACTAGGCGGAATTGAGGGAACGAAACCGTTAAGATGCGTTTAACGAGGTAATATGAAAATTTTCACGAAAACGGTTATTGTTATCCTGGTGGTGGTTGGGCTCTTTGCCTTAACACCAACCGGTCAGTATATCTTTGCTGCCGGAAATGACCTGTATCGGAAGCTAGAAGTTTTCCAGGAAATGATTCAGCTGATCAATACCCAGTATGTTGAACCCGTTGATTGGGATTCGACCATGGAGGGCGCTTTCAAGGGATTGATGGATGCCCTTGATCCCCATTCGATTTTTATTCCTCCCGACCGGGTTGACAATATCAATGAGAGTTTTAAGGGTAATTTTGAGGGTATCGGGATCGAGTTTGACATTCTCAATGACTACATCACGGTGATTTCCCCCATCGTCGGGTCACCGTCGGATGGTCTTTTAAACCCCGGTGACCAATTGATTAAAATTGATGGCGAATCGGCTTATAAGATCACCCGCGACGAGGTTTTTAAAAAACTTCGCGGACCTAAAGGCAGCAAGGTCGGACTTTCCGTTGCTCGGGCAGGACTTGACGAACTACTGGAAATCACCATTATCCGGGATAAAATTCCCATTTATTCCGTTCTCGCAAAATTCCTTATGGATGATGACAGTACCGGTTATCTGTTGATGAACCGCTTTTCGGCCACAACATCGAATGAGTTCATCACTGCTGTTGAAGAGCTAAAGACGCAAGGAATGAAACAACTCCTGGTGGATATTCGCTACAATAGTGGTGGATATTTGGACGAAGTTGTAAAAATCATTGACGATTTCCTGCCTGGCGGTGAAAAAATTGTCTATACCCGGGGTCGGTTGAAAAATGCTAACGAGGATTATTTTTCAACGGGGAAGGCGGAATTTGAAAAATTACCTGTGATGATCATGATTAATCGGGCATCCGCCAGCGCCAGTGAAATTCTCTCCGGGTCGCTACAAGACCTTGACCGTGCGTTGATTGTCGGTGAAACAAGCTTTGGCAAAGGTTTGGTCCAGCGCCAATATCCCATGCGTGATGGCTCTGCCATTCGTGTAACCGTGGCGAAATATTTTACACCAAGCGGGCGTTTGATTCAGCGACCTTACAAAAATGGAGATGCTGAAGCCTACTATGAGGAAATTTACGATCATGATTTTGATAAGGTAGACAGTACAAAATTGGCAAGTCGCCCCATATATCACACGAAAACCGGACGAGTTGTCTATGGTGGCGGTGGAATAACACCTGATGTCCATTTGGCCCCGCCCGGCGTGCTGACAAAATCTACTGCCAACATCAGACGCCATTCATCACGCCCATTCTTCACTTTTGCCAGTGAGTATGCCGTTAAGCATCCTGAACTAAAGCGCGATTGGGAGCATTTTTATGACAATTTCAAATATTCTGAGGATGAATTGAATCAGTTCTACAGCATTATCGATTCACTGGGTATCAAAATTGATCGCCTTGAGTTGACTGAAGATGAGAACATCATCCAGAATTATTTGAAGAGTGAATTGGCCGCGCAGCTTTGGGGTCGGAATGAACAGTATGAAGTTCGGACTGAGTTGGACGACCAGATTCAGGAGGCGATGCAACATTGGACGGAAGCACGGGAGATAGGGCATGCCGGCGGATACCTCTAATATTCAAAACCAAGGCTGCCCAAGCCTCGACGAGCGGATTCGTGGGGTTGAACGGGCTTTTATTTTATTGACTTTCGAGGCGTCGTGTTCTACTATTCCGGCGCCATGACCATCAACCCAGCGACTAATTAGGAGGACTTTTGGATGGTTGATTCTTTTATTAAAGGTGGTCCCTTTATGTGGCCTATTCTGATCGTGTTCATCATTGCTCTGATTTTTGTTTTCGAGCGGTTATTTACGCTCACAAAGACCACCCTTGCCACCAATGCTTTTTTGAGAAAAGTAGATGCAGCACTGAAAAACGAGGGGATTGGTGCAGCAATTGAAGTCTGCCGCAATACCTCGGGTTCAATTTCACAGGTCTACCTGGCTGGCTTATCACGGGCAGACAAGGGCACCGAAGCTGTTGAAAAAGCTATTGAGAGTGCCGGGTCCATTGAAATGTCCTTCCTGGAAAAGAACATGGTCTGGTTGACAACTGCCGTGACGATCGCACCGATGCTCGGATTCACCGGAACCGTTTCCGGTATGGTTGGGGCATTTGATGCTATCGCTGCCGCGAATGATATTTCACCCGCTGTGGTTGCGAGTGGTATTTCAGAAGCCCTGCTGACAACATTATTTGGTCTGGTAGTCGCTATGATCGTTCAGGTCATGCAGAATATCTTCACCTGGATGATCGACAAACTGATCGTGCGGATGGAAGAAACCTCCCTCGACCTGATTGACACCCTGGAAAATATGAACTCGGCGAAATAAACAGCGCCCCTGTCGAAAGATTTGGCAACATGCTGACTGCAAGAAATCGCAAAAGACCCGGTGGTGAAATTCCTACCGCATCCCTGCCCGACATTGTATTCATGCTGCTGGTGTTCTTTCTGGTGACCACAACGATTGATGTGGACAAAGGTTTGGGTTTGGTACTGCCGGCAGAGGGCAATGAACAAGAGGTGAGTAAGAAGAACATCACCAATATTTTTGTAAATGCCTCCGGGAAAGTTGCAATTGGATCAGGTGACGATCTCCGAATTGTGGAAATTCGTGACCTGCGCCAGGAAGTTTCCAACAGATTGCTGGCCAACGACAAAATGATCTTTTCCGTACGTACTGACAGTCGTACAAAGTACCAGGCGTATTTGGATGTGATGGATCAGTTGAAAATGGCAAATGCCAAGCGTATTTCTATCGCTGAGCCGGAAGGTTAGTTAGACCATGCGACTGAAACAAAAAACAAAAACTGTCAGCGGCATTCCGACGGCTTCACTGCCTGATATTATCTTTATGCTGCTGATATTTTTCATGGTGGTCACCGTTTTACGCCAGTATCAGGGATTGAAATTGATCCTTCCCGAAGCCAGGAAAATATCGAAGCTCGAAGGAAAACGCCACGTAGCCAACATTTGGGCGACCAAAGAGGGTGTGATTTCCATTGATGACCGGATCATGGAAATGAATCAGGTTCGCAATGTCATGTATGACAAGCGTAAGAACGACCCTCAAATCGTTGCCTCGGTCAAGGCAGACCGTCAAGCTGAGATGAAACTCATAACAGGCATTCATCAGGAACTCCGAAAAGCTGATGCCCTAAAAGTCAATTACTCAGCGAAAACTCGAAACTAACGAACAGGCATCATTGATATGATCCCACAACAAAACGACTCAGTTTCATTACCCAAGCGGTATCGCAAGTACCTTGAATTCTCGACGATCATCACGTTGGGTATTTTCGTCGTCGCCCTGTATACCATGCCAAAGTTTGAAACCTCCGAATTGGAGCGAGAAGCCTACATTCCTCCAATCGAATCCTATGAGATTCCGCCGGAAACTCAGCAGTTTGAGAAACCACCGCCGCCGGCGCGACCCTCGGTTCCGATTGAATCAGAGAGTGAAGATGTGGACGAAGATCTGACCATCGAGGAAACCGATCTGGAAGAGTTCCAGCAGATGGACGAACCACCACCGCCTCCCGAAAACGCTGTCCGTTTTATAGCCTATGACGAACCGCCGGAACCTGCCGGTGGGTACGCTCAGATTCAGAAAAATGTGGTCTACCCTGAGATCGCCCGGGAAGCCGGGATCGAAGGAACGGTTATTGTCCAGGCTCAAATCGGGAAAGACGGAACGGTTCGGGCAACAAAAATTTTGAAGGGTATCCCCAAGACAGGTCTGGATGAGGCCGCCGTGGATGCCATTAAGCGCACGACCTGGAAGCCAGCGTTTCAGCGCGACAAACCTGTTACGGTTTGGATTTCAATTCCGGTTGTATTTCGTCTGAAATCAAATTAAACAACACCCTATTTTTTATTAAAAACCCTGCTTGGTTGCAGGGTTTTTTTGTGCTAAATTTTTTTTGATTCATGGGACAATTGAATCAATTGACAAATTAAGCTCTCCTTTCGCGTACAATTTGCGCCATGCAAAAAAAGAAAGCTGAGCAGAAGGGATGGTTGGCAGAATGACCTTATTACCTTACGAACATGCAAATTTGAGATTGCGGTACCGTCAGTATCTGGAATTAGCCACGATGGTCACACTGAGTCTGTTTGTCGTTGCCCTATATACCATGCCAAAATTTGAAAGCATCGGATTGGAGAATAGCGTTTACATTGCTCCAATCGAATCCTATGAGATTCCACCAGAAACGGAACAATTCAAAAAACCAGCTCCGCCGATGCGGCCTTCCATACCCATTGAATCAGAGCCTGACGAAATTGATGTGGAGATAACCATTGAAGAGACGGGTCTCGCGGATTTTGTGGCTATCGATGCACCGCCACCACCACCGGTGAGCGATAGGCGCTTTATTCCTTACGATGAACATCCGGAACCCCTAGGTGGGTACGGTGCACTTCAGAAAAATGTTGTCTACCCGGAGATCGCCCGTGAAGCCGGAATCGAAGGAACGGTCATCGTGCAAGCCCTGATCGGGAAAGACGGAATAGTCCATGCCACCGAAATTTTCAAGGGTATTCCCAAAACCGGGCTGGATGAAGCAGCTATGAATGCGGTCAAAATGACTGCCTGGAAACCGGCACTTCAACGCGATAAACCGGTTACCGTATGGGTTAATATCCCCATTATCTTCCGTCTGAGTTCAAACTAATCCACCCTGTAATTTTTTTGTCTGTGTAAAACCCTGCTGAAAGGCAGGGTTTTTTTATACCTGTTTTTAACCGATCACGGAGTAATTGAAACCGATGACAACGCTTTTTCCTCTTACCTGTCCAAGGTGCGCAACGCAAAAGAATAATGCGGAGCAGAGAGGATGCGAACAAAATGAATCTATTACCTTACGAACATGCGAATCTGAGATTGCGGTACCGCCAATATCTGGAATTAGCCACGATAATCGTACTCAGCATCTTTGTAATTGGGTTTTATACCATGCCAAAATTTCAATCACCCACTTTGACCCGGGAAGCATACCTGGCACCCATTGAAAACATCGACATTCCGCCGGAAACAGAGCAATTTGAAAAACCACCGCCGCCGCTGCGGCCATCAATCCCAATTGAGTCTGAGGCGGAAGAAATTGATGTAGAGCTAACCATTGAGGAGACGGATCTGGCGGATTTTATCGCCATTGATGCGCCGCCACCTCCTCCAGTGAGTGATATGCGGTTTATCCCGTACGATGAACCACCGGAACCCATTGGTGGATACGCTGCGCTTCAGGGAAATGTGGTCTACCCGGAGATCGCACGTGAAGCCGAGATCGAGGGGCGGGTTATTGTGAAAGCCCAAATCAATAAAAATGGGAGCGTAGATAACACCCTGATCCTGAAAGGACTTCCCGGAACCGGCCTGGATGAATCGGCCATGAATGCGGTGAAAAAAACGGCCTGGAAACCGGCTTACCAGCGGGATAAACCGGTTACGGTGTGGATCTCGGTTCCGGTAAACTTTCGGCTGAAATCTACTTGAGATTGATATATTTAGATAAAGGACAATAAGAATGTATACAGTAAATGATTTCGAGATTTCCTGGTATTTATCGTTCACCGCCATTTGGTCTGAATCCATAAAATATTGACCCTGTTCCAGAATCCTTGAAAATAGAAAAGCTCCCTCGGGAGCTTTTTCATAACTGGTTTTTGTTGGGTGTTCGATGATGCAGGTGAACCGAACCGATCTAATTAAACTACTGAAACCGACCTAATTGACTGATAAACTTAGAAAACTGGTGGAATCTGGCGGACGGATTGTGGAAAAACACGGAATTATCTGAAGGAATACTTCAAATAATGAAATCAGAGCAATTTTGAGTTAGTGCGGTTCGAGTATGAATAGGAAATATTCAGTGCACACAGAGATGCTCTTTTTGGGGGAATATCATACCTCACCCGAACGAGTCAATACGAGAAAAATTGCCTTCCAAACAACTTTCAGATAATCAAAGTAAGAGGCGGCAAAATGATATTGAAGTTCTGCCGTCCGAAAATCATTTAGCGTTTCCTTTGTCTCATATCTTAGTTGATTAGGCTGGTAAAAGAATTCTGTCATATACCCACTTATTATGCCTGGCCGAATGTTAGAGTACATCTCAATCGTATTTTCTGAAAGCTCCTTTATCTCAGTCATTCTCATAGGGTTTGGACCAATTAAACTCACATCCCCTTTGAGCAGGTTAAAAAACCAAGGTAAACGGTCTAGAGAAGAATATTTAAGAAAGCGCCCACTATTTGTTTGTATTGCCATTGGTAAGCCAGATGGAAGAGTGGTCGTTCTAAAACTCAGCAATTCAACTTCTATTAAGTGTTTACCCAATCTCGAGTTCTTTGTAAAGACCGGCCCCTTCGAGTCAAATTTTATTGCTAATGCCACGAGGATAACTATTGGCCAAAATACTAAAATTGCAGAAATACCAATTAGGATATCTACGAGTCTAATCAATGATCCATTTTTTTTATCAACAATTATTTCCGAATTGGAAAGTGGCAAATCCGTTATCAAAACCAGTAATTCCGAGCGAATCCCGTCTTTAGGTATGGTTCTTCGAGAGTACATCTTTGATCTTAAATGCTCGGCAATGAACATTAGAATAACGATAAAGAGCATCTGGGAAAAGATCATTTGATTTGTATAATGCCAATTACTGATCAATCCCCAGGCAATTAATAAAATCACACTTAGAATCACGATAACAATACCGGCGATTAGTCGAAACAAATACCCATAGAAAAATTCCCTAAACGGCAACTTTGCAAATCTTGTGTATAGCCCTGCAAGGTCAAAATCTATCAGAATTGGAGGCTCAAGTATAATACCGTCACTAAAATGCATTGGCCTCACCTCCTCTCAGATTTTTTATTAACACTATAAATTGATAAATAGTTACTGTTATAAAAGTAAATGCTCCCGAAATAGAAGCCCCCCAGTTCAAAGTCAAAGCAAGAAATTGAGCCGGTTGCGGATCGTTAAGTGGTAACAAATTGGTGATACCTTCTGTTAAAAAGGATGCAAGTGTAAAAAAACCATATATTGAGACACTTGTAAGTGCCGCATAACAAGTAGATATTATGAATTCCTTATAAGGTTTCAGATTATTCTCCTTGCGAACATCGTTAATATAATTCCATTTTTTAATAAGTGGTTCCCAAATTCTGAAGGATGTCAATCAATAGATCTCCAA
>MNWS01000155.1:0-8236 GCA_001872685.1 Fidelibacterota bacterium CG1_02_48_14
GGACAATTGATCTGTCTGTGCTCACGTTTGTGCCGTACCAGAATGAAACATTCAAATGCAACGAAAACAGGTAACAAGTTGAAAAGTGTTACCCATGTCTTGAATATAATCTGTTACCTATGTCCTGACTTCACCATGACCAATAACGAATGTCCAATGTCGAATGACGAATGTCAAAGCTCAAAGCTCGATGAAATCGCTCGCCCTTCGACGCCGCTCAGGGTGACGAGCGGTGAATGTCCAATGTCCAAAGACCAAATTTCCACCCCATATCAATTGGCGAAACGGTCCCGCGCGTTTATGTTAACGATCTAATGCGGGAGGGAAAATGACCATTCAACACACCGGAGTGGCGGCCATCGTGGGGATTTCTTTGGCGGCACTCATTGCTTGTCAACCGGCCCCCAGTTCACAGTCAATCGCAGCATCTCAACCAGGAGTTTCACCTTTGACCAAACCACTTTATCAATTGCAATCCGATAAACCCATGGGGCTGACCCGTCAGGGCGAACTAGCGACTTTTCGTGTTTTTGCACCGAACGCTACTCAGGTTTCACTCGTTTTGTTTCAGAACCATCAGGATAAATCCGGCAACGACATTCCCATGCAACGCGATGAAGATGGTGTCTGGGAAGTCGTGATGAACCATCCACTTGATGCGTGGAAATTTTATGGCTACCGGCTGGATGGACCTAAAACCACCGCCAACAGTTACGATCCCAAACTCGTAGTAGCCGATCCATATAGCCCGGCAGTCGTGCGCTTAAACCATTACACCTATCCCACAAAATCGATCATTTTGGATGATAAACCTTACGACTGGGGAAGCGACACCTGGATTCAGCGCTCCTGGGAAGATTACATCATTCAGGAGGCACACCTGAAGGATCTGACGGCTGATAACACTTCCAATTGTCAGGCTCCAGGCACATACCAAGGTGTGACAGAGGAAAATCAGCAAGGGGGAATTCATTTTATTGAATCACTGGGGTATAATGCCGTGGAATTTTTGCCTCTGCAGGAATTTGGTTTTTTGGAAGTGGACTATAAGAATCCGGATGCTCCCGTTTTCAACGACTGGAATCCGTATGCCCGGAACCATTGGGGCTATATGACCTCCTTTTTCTTCGCACCGAGTTCGCGCTATGCATCGGATGGATCGGAGATTAATGGTGAATACACTGGTACCACCGGAAAAGCCGTCACTGAGATGAAAGACATGGTGAAGGCATTCCATAAAAAGGGCATCGCCGTCATCCTGGATGTGGTGTATAACCATGTTTCCCAGTATGATGCCAATCCTCTGAAATACATTGATAAACAGTATTATTTCAGATTGGATGAGAAGGGAGATTTTCTATCGAAAAGTGGTTGTGGTAATGACCTGCGAACTGAAAGTCCCATGGCCCGCCGGCTCATTGTGGAAAGCATTCTTTATTGGATGCAGGAATATCACATCGATGGCTTCCGATTTGACCTGGCAGCGATGATTGATATGGAGACGGTGAGAGAAATTACCAAAGCTGCCCGATTGGTGAATCCGGATGTCATCTTGATCGGCGAACCCTGGGGCGGCGGTGGCTACAATCCCCGCGAGCTGGCTGAAGCAGGCTGGGCGTCTTGGAATGATGATTTCCGAAATGCCATCAAAGGACGCAACCCCAACCCTGCCAACCACGATACCGGTTTCATTTTTGGCAATCTTTGGGATAAACACACTCTGAAATATTATCAGTCGTTAATGTCCGGGTATACCCAAGACCAGGGTGGTCATTATGTCAAACCGAATCAGAGCGTTAATTACCTGGAATCCCACGATGACAATACCATGGGTGATTTCATCCGCCTGGGATTGGGTAATGTGGGAATAGATGAAATGGTTCAGCGCCAGGCAGTCGCGGAACTTTCGCGGCAACAAATTCAAATGCAAAAACTTGCGGCTGTAGCATTGTTAACCAGTCAGGGGCCTGTCATGATTCACGAGGGTCAGACCTGGGGACGAGCCAAGGTTATCGCCTCGACACCAGCCGACGATCCACATGCAGGTCAGCTCGACCACAATTCCTACAATAAAGACAATGAAACCAATTGGTTAAACTGGAATGAAGCCAGCGTGAACCACGAACTGGTGGATTACTACCGTGGTTTGATCGCCATCCGGTCAGCCATTGCGCCGCTTCGGAATGCCACCAAAGGGGTACGCCAATTCTTGCCGACAGGAAATGACCTGTCTCTGGCATTCATGATCCCCGACGAAAACAAGAAAGCTTCTGTCGTGGTTGTTTTGAATGGTAATACAGATCAAACCGCGAAAATAAAATTGCCCGAAGGAAAATGGTTGATCGTGGCGAATGAAAAACGCGCCACGCTCCAAGGTTTGGGCACAGCCAGCAGCGAGTCCATAAGCGTTCCTGCTCAATCCGGGCAGGTTCTCATTCGGCAATAACTTTGTGCCGAGTTCGCAATGGTTCATTTCAAACAGGTGAGGTAAGCATGAAATCCCTACGAGAGTATTTGTACATCAATTTGCCCGAGCGGATGGGATTCATCAACTTGACTCCCCAAGTTGTGAGCGTGGTATCCAAGAGCAAGGTGAAGGAAGGCTTATGCCTCATCAACGCCATGCACATCACAGCGTCGGTGTTCATTAATGATGATGAGCCGGGTTTGCATGAGGATTATAAACGCTGGTTGGAATGGTTAGCGCCGTATGACCCAAGTCCGGAGAAATATCACCACAATCGGACTGGTGAAGATAATGGGGACGCGCACCACAAGCGTCAGATCATGGGGCGTGAGGTGGTAGTGGCCATTACCGAGGGCAAACTGGATTTCGGTCCCTGGGAGCAAATTTTTTATGGTGAATTTGATGGTGGCCGACGCAAGCGGGTCTTGGTGAAGGTGATCGGGGAATAAGACTTGTTTAACCACTAATTTCACAAATTACTCAAAAAGAAAGAGCCGCAATTTATCCCGAAGGGATCCCTTTGCGACGCGAATAACACAGATCATATTTTATTTGCCTTAACCGTCTCCCTTAGCTCCATCGAAGGGCGGTTAAGGATTCCTGTTTAAGAGACAATATTCCGAAAATTAAGTTGGGGTCATTTTTGGAGGGTTTCCATAACCCGACACTGTGCTTCGACCCATCTTCACTCCGTTTTGTCGTGGCAGGCGAGCTCAGCAAGACTTTGTCCGGTTAGAGCATATGAATTCAAACCAAGTTTCGTCACCAATAGTGGCCAATTTGGTTTCCCTATCATAATTTTATCCTTCGTAAATAAATTCGAACTATTTGTAGCCGATTATTCTCCAAGGTGTCCTTCGAGAAGCTCAGGAAAACACCTCAGAGCCATTGGAATTAATTTTCAGTTTGTTCGGAAAGAAATTTCTTCACCATCTTCACAAACTGCTCCGGCGCGTCCGCGTGTACCCAATGTGAGGAGCTTGGAATTGTTTTCATTTCGGCATTGATAAAGTTTGAATGAATCAATCTTTCATCCTCCGGTAAGATATAATCAGATGCGCCACCGCGAATAAACAGAGTCGGGATGCTTACCGGTTTGACGGGTAATGTGGTGACATTCAAATTATCAAAATTTGCACGAATACCGGACAGATTCAGTTGCCAGAAATAATGATCGGCGGCATTGCGTTTGACATTTTTCAGCAGGAATTGGCGAATAGCCGGGTTGGTGACGGACAAGCTGAGTGCTGCATCCAAATCCCGTCGGGTTTTACAGGTATTCAAATCCAGATTTTCCATTGCTTCCACCAACTCCAGATGCCGGGGGAGATACACCTTCGGCGCAATGTCAACGACCACAAGTTTTTCAACCAAATGCGGAAATCTATCAGCCAGCACCATGGCAGTTTTGCCACCCATGGAATGTCCAAGAATAATGGATCGGCTCAATTTTTCCCGGGACATGAATGCCACCACATCCTGCGCCATGAGGTGATAGGTCATCACGTCAAAATGGGGTGATGCGCCATGATTCCTGGCATCCGGGCAAAAAACGGTGAAAGTCCTGCCCAGTTCTTGAGCCATGGAATGCCAGTTATCGGAGGATCCGAAAAGCCCATGTAGAATGATGATCGGTGGTCCTGAGCCATATTTTCGAAAGTTTAGAGGTAACATGCTGATAGTTTACATTGAGCCGGGCACAAGATGGACACAATTGTCATTCTATTACAGTTTTGTAAACAGACACGCCGGTGTATTTCCCCTTGTGATACCTGTATATATTTGATGGGGTGAATGCGGAACAAGGGAATTCAAAAAAAATGTGGTGGGAAGTATCGAAATGAAAATCAAGAACCGTCTTTACGCAATTCTGAGTGGCATTGTCATTCTCAGTAGTTTGTTGATGGTGAGTTGTGCACAAGAGATCAAACCTGTTGTGGAAAGCCCGGCAATCCAGCCTCCTGCTGCCCAGCGTATCGCGCATGCCGATACAACCCTGGGCGATGTGCGAGCCGATGATTACAATTGGTTACGTGATCGTGAAAATCCGAAGGTCATTGAATACTTAACGGCTGAAAATGATTTCACCCAATTCAAGATGGCGCATACCAAAGCCTTACAGGATACACTTTTTAACGAACTCAAAAGCCGTATCAAGGAAAATGACGAATCGGTACCGATGCGGTGGGGTGGGTATTTTTATTACTCTCGTGAAGTGGCCGGGCAACAGTATCCGATTTATTGTCGAAAAAAAGGCAATCTGGAGGCTCCGGAAGAGATTCTGCTGAATCAGAACAAACTGGCGGAAGGTCACGATTTTCTGAGCCTCGGCTCATACCGCATCAGCCCGGACCATAATCTGCTGGCATTTGCAACCGACACTTCGGGAAACGAAGTATACACCCTTCAGGTCAAAGATTTGCGTACCGGCAAAATGCTCCCAGACATGATTTCCGCCGTCGATGGTAATGTTCAGTGGGGCAATGATAACAAGACACTTTTTTACACCAGACAGGATGCCGCCCATCGGCCATATCAGTTATTTCGCCATTCATTAGGCGAAACCGGCAGTGACAAACTGATCTTTACAGAACCGGATGAAAAATTCTGGCTGGAGGTCGGCAAGACCAAAGATGAAAAATATTTATTGATCAACCTTGGCAGTAAAATCACCTCGGAAGTCTGGTATCTGGATGCTGATAAACCAGCGGGTGAGTTCAAACTTATCGAACAGCGGAAAAACGGCCGCGAATATTCAGTAGACCACAAGGATGGTGATTTTTACATCGTCACCAATGATCAGGCACTGAATTTCCGTCTCATGAAAACGCCGATAAAATCTCCCGGATATATGAATTGGAACGAGGTTTTACCTTATGATGCTACCATCAAGCTGGACAATATTAGTGTTTTCAAGGATTACATCGCGTTATTCGAACGGGCGGATGGATTAAAGCGCATCCGCATCATGAAAGCTGCTGATAAAAGTTTATATACCATCGACTATCCGGATGCAGCCTATACGGTTTGGCCAGCCGGAAATGCCGAGTACGACACGGATCTGGTTCGATTTGGTTATAGCTCGATGGTGATGCCCACCACTGTTTTTGATTTCAACATGACGACTCATCGTCTGGATACATTAAAGGTTGATGAGGTTCCAGGCTACGATGCCAGTCAGTACGAGTCAAAGCGGGTATGGGCTGTGGCGTCAGATGGTGCCAGAATTCCTATCTCCATGGTCTATAAAAAGGGACTCCGGCAAACCGGGGACAATCCCACCTGGTTGTACGGTTATGGCGCTTATGGGATTAGTATGGAACCCTATTTTTCCACCAGTCGGGTCAGTCTTTTGGATCGTGGGTTCATCCACGCCATAGCCCATGTGCGGGGTGGTGGTGAGATGGGACGTGACTGGTACGAGCATGGGAAATTTCTGGAGAAGAAAAATTCCTTTACCGACTTCATTGCTGTGGCAGAATATCTGATTCAGGAAAAATATACCCATTCCACCAAATTAATTGCCAATGGTGGCAGCGCTGGCGGTTTGCTCATGGGTGCCGTGGCGAACATGCGACCGGATTTGTTTCAGGCGATTATTGCCGATGTACCGTTCGTGGATGTTGTCAACACCATGCTGGATCCGACGATACCGCTTACCGTCGTGGAGTATGATGAATGGGGAAATCCCAATGAGCAGAAGTTTTATGATTACATGAAATCTTACGCGCCCTACGAAAATGTGAAGACTCAGGATTATCCGGACATGCTGATCACTGCCGGCCTGAATGATCCTCGGGTGGGGTATTGGGAACCGGCCAAGTGGACTGCCAAATTGCGGCAGACGAAAACCGATCAAAATTTATTGCTCCTGAAAACCAACATGGGTGCCGGGCACGGCGGCGCATCCGGGCGCTATGATCGTTTAAAAGAGATCGCGTTTGAGTATGCGTTTGCGTTGCATCGTCTGGGGATGGCTCGATAAAAAAATATCAGGATGAATTTGTGGTGACCCGGGAGGCCATGAAACCGTCGATCTGATTCGATGGCAATCTCAATACACGATTTCATTGATCCTGGCTAGAGAATGCGCTGCCAGATTTGGTCATTTGAAATTGGAGCTTTGAGCTTTGATGGAAATCCAACCCGTTCGATCAAACCCCCGTTCTCCGAGTCTACTTCGTGAACGCTGTGGTTACTTCTCTTTCCGCCAAATCAGCGTCACTTGTTGCGTCGAAGCAGAGCGAAGACGGATCCCCGGCAAAATCCATTGATTTCGTCTGTGAGTTTCTGTGTTTGTCTGTGGCTAAATCGGTTTCAACTCGGACAGGTTTTGATACAAAATCACCAAACTGCGAATCCCTTTGTGGAAATTTTCCAAATCCAGATTTTCATCCGGTGCATGGGCATTCTGATCGGGTAGGCCAAAACCAACGAGTAGAACTTCCGCGTTTAAAACTTCAGCTAACATGGGCACAATCGGAATTGAACCCCCTTCACGAGTCAGAACCGCTTCAGTACCAAAGCCTTCCGCCAGTGCCGCCTTTGCCGCCTGTATGGCAGGACTATCAATACCAGCCAAATACCCGCGACCTCCGTGCATGGGTGTAATGGAAATTTCCACACTTTCAGGCGTTATGGCGATGAGATGTGCCAAAACTTGTTTCGTGATTTTTTGCCAATCCTGATTGGGAACCAGGCGCATGGAAAGTTTGGCATGCGCTTCAGCGGGAATGACGGTCTTCGCGCCGGGTCCCTGAAATCCACCCCAAATCCCGTTGATGTCCAGTGTTGGCCGCGCCCAAAGCTGTTCCAATCTTGTAAAACCTGCTTCGCCTGTCAATGCAGGTGCACCGATGGCATCCGCGAATTCAATTTCGTCAAAGGGTAATTTTGATAAACCATCGTGTTCAGCCGCACTGATTTCAACGGCATCATCGTAAAATCCCGGAATGGTGACGCGACCCTTATCATCTTTCAAGGAAGCCAGCATTTTGGTCAACACGTTAATAGGATTTGCAACAACGCCACCGAATGACCCGGAGTGAAGATCGGAATTGGAGCCACGAACATCAATCTGTAGATAAGCCAGACCGCGCAAACCGTACGTGATCCCCGGGAATCCTTTTTTCAGCATGGTTGTGTCGGAAATGAGGATATAATCGGCAGCCAAAAGCTCCTTGTTATTGGCGACCAAATCACCAAAATGCTCGGAACCGACCTCCTCTTCACCTTCAATAATGAATTTGATATTCAACGGCGGTTTTTCATTAACCTTGATCCAGCTCGCCACCGCTGCCAGATGCATATAGACCTGACCCTTGTCATCTACGGCACCGCGGGCAAAGAGTTTGTCACCACGCACTTCCGGCTCGAAAGGTGGTGCCGTCCACTGTTCAATCGGATCAACAGGCTGGACATCATAGTGACCGTAAATCAACACCGTTGGTTTTCCAGGTTGTTCACACCATTCGCCGAAAACAGCAGGATGACCCTTGGTTGAAATGGTCTGAACTTTATCAAATCCTAGTTCATGTAGCTTTGTGGAAAGCAAGTCAGCCATCCGGGTCATGTCCGGTTGGTGTGCCGGGTCGGAGCTGATGCTGGGAATGCGTAATGCTGTTTTCAGGTCATCTAAAAACGAGTCAACATGTGTATCCACATCATTCAGTAACGTCTGCATCAAGTGAAATTCCTGCGTTCAATTATCTTCCAAAGCGTCCAGTTCTTCCTGGACGAACTGCATCAATTCACGAATCGTCTTCGCGC
>MNWS01000155.1:8263-8396 GCA_001872685.1 Fidelibacterota bacterium CG1_02_48_14
TCCAAACTTCTGGCAGTGCAAGGGCGCTTCCCAACGATAAGCCCCGGATGTACCCTTCCAGCCCTGTATGGGCATTCTTGCGATAATTTCGATAGACTTGGAGCGCACCAAGTTGAGCGATGCCATATTCAAT
>MNWS01000148.1 GCA_001872685.1 Fidelibacterota bacterium CG1_02_48_14
TATTCTAGTTAGGAGAAAAGCAGAAACTTTTTATTGCCACGACCAAGCAGTCGTGGATTACTGAAATTAATCAGACTTATTAATAGACAGATTTTGCTTCAGTTAGCGCTGAAAGCAAGTCCCCGGGGGTCCGAAGACCCCCGAGGTTTTTCTACAAGATACCGCACCTTTTTTGGCACAGTGAGGTTCTACACGACACGGATTTCGAAGGACTGTCCTGTCCTGCAAGCCGACTCGATTTACCGATATGAAGGTCTCTTCGAGAATTCTGGCATGACAAAATCATCGCCAAAATGATGAATCACTGATTTTTGTTCGGAACCAATTTGGTTCATGTCTGAACGCCGTTTGTATGCCGGGACATCAAGAATACTTTCTAATTCCTCGGCAGGCTTACGGGCGACATCACCATTTATTGCGCGATCTGTCGCGATTGCCGGCCGATCAGAATAACTGAAGTCCGGGCGTATCTCGATCTTAGGCTCGATGACTTTGGGTTGCTTATCCCGGACTGACTCCTGGTTAAAACCGGTGGCAATAATGGTTACACTGATCTGACCCTTCATCGAATCGTCAATCACCGCACCGAAGATGATATTGGCATCTTCGCCAACTTCATCATAGATGATATTCATGGCTTCATCAACTTCGATTAAGGTCATATCGGGTCCGCCAGTCACATTCACCAACAAGCCTTTTGCACCATGAATGTCCGTATTATTCAGAAGCGGGGAAGAGATGGCAGTTTGCGCTGCCAACACGGCTCTTTCCTCTCCTGTAGCAAGACCGGTACCCATGATGGCATCGCCCATGCCGGACATGACAGTTTTAACATCGGCAAAATCAAGGTTGATCAGACCATGAATATTGATAAGGTCAGAAATTCCCTTGGTAGCCTGATGCAACACACTATCGGCCATGAGAAATGCATCCAACACACTGGTGCCCCGTTCTACAACCTCCAGCAATCGCTGGTTGGGAATTACGATGAGGGTATCAACATGCTCTTTCAGATAAGCGATACCTTCCATGGCGCGTTTCGTCCGGAGTGGACCCTCGAAACGGAAGGGTGTAGTAACAATTCCAACCGTCAGCGCACCCTGCTCTTTGGCAATTTTGGCAACAACCGGTGCAGCACCCGTTCCTGTTCCACCACCCATACCAGCGGTGATGAAAACCATGTCTGCACTATCTAATATCGCCGCAACCGCTTGTTGATCTTCTTCAGCAGCATCGCGACCGATGTCCAGATTAGCGCCAGCGCCCAATCCCTTGGTGAGCTGTTTGCCGATCTGTAACTTGACATCTGCCAGGTTATGATCCAGCGCTTGTGCATCGGTATTCACCGCAATGAACTCAACACCTGAGAGTTGGGCATCGATCATTCGGTTGATGGCATTTCCGCCAGCACCACCGATACCCACAACACGCATTTTCGCTTTTTGTTTGGCGAGATCATCAAATTCGAACAACATGTGAACCTCCTTGTATACTTGCTTTGCTTAGAAATTATCTTTGAAGAAATCTTTAACCCGGGAGAGGAGTTTGCCGACCTGTCTCCGATCCCAACCTTCGTTGCCCGACTCCTCAAACGATGATAAAACAAGACCAGCAGCGGTGCAGTATGCACTGTCCTGCAAGCGATTCTGTTGGTCAGATATACCCCGCGGCGTACCAATTCGAACAGGGACTTCGAATATTTTTTCAGCCAGAGGAAGAAGACCACGGAGTCGTGCACCGCCGCCAGTAATGACTATTCCTGAACGCAGGTGTTTCAATACACCTGATTTGCGCATGCGGTCACGCTCAAGATTGAGGATCTCGTCCATGCGCGCTTCGATAAATTCTGCCAGTTTGATTTCACTGATATTCTCATCAGGTCGGCCACCAACGCCTTTTACTTCGAACAATTTGTCCGCCACGCTGGTGGGCAGCCAGCATGTGCCGTATTTGGTTTTTAACTCATCCGCCTGGTCATAGGTGATTCTCAAAAGTTGGGCGATGTCGTTGCTGACGGCACCCGAACCGATTGAGAGGACATTGGAATGTTGAACATCGTATTCACTAAAAACGATGCAAGTTGTAGAATCCCGACCAATATCAAGCAATCCGACACCGATATTTCTCTCATCTTTGCTCAGTGTCGCACGGGCTGAAGCCAATGCACTAAAAATGAACTGCTGTACCTTCGTGCCTGACCAGGTGAATGCGTGTACCAAATTCCGCAACGCAGATTGCGAACCGGTGATCAAATGAATCTGTGCTTCCAGTCGGCGACCGGTCATTCCCAGGGGATTTAAAATACCGTGTTCTTCATCCACCGCGAATTGTTGGGGGATCGTATGGATGATTTCCCGTCCCTCCGGGAGTTTCATCGCCTTGGCGGCCTCAAGAACCTGCGCCCGATGGTCTTCCGTGATCTCACCAACACCATTGTTCGCATTACCACGCTTTGAGATACCCACGACGCCGGTGGAATTCAAACTCACAATATGTTCGCCGGTGATGCTGACACAGGCGCGATCCGGATGGGTACCGGCCTCTTTCACAGCCAGGTCGATCGTTTCGCCGATGGCATGACTCATCGTATCAATATCCACCACGAGCCCACGCCGTAAACCGGCGCTCGGTTTAACTCCCATGCCTAAAAGTGAAATTTCATTGGTTTCGGGATGCTGCCCGGCAATGAGAGCGCAGATTTCACTGCTGCCCACATCAACTCCCATTACAATCGACTTATATTGTGCCATTACTTGCGTTCCCTGACCACGACCTGATTCGCAAATCGTAAGTCCACATAACGATAGGCCGGCAGTACCGACCCAAATCCGAGTTGATTAATAAATGCGTCCAAAGTGGCGCAACTTTGATTGATCTGATTGTATATACCCAGGAGCACGGGTGTGCTGTTACTACTGGTAATCAGCTTCAATCCCTGCTCATCTGTGTAGTTCATCTCAGAAATATCCTGATAAATGTGCGGATACTGCTGCCGTAACCGGATCAGTAATTGAAGCATATTCAGGGTATAGGCATCTGTGACAATTTTCTCAGTCTCCAACGCGTCTGGATTTTCAATGCCGGTGATGATGGGCAGTGTATAAATCATTCCATAATCTGGTAGGGGCAGGATGCGACCATCAGCGTCAATACTGAAGTAAGTATTGCCCTGGAGGTAGGCGATTGGATAGACCTCCCGGATGCGAACCTGTAATTCGTTGGGGTAGATCCGACTGACTTTGGCAGTTTTTACCAGCGGATGACGGGTGAATTGAGCCTGGACTGAATCCGGATTGATCGCTTCCAATCGCTGTAACATGTAGGGCTTTAATATGGACTGCAGTCGTTCAGTACTCAAAATTCGGTTGCCGTAAATGGTCACCCGTTCAACCTGATCGGTTTCCATTCGTTCGGCGTAAACGCTGCTGAGAAACCCCAACAAGGCGAAACTCACCACCGCGATAATACCCCATAGCAGCCCACGCATTTTTTCAATGCGCAATTCACGCCAGGTCATTGGCATCCTTCCGCCAGGCATCACGCATGGCATCATTAAGCTTGTCAATGTCACCAGCACCCATGGTAATGACCACATCGCCAGCCCGGAGTTGACTATGGATAAATTTTGGGATGGTCTTGGTATCGGTGAAATAATGCACGACAGGGACGCCCGCCATGTGACAGGCATCCGCGATTAATTGACTGGTCACCCCTTCGATGGGTTTTTCACGCGCTGGATAAATCTCACAAATCACCGCGACATCGGCCCGGGTGAGAGCTTCACCAAACTCCTTCGCCAAAGATTTTGTCCGGGAGTACAGATGGGGTTGGAAGAATGCCACCAGGCGATGACCCGGCCAGCCCGCTCGGGCAGCCTCCAGCGTCGCCAATATTTCGCCCGGATGATGGGCGTAATCGTCAATAAAAATAATATCATCAATTTCATCTTTAATCTCGAAGCGCCGGTGGATTCCGTGATACGACTCCAGCCCTTTTACGGCTTCAGTAACGGGTAATCCCAGTTCCATGGTGATGGCCAGCGCTGCCAAAGCATTTTTGACATTGTGTTCACCCGGCACGCCCAACCTGATCGTGAGAATTTCCTGTCCACGATGCGATAGCTCGAACGTAGACATCAATCCATCTGCCTGAATATTCACCGCCCGGTAGTCTGCATCGTCAGCCAGACCAAAGGTGATAATTCGCCGATTGATGCGTGGTATCAGTCTGCGCAATTCCGGATTGTCAATGCCCACGGCGATGAATCCATAGAAGGCGACTTTGTTACAATAGACTAAAAATCCATCCACCAGTTGATCGTAGCTTTTGTAAATATCGAGGTGATCGGCTTCGATGTTGTTCAAAACGGCAATCGTAGGAGAAAGGGTGTGGAATGACCGGTCGTATTCATCTGCTTCAACGACAAAATAGTCAGCGCCATCCAGCCGTCCGGTTTCCTCACTCTCATTCATGATACCACCGATGACCCATGAGGGCTTGACACCGGCAGATTCCAGTGCGCGGGAAATCAGGGTAGTGGTAGTGGTTTTCCCGTGTGTCCCGGCGACACCAATAGAGGTTTTAAACATGCGTTGAAGATCACCCAGAATTTCCGCCCGGCGAATCTCAGGAATTCCGGCCTCTCTGGCAGCACGACGCTCAGGATTGTTCTCCGGAACAGCGCTGGAATAAATGACCAGATCGGCTTCGACAATATTTTCAGCCACTTGCTCGGCGAAGATTTCGATTCCCAGCGTCGCCAGGTAACGGGTTGTTTCCGTGGACCGCATATCTGAACCGGAAACCGTGTAACCCATCTGATGCAGCACATGCGCCATGCTGCTCATACCGGCGCCGCCGATTCCGATGAAGTGTAAATGCTGATTTTCAGGCTGAATGTTGTGCATAATCCCAGGCAGTATCGAAAATGGTTTGAACAATAACATTGGTTGCATTGGGCTGGCTCAATGCCAGTGCTTTTTTCCCCATGGCATCCCGGGCTTCACGGTCCATGATTAAATCTTTCAGGGCATCAATGACTTTTTGCGGCGTGAGTTCGTGCTGCAGCAAGACCTTGGCAGCGCCTCGTTTTTCCAAGGATCGTGCGTTGTATTCCTGATGATTGGCGGCCGCGCCGGGTAGGGGAATCAGTAACGATGGAATACCGAAATAGGTCAATTCTGCCAAAGTCATAGCGCCACTGCGACACACCGCCACATCGGCTAATGAGTAGGCCATTGACATTTCATCAATGAATGCAGCAACATGCACCCGATCGTTTCCTTCCACGGCTTGCTGACAGGTGAAAAAATCCTGAGGACCAGTCTGCCACAGAAACTGCACCGGGAAATGGTCCAGATAGTATTGGATGTGCGCGATAAAATGGTTGTTGATGGCTTGACTACCCTGGGATCCGCCGAAAATAAAAACGGATGGATAATGGCTGGATAATCCAAAGAATTCAGCCGCCGCAGTGCGATCCTGACGACGCATTTTCGGGCGAATGGGATTTCCGACAACCTTTGTTTGGGCATGGGCGGATAAATAGTCGCTGGCTTCCGGATAGGTGAGAAATACCTGCTGAGCTTTGCCGGCATAACGTCGGGTAACGATACCCGGATAACTATTTTGCTCTTGTAGAATGACCGGAATTTTCAGCTTGATCGCCTGGCGAATTGGCAAGGCACTGGCATAACCACCGGTACCAATCACCACATGTGGTTTGAACTGTTTCAACGCGGCTCTGGCCTGTCGATTGGCGATGAACACACGAATCGGGAAAATCAGGTTGCGCAGAATATTCTGAAAACTCAATGTCCGGGCAAACCCACGAATCCACAGAGAGATCAAACGATAACCCGCATTCACGACGATGGTATTTTCCATACCAAATTTGCTGCCGATGAAAACGATTTCGGCAGATCCATACCGCGTGCTGGTGGTGATGAAGGAGCGGATTCCCTCCGCGATAGCCAGTCCCGGGAAGATGTGACCACCTGTGCCGCCACCGGCAATGGCGATTCTGAGTGCGATTTTATGATTCATAAAGTTCACTCAGGCTGCCTGTTACCTTTTTGTTGGGAACACCGGTGCCATTGGTCCCGGCAATATTGAAGAGAATACCGAGCATGGCCGCTGTGATCATTAAATTTGACCCGCCATAACTCACCAGGGGTAACGGCAATCCCGTGGTTGGAATGAGATCTACAACAACCGCAACATTCGCCAGCGCATAGAGGAAAAATGACAGACTCAGACCTTCCGCCAGAAGCATACTGTAAATGTCCGGGGAATTCCGGGCGATGCGCATGCCACGGAGGAAAATCAAGATGAAAATCGTGAGCAGAATAAATGCGCCGATGAATCCCCATTCTTCACCAATGATGGCAAATACGAAATCCGTGTGTGGCTCCGGGAGGTAGAGCGCTTTTCCGAAACTATCGCCGAGTCCGACACCATTCATGCCCCCGTGAGCGAGCGTGACCAGGGATTGGTGGATCTGATACCCGGCATGTGTCACATCACGGCTTGAGTCAAAAAATGTGAGAATGCGTTGCCGCATGTAGGGGGTGACCCAGGCAGTAATCATTGCCCCGGACCCGGCTATGGCGAGAAAACCGGAGATGTGGCTAAGTTTGACATTACCCATGAAAAACATGGCGATTGCAACGGCCATAATCATGACACTGGATGACAAATCGGGTTCAATCACTACCAGACCACAAATCACCGCCGTAACGAGAAAAAGCGGTAACATTGTCTGTTTAAAATCTTCAATTCGTGGCTGCTTCGAGTGCAAGGCATCCGCCAGGAAAATGATGAATGCCAGACGCGCGAGATCCGAAACTTGTATGCTGAATCCCCACAGAGACAGCCAGCGCGCAGGTCGTGGAATGTGGTTGATACGGTGCTGAGCAATAACCACGATTAGCGCTATAACGGCGATGGCAAGGATCGGTTTGGCAAGCTTCCGGAAATTTTGGTGGTTGAAACTGGAGAAGAAGATGAACACCACCACCGCCACGAGGGTATTCCGCATGTGTTTTTTCAAATAATAATTCGAATCATGATATTCTTGTTCGGCAACCGTCGTCGAGGCGGAATACATGGAAGCCGAGCCGAAGAGAAACAGTCCCAGTACCAAGGTGAGTAATAATCGGTCGAACTGAATGCGTTGGATCATTCTCCGAATTTCTCCTTCCGGTTCAAAACCGTTGACTTGAAGAAATTTCCCCGGTGCTCATAATTATCAAACTGGTCGTAGCTGGCGCATCCGGGGCTGAGCAGGACAACATCACCGCTCTCACCATTTTCCAGGGCATAATCAATAGCGCGTTCAATGGTTTCCACGGACTCCATCGCCACCGTTCCGGCCAGTTGATCAGCAATAATGTCAGTGGCTTGCCCCACCAGGAGCACTTTGCGTGCGCGCTGAGCAAGATCCACGGCCAGGGTGTAAAATTCGCCGCCCTTATCTTTGCCCCCAAGAATCACCCATTCCGGAGCATTAAAACTCTGAATGGCAACCGCTGTTGATGCGACATTCGTTGCCTTGGAATCGTTGTAGAAGCGCATTCCCTTCACGGTGGCGACAAACTCAATCCGATGGGGAACGGGTTGAAATGATTTGAGCGCACTGCCGATCGCGGCCGGGTCATCAATAAAAGGGGAAATTGCCAAAATTGCCGCAAGGGCATTACTGGTATTATGTGCACCGGGAATGGGCAGCTCATTTTCCGCGATAACCGACTCAAAAACGTCGTTCGACAGGAATCCGAGCTGATGATTTTTTACAGTGGCAAGCAAATCCGGACTGGCATTCAAACCAAAACTATAATGGGTGGCTTTCGGTTTTTGTGCGATAACCAGCAGTGGATCGTCCGCGTTATACCCGATGATGTCCAGGCTGGTGGAATTTTTCCAAATCTTAAGTTTGGAATTGTAATAGTCTTCAACAGTGGCATACCGATCCAGATGGTCCGGTGACAAATTCAGTATTAATGCGACACGCGGGTGAAACGTATCAATATGATCCAACTGAAAACTGCTGACTTCCAGGATGAAAACCGCGAATGTGATCTCTTCCTGAGCTTGCCGTTCCAGAATGACTTCTGAGATAGCCTGTCCCACATTACCACCCAGGAAACTTGGAATACCGCACTCCCGGAGGAGGTGATGAATCAAATTCACGGTTGTGGTTTTGCCATTGGAACCGGTGACGGCAATAATGGGTTCTGTAATAAACCAACTTGCCATTTCGACTTCAGAATAGAGCGGTAACCCTTTTTCCCTAATCTTTATCATGATTTCGGCATTTTCGGGAATACCGGGTGAGACCACCA
>MNWS01000257.1 GCA_001872685.1 Fidelibacterota bacterium CG1_02_48_14
GAGACTTTGTTGATAGCCAGCCAGGGCGATCGACTGGCCGATCACGCCAAAAATGATACCCAGTAACGAATAGGTGATAATGCGCCCCAGGTTGTACAATACGCGCCCAAACACCCAGGACCAGCGTTGATTGTAGCCGCCCGGCAGCGCCAGGGTGATGGGTCCACACATGCCTACGCAGTGGAAACTGCCAAATAGTCCAATGATAAATCCTGTCCAAATTTCCATGAGTATTTATCCTCGTTACTGTCGTCTACTCAATAATGAAAGCATGTTTGTTAAAATACTCAATCCCCGCAACCTGCCACTTCAGGTTGACACGCCATAAACCCCGCGCCATTGTTGCTGTTGTGAAGCTCTGTTGACGGTTTTCGTCCAATTGGATTTTGTGATGACTATCCGCCCTGGCATCGCTAGGCCGGTAAAAAACCAATTCGCCACCCACTGCCGCCGCAGGGAACACGTCCGGGAATTGAATCGCGTACTGACGATTGGTGGCGCTGTAGGTCATTTTCACCGGTTCTACCAAGACATTTGCCCGGTGCTCACGGTCAATCTGCTCCTGATATTTCAGCTCTTTTTCATAATAATTTTTGGTCACCAGTTGCACATCCTGGCGGCTGGCATAAATCCAAAAGCCCACCAGGCTCAACACGAAAAGGATGAGAAAAATCGTGATGCCCAGGGGCCAGATCGGCCAGCGACGATCTTGAGCCGGGACCGGTGATTGATCAGTCATGTTTGTCATCCGATTTACCTTTACCCTCCTTGCGGTCATGCTCATTGTGCTGTTTACGCTTATCGTGGCGATCATCATCATCGCGTTCACGGAATGGATTCGGCCCCAAAAATGTGGTTTTTACATGCTGCAACCGCTCGTCGCCGGAATAGACATCAATCTCAATGTGGGTTTTCACTCGGGTTACTTCAGACTTGGGCAGATCGATAAAGAAGGTCGCCTCGGCAACTTTTTGACTCGGTATTGACAGCGGTCCGCCAATCAACCGCACCTCACCACCCGAGGGCTTTACGACCCTGAACTCAACCGGTAGTTCATCGAATGTTTTATTGATAATGACCGCTGAATAGAGGTTCGCGATTTTGCCATCACCCACCTCCTGATAGAGTACGCCCGGTGTGCGCAAAATGGTTGCTTCGATGTCACTGCGGGTCAACAGCAGGAATAAAACCACGCTGACCAACAGCAATAAAATGGAGGTATATCCAAAAACACGCGGGGTAATGCGAAATTTCGTCCCTTGCTCAATGTTGTTGTAGGATGCGTAGCGAATCAATCCGCGAGGACGATTGACCTTATCCATTACATGATCGCAGGCATCAATGCAAGCGGTACAATTCACACATTCCAACTGGGTTCCGTTACGAATGTCAATGCCGGTGGGACAGACATCCACACATCGGTGGCAATCAATACAATCCGCCCGTTGACTGAAATCGTCACCCCGGGCCAGATTCCTGCGGGGTTCTCCTCGTTTGTTATCGTAAGAGACCACCACCGAATCGGCATCCAGGAGCACGCCCTGCAATCGTCCGTAGGGACAAACCAGTGTACACACCTGTTCCCGAAAACTGGAGAAGATCCAATAAAACACGCTCGAAAACAGGAGCATGGCAATGAAGCCCGTGAGGTGTTCCGTAGGCGAGGCTGTGATAATATCGAATAATTGCTCCTTGCCAATGATATAGGCCAGGAAGGTGTTACCGATGATAAATGCGATGGTATAAAAGATCAGATGTTTGCTGAATTTCTTGAAAAACTTGGATGAATCCCAGGGCGCCTGATTCAGTTTGCGTTGTTGGGCTGCATCCCCTTCGATCCAGTATTCGATCCTCCGGAATACGGTCTCCATAAAGATGGTTTGCGGACAAACCCACCCACAAAAAACCCGGCCATAGATCGCGGTGAACAGGACGATGCTGACAATGACTGCAATCATCGCCAGCCCGAACAGAATGAAATCCTGTGGCCAGAAGACCATCCCCAGAATGATGAACTTTCGCTCAAGAATGTTGAGCAATAGAATGGGATGACCGTTGATGGTGATGAAAGGACCACTAAACAGGATGATCAGCAGGAACAGGCTTACCCAATTCCGGGCACGGTAAAACCGACCGCTTGGTTTCTTGGGATAAATCCAGCTCCGCTTACCACTGGAATCCACCGTCGCCAGCCGATCCCGATAGGTGCCCTTTTCATCCGGTACGGGATTTTCCCGCGCTCGTCTCTCTGAATCTTTTTCTACCATCAAAAGCCCCCGCTAATTAGGTTGACTGAGTCTTTCAGCACGATTTTCAGAAACGATTAATCTCCTTCGTATAGCGTTCCCTGCGGATCCTTTGGGTTGGGTGGATTGGTCCCCTTCAGGGTCCGAATGAATGACGCTACTTCCTGGATTTGGTTTGGTTTAAGTGTCCGATTCCAGGCGATCATGCCTTTGGCCGGCACACCAATGTTAATGGTATTCACAATCTGTGAATATTTTCCGCCGTGAATCCAATAGTTGTCCGTCAGGTTCGGACCGATGCCGCCTTCACCAGCGGCATTATGACAGGGAATACAGTTGACTTTGAATACCTCCGCCCCGGCGGCCAGGCTGGCAGCATCGGTGAGTGGATTCATCTCCGGAAGAGCTTCCGGCTGAGCGACAGGCTGGAGATCAACCACCGCGCCGGACTTGAACTGGTCATATTGAGCAGGAAAATCCGTCTGCAATATCGCCAGATTAACCGAATCGGCCTTGCTCATCGCCAGGACAATAAGTTGGTCAAACTTGAGCGCCGCTGCAGCAGCGACTGCGGTTTGACCCTGGGCCGCGACAATTTTCGAAGCTGCATCCCGAACCAATTGATCCAGTTCTGCGCGTTTTTGCGGCGTCAGGTCTTCCCGGCCATAATAGGGCGCGGTATAATCCCATTGAAAACCTTCCGCCTTGGCCACTGTGGCAGGTGGAAGGTAATTCGGATCATTCGACTGCATTTCGTTGATATAGGCTGCGGTTTGTGAGTCACCGGCACCTAAAACATGGTAGTAAAAGAGATACACCACCGCGAAAATGATGGTCACATAGAACAGATTTTTCCACCAGGGTGGCAAATCATTATCAAGCTCACGAATCCCGTCATAATTATGATCCAGGAGTAACTGTTCTTCCGTTAGTCGTTGGTCATGTTCAGTTACCATGATTGCCCTCTCCCTCAATGTTGACATGTGCTCCGGTTTCCAGCGGTAGCTGACCCATGTGGTCGGTGTGGCGTTTATCCATTTTCGCGACCCACCAGAGCATCCCTATAAATACTGCGAAGAAAATCAGTAGTGAGATGACCGGGAAGACCCCCACATTGCTGATATTTTCCATGATTGTTTTATACATAGCTGAAATTCCTTGCCCTGTGACTTATTGACCGGCTTTAATATCAGTACCCAGGCGTTGCAGGTATGCAATCAGGGCAATGATCTCACGATCTGAGTCAGCGTTAATGCCGGCCAGCGCCAGACTGGTTGCTATCTCATCAGCCTGAGCCTGCAGGTCTTTCACCGCTTGTGCATCATAACCTTCCGGATAGGGCACGCCGAGTTTTTGCATGGCACGAATTTTCGCCGGAGTTAGATCAATACTCAATTGATCGTCCAACAACCAGGGAAACATCGGCATCAATGACCCGGGCGACATGGAAGTTGGATCTTCCATATGACGATAATGCCAGGCGTCGGGATATTTCAGACCTTCACGGGCCAGATCGGGACCTGTGCGCTTGGATCCCCATTGGAAGGGATGATCGTAAACGAACTCGCCGGCTTTGGAATATTCGCCGTAGCGCTCAGTCTCAGATCTGAAAGGTCGAATCATCTGACTATGGCAATTGTAACAGCCCTCCCGGATGTAGAGATCACGCCCCTCCAGTTCCAGTGGTGTGTACGGTTTAACACTGGCGATAGTGGGGACGTTGGATTTCACCAAAAACATGGGGATCATCTCCACCAGACCACCAATCAGCACGAGTACGACAATGGCGATGGAAAACTGGACCGGACGATGCTCAATCCAACGATGCCAGTCTCTGCCACCAAATTTTTCAGGCTTCGTCGTTTTTTCCAGTGCGGGAGCTTCGACCTCTTCCTCCGCTTCAAATTGACCGGCTTTCATCGTCTTCACCAGGTTGTAGCCCATGACGAACAGACCCAGGAAGAAAAGTGATCCGCCAATGGAACGAAGGACATACAGCGGTACGACCTGAAGCACTGTTTCCAGGAAATTGGGATATTGAAGGAATCCGTCAGGTGTGAATTGTTTCCACATCAACCCTTCGATGACACCACCCCAGTACATGGGGACGACATAAAACAGGATGCCCAATGTACCGATCCAGAAATGCCAATTGGCCAATTTTACAGAATAGAGTTTGGTTTTCCACAGCCGTGGTACCAACCAGTAGAGAATGCCGAATGTCAAAAATCCATTCCATCCCAGCGCACCCACATGCACATGGGCAATGGTCCAATCGGTGAAATGCGAAAGCGCATTGATGGATTTAATGGAGAGCATCGGACCTTCAAAAGTCGACATACCGTAAGCGGTTACAGCCACGACCATAAATTTCAAGACTGGATCTTCACGCACGCGATCCCAAGCGCCGCGCAACGTGAGCAGACCATTCAACATGCCACCCCAGGAAGGTGCGATTAGCATGATGGAAAAGACCGTCCCCAAAGACTGCGCCCAGTCCGGCAAGGCCGAGTAGAGCAAATGATGGGGGCCAGCCCAGATGTAGATAAAGATTAATGCCCAAAAGTGAATAATGGACAGGCGGTAAGAAAATACCGGGCGATTGGCCGCTTTCGGCAGGAAGTAATACATCAAACCCAGATAAGGGGTTGTGAGAAAAAACGCCACCGCGTTATGGCCATACCACCATTGCACCAGGGCATCCTGGACACCGGCGTAAACCGAGTAACTCTTGGTGAAACTCACTGGCAGTTCAATGGAATTCACAATGTGCAACACCGCCACGGTGAAAAAAGTGGCCAGATAAAACCAAATTGCCACATACATGTGTTTTTCGCGTCGCTTGGCGATGGTGCCCAGCATATTGACGCCCCAAACCACCCAGATCAACGCGACGAGAATGTCAATTGGCCATTCCAGCTCAGCATATTCTTTACTGGTTACAATGCCCAAGGGAATCGTGACCGCAGCGCAGACAATGATCAACTGCCAGCCCCAGAAGTGAATCCTGGAGAGCGCATCACTGAAATTCCGCGCTTTGAGCAGGCGCTGAATGGAGTAGTAATAACCCATGAAAATGCCATTACCAACAAAAGCGAAAATCACGGCATTCGTATGCAACGGCCGGATTCTGCTGAAGGTGATGTACGGGATACCGCCATTTAGTTGCGGTAAGTAAATCTGAAACGCGATGATCACGCCAACCAGCATGCCCACCACACCCCAAATTATCGTGGCGATGGTAAACATCTTCACGATTTGATTGTCATAGCGAAACTTCTCAACTGCCATAACGATTCTCTTCCTCCCTCATTAATGTCACAACGGAGCCTGCCGGCCTGTTTAAATCCGGCTCTTCTTCAGGCTTGGCTTTTGTGTCTGATTTCATTGTTTTTTTATTCTGTTCTCTTGTCTCTTTTTTTTTCGGGACCGTCGGCCGGTCATCAAACAACATCCGCATCGCCGGCGTGTGCCGATCATCATATTGGCCGGATTTCACCGCCCACAGGAACGCAATCAGGAATCCCGCTGCCACCAGGATACTGAATGCCACCAGAATCACCATCACCGACATGGATTACACCCACCTCAATTGCATCGCCCGGAACCGCGTGACCGTGGTTGTAAATACCACGACCGAAATCGAACTCAACGGCATTAATATAGCCGAAACCAGTGGCGAGAGCATCCCCGCCACGGCAAAACTTAGCCCCACAGCGTTGTAAAGAAACGACAGCCCAAAGCTGGCAATGACCAACCTCCTGCTGAATCCGGCAAATGCCAGAAAGATGGGCAATTCCTTTAAATGCTTCGCATCCAAAATGGCGTCACAGGCCGGTGAAAAACTGGTCAAATCTTCCGTCAGGGCGATACCAACATCACTGGCAGCCAAGGCACCGGCATCGTTCAAGCCATCGCCAATCATGAGCACCCGCCGACCTTGTTCACGCATTGATTTGATGTAGTCCAACTTATTTACCGGGGACTGGTTGAACAACAACTGACCCGGTTTGGTAAAAATTTTCGCCAGTCGAGGGCGTTCCCGGTCATTGTCACCAGAGAGCAATGCCAGATCGTACTGCTCACTCAATTCTTTGATCAGGCCGTCCATCTCCGGGCGGTAATCATTGGTCAGTGTGAAATATCCCAGAACCTCACCATCAATTGCCACATAGACCGCCGTTTGATAAGCCGGATCAAGCGTCCCCTCCGGATCGCCCACCCCACTCTCCGTCAACCGATCAGCCACCCATTCATACCGGCCCAGTTTCACGAGATGTCCATCCACTTCACCCATCACACCCTCACCGGAAAGCTCTGAGAAATTCGCCAGTTCCGGCAGATAATGACCCGGTAGCCGCTGGTAAATCCGATGACTCAACGGGTGGTTGGAATGACGCGCCACCGATTTAATCCAAACCTGCTGATGGGCATCGAGTTGCTCACCGGTAAACCGAATCCGCGCCTGTCCCGGTCGCGTGAGCGTCCCGGTTTTATCAAAAACAATGGTGTCAATTTTCGCCAGGGTTTCTGCGATCTCAGTGTTTCTGAGGAAAAATTTGCGCCGCCCAAAGATTCGTAATGCCGACCCCAGGGCGAATGGTGTTGACAATGCCAGCGCGCAGGGACAGGCGACAATGAGGACAGCGGTAAAGGCTTTCAATGCCAGATGCTGATCCGGCAACCAGTAGAGTCCCGCTACGAACGCGAGGAAAATGACCACCGCCGTGAAATATTTACTGACCTGGTTCGCCAGTGTCACCATGGAATTTTTAGAATGCTGGGTGAAAGTGTCATTATTCCACAAACGCGTCAGGTAGCTTTGTGAAACTTCCCGCACGACGTCCAACTCAATGGCGCCACCGACCTGGCGTCCGCCCGCAAAAATCTCATCACCGATTTCTTTTTTCACCGGATCACTTTCACCGGTCACGAAACTATAATCAATGTTTCCGGACCCCCGGATCAATACAGCATCGGCGGGAACCAGCTCGTGATTCCGGATCAGAATCCGGTCTTTGGGATGGAGATTCCCAACCGGTGTGCTGATCTCTTCGCCACCCGTCAATCGCGTTACAGACACCGGAAAGTAGGCTTTGTAATTCCGGTCGAAGGAGAGCGTGTCATAGGTCTTTTTCTGGAAAATTTTGCCAATCAGCAGTAAAAAAACCAACCCGGTCATGGAGTCAAAAAATCCGGCTCCCGATTGTGTTAAGATCTCGTAGGTAGACCGGATGAACAGGGTAAAAATGCCGAGGGAAATCGGCACGTCCATATTCACGATACCTTTTCGCAGCCCTTTCCAGGCCGATTGCCAATACTCTGAAGCCGAATAGATCATTACCGGAAGCGCCAGGATCAGGATGATGTACCCGAACATTTTTCGCAACCAGGGATCAACCGCACCACCACTGGATAGATATTCCGGAAAGCTGAGAAGCATAATGTTGCCAAATGCGAATCCAGCGATACCAATTTTATAGTACAGGCTTTTATTGCTGGTGTCCTCAGCCTGCCGCTCCAAATCCTGCAGATTGATGCGTGGTTCATAACCGATTGATGCCAGCAAGGTGACCAACTCACGTAACGGACTGTCGGTGATATGCCAGGTGACCGTGAGTTCTTTTTTTAGAAAATTGACTTTGGATTGTGTGACTGCCGGGTTCAGGGTGTAAAGATTTTCCAATAGCCAGATACAGGCGGCGCAGTGCATTTCCGGAATGAAAAAGGTCGCTTTGGCGGTGCGACCATCATTGAAATCCAAAAGTTGCTTTTGAACCTCCGCATCATCCAGATAACCAAAACGCTTGTCAGCGCCAAATTCCTGAGGAGACACGCCGGGAGCACGGTCTAACTTGTAATAATTACACAGGTCATTTGCATCCAGCAGTTCGTAGACAGTCCGACATCCTTTGCAGCAGAAATGTTTGTCCCCGACGATGATGTCCGTCGTGGCGCACAATTCACCACAATGAAAGCAAACCGGATAGCCCTGGGCAGAGTCGTTTGGGTGAGGCTGGTTGTATGAATCGATTTTCAAACGGGGGTAGCCTCTTCAAGCCCTGTGGGCTCAATGCCACAGAGGACCGTTTTTTTGTTGTGCGATCGGAGGTGGTCAGCCATGATGGCGTTGGCATTAGCCAGTTC
>MNWS01000070.1:0-5852 GCA_001872685.1 Fidelibacterota bacterium CG1_02_48_14
CGCTAAATCGGCTTTAAAAGTTTCATACTCGTGGAGAATGGGTGTCGCACATTTGAGAATCGTGGCACCGGTAGGACGATATTCAGCTAGCATACGGCTCTGATCGAAAACCAGATAGACTTTGTTGATTATTTTCTGATCCAGCGTGATTTCACCATTTTGATAAGCATTATCCAGGGATGCCACCGATTGAAGTGCGTTCGCCCAGATCAGGTTGGTGCTGATGATGAACCCAAGTAAATAATTGCGATACCGCATAACCTCTCCTTTATTCATATTCACAAAAAATTGATCGAAACAGTGCGCCCCAGTCAGGATCAACACATTTCAATTTTGAAACTTTTGGCTGATTTGCCTCATGTCTGCTTGATTCAGATTAATTTACCCAGAATATACCCGATAACAACGCCAACGAGGAGGACGATCGTCAGTACACGACTGTTAACCACCTGTGTTCCGTATCCTTTACGCACAAAGAAAATGGATAGGAAATAACCCAGGGCATTGAGAATCCAGAAAAAGGGTATTGAGAGTACTTTGATTAACAAAGGTCCTAAAAATGGAACCAAACCCAACAACGCCACGATACCGGCGAATGCATTGGAAAGGATGCCCACGAGAACGACCAGGCCGGCCATTAATTTTTTATCTAAATGCAATTGGAGACCCAAAATGACGAAAACCACCGTCGCCAGAATGAACAGAATGGGCTTCCGGTTTGAATCGAGAAAGTCTTTTATTCGATAATACATCGCGCCAATATTAATCGGTTTCCATAGCGTTTACACCATTTTTAACCAGCTCCAAGACCACCGCTTTGGGGAATTCACCCACCTGAACCCGGACGATTTGCTGATTATCCGTGATCCACAAATCCAACCTGCTGCCGGCTGTACTTAAAAAATCCATCAAAATATCTGTGCGGCTCAAAATCATCTGTCCACCCCGAGGTCGCATCACGATGTTCACATGTTTTGTATTCACACTTTCATCGATAATTTCCAAAGTCTCTGCACCTTTATGGGTGACATACGCTTCCCAAATTTCACCTTCAATGACGATGTCCATTGTGTGCGGATATTTGAGATTCCGACTTTCCTGCTCCAGAAAATGAACGGCACTCAGAACACTATAAGCCCTTTTATTCCAGGGGGATTTCTGGCGATTACTGTAGATAACTTTGTTCATTTCTTCAGAGTATTGCCCTGAAAGCGATTGGGTGAAATTTCCCTCCAGGATCTCTTTCTCGTCCCTTATGGGTGTGAATCCCACCGACGTGAATGTCGCCGAATAACGATTCCTGACATTCTGAAAGGTGGCCCAAAATGGTTTGATCTGGTTGATGTAAACCACGGTTGTGAAATTGGCATCTTTTGACATTTCCTGATAGGTGTCCAGAATCGGGATGCCCAAATAAGAGACAAGATACTGAGCATACTTAGGTTCTTCAGTTTGGGCTTGAATTGCCTGTAGCGCTAAAAAAAGCCAGACAAAAACCAGTGCCATAATTTTTCCAAACCACCCGTTGTGTGCGAACATTTTCAAGCCGGCTTCCATCTGAACCGCCCCAATAATCCAAAAATTGCCACCATGGGGATGTAGATCGGTTGCAGACAAAACCAGAGCGGGAAAAGCATCAGTAAATGCCCCAGACCAAACCTGCGCGCAGCCAGCCCGGTCACCATTAAATCACCCAGAAATTTCAATAATGCCCAGACGAACCATATCTTAATCGCAAAAAATGGTCCCAATAAAAGGGCAATGTTTGAGAGAAATGCCGAGACCAGGAAAAACCAAAACAAGGGTGCGCGTTTTTCCATACCCCGTGCTGTTGAAGCCCAGCGAACACGTTGGTTAAAGAATCCTGAAAATGAGGTATCGGTGGTTGAATGAACCCAACACCGGCGATCAAGATTCACTTCTACCGAATATTTTGGATGATTGGCAATCGTCTGTACCAAATAAATATCGTCATCCCCGATGCTACCTGCGATGGGCTCAAACCCGCGAATGTCTGTGAATGCAGCCCGTAATAATCCCAGGTTCGTCCCGGAACCACTCCATGCTTTGCCATTTAACAGCACCCCAAAATTGGCGGCATTCAATGTCAGATAATCCAGCGCTTCATAGCGTCCCATGAATGATTTATCCGGGACGCGACCGGAATACCCCACAACCAACCCGGCTCCACGGGCGACTGATAATGCCATTGATTCGACCCATTCCGGGCCGACACGGCAATCCGCGTCCGTCTGCAAAATGATGGGTGCTTGCGTTTTGCGAATACACTGGGTTAGCGCATTCTTTTTCCCGGTCATCAGACGATTGGGTTCCCGAATGCGAAGACCATTTAAAAAAGGATATTTGCGCTGGAATTGCTGAATGACTGACCAGGTGTCGTCTGTGGAACGGTCATCGGCAACCCGGATTTCCAGCAATTCACCGGGGTAATTTTGATGACATAAGTCTTCCAGCAGGAGGGGCAGATGGGCTTCCTCATTTCGAGCCGCTACAATGATGGCGACTGTGGGTCTTTTGGAAAGGGCAATTTCCCTGGTTTTGCGCAAAAGTCCGCGACCGATGTACAGCGTGAAGAACAGATAGATGGTGATGAATAAACTGAATAGGATGGTCAGGAAAATCACGGTGCTTCGTTTGGCTTCTGCTCCCGGCGTGGGAATTTATAGAACAAAAATTCCGGCAATCAGGAAATAAAGTAAAACACCAAAAATATCCACGGAGGTTGTCACAAACGGTCCCGTCGCGATAGCCGGATCAAGATTGAGTTTGTCAAGAAATAGCGGCACCAAAGCGCCGATTGTTCCGGCTGCGATCATGGCAGATAAGATTCCCGCGCAGACGGTGAGACCCAGATGCAGGGGTGAAATGGCATCCAGCTCAAGGTAGCCCATGATTCCCATGACATAAGCCGCTATTCCCAGGAGTAATCCATAAACGAGTCCCAGGAGAGTTCCCACGCGTAGTTCTTTGAAAATAATTTTCCAGGCTGAAGCGCGTTCAATGCGTCCCGTTGCCAATCCACGCACGATTATCGTTGCGGTTTGCGTACCCACATTCCCTGCCATACCGGTAATAATCGGCAGGAACGCCGCCAGCGCTAAAACTTTGGTCAATGTGATTTGAAATTCTGAAATGATAAACGCTGCCAGCAAACCGCCCAGCCAACTGACGAACAACCAGGGTAGTCGGACTTTGACATTGCCCATGACATTTTTCGAAACGATTTCACCGTCGCTGCCGGCACCCGCCATCTGCAAAATGTCTTCGGTGGCTTCATCACGGATAACATCGATGACATCATCTACCGTAACGATCCCCAGCAGTTTATTCGCGTGATCAACTACCGGAACGGCGAGGAAATTATACCGGGATACCACTTGCGCTACCTCTTCTTGGTCCATATCCGGATGAACCGCGTGAACCCGGGAAATCATGATGTCTTTGAGAACATGACCCGGCCGGGCCATGATCAAATCACGCAATGAAATGACACCCACCAAATGCTGACGATCATCCACAACATACAGATAGAAAACCATCTCCTGATCTTCATTGTTCTGGATGGAGGCGATGGCCTCTTTGGCGGTAATATTCTCGTGAAGGGCAAAGACCTCCGTGGTCATCAAGGCTCCGGCGCTATTCTCGGGATAGGCCATGAGCTGTTCCATCTCCTTCGACTCACTTGCCTTTAGTCGGGCCAGAATTTCTGCTGCCTGGTCGTCTGGTAATAAACGGAGAATGTAGGCTTCGTCATCAGAGGATAATTCTTTGAGGAGCGTCAGGGTTTTTTGAACCGGCAAATCGGCAATCAACTCCTGAATGATCGAATCGTCAAGTTCCGCCAAAACCCCCGCTGCCATCTCCAGCGTGGGAATCGCAAGGAATATTTCCGAACGTTCTTCTTCAGTTAAATGTCTAAAAATCAACGCCAGATCGGCCGGGTGCAATTTTGCCAGCAGATTTTCCAAATGGGATTTGGCGTGGCGGCGAAGTAGACGACGAACGGTGTCTACATGGAGATGGAGATCGCGGGAAGTCATGGGCGCAAAGTTATATTTTTAGCCCAATTAAGTCAATTAAGGGGTGACTTGCGCCGGAATTATTATTTCGGCAATAAGCTTATTAAAATATTAATCGTTATCTAAGATATGCATTTACAATGGCGTACGAATTTCGACCGGAATGAACCTGACCTGCCGCCGATTGGTAATGGCGGAATTGGTGGATTCGGAAATGGTATGCTCGAATGTCTCCTCACGCCGATACGAACCCTTCCCAATTCTCCAGCACGAAAGCCTGCAAGCGTTTGGCTTGAGTTCTAAATTCGTGAATGAAAGTGAGCATTGCCCGGTCATCGGCGCGGTCGGATACAATCCGGATAGCGCAAAGCGGCACCTCATTTTTCCGGCAAAATGTCGCCACAGCATGGGATTCCATGTCCACCAACTGAGCCTGTGTCCTCTCATTCAGTTGGTGACGCGCCTTCGTGGTTTTCACGGCTTCAATTACAGACAAAAAGCGTCCTTCGGGGAATTGGCTTGTGATGGGATCTGGACGCCACAGTTCAGGGCTGACCCTGTCACCAGCCTCGTTGGTAAATGTGACGCCACGAACCATTTGCCCAATGTCAAAGTCGTCAACCAGTGCGCCACTCACACCAATATGCAGGATTTTCGTGGGAAGCGCGTCAGGTGTAGAAAATTTCTCCAACACCCGCGTCGCTTGATTCAGTCCAATTCCAGTTCGCAAAATGTGAGCATCGTTCATACACTTGTACAGGACAGCATGTCTTCCCAAAGTGGTTTGCTTTGCAATTCCAAAACGGTCCAATAGTGTTTTGACTTCACTTTTCAGCGCAGCGATGATCATGACAGACATGTTTCGAACATAGTTAATTGACATCATATGAGCCAGTCTGAGTTTCCTTTCGAAGTGCTTGAAATCGCACCCTTTTAGACCTATAATGGCCGGCAAATGGTTCATACCAAAACGCAACTTTCAGACCTCACCCTTTTCCATCAGCGTCATATTTTTCCAGACACGATTGTGAATCGTCATGTATAGATTCCAATTTTTTGATGCAGAAATTCGGTGGTCAGGTGTTTAATTTGGACCAGATTGACAGCGTAACCCCGTCCTGAGTTACTCCCATGGCACCTTTTTTGTCATTCATGACGGGACGGGTCAAAACGGCGAAACTGCAACACCATTTTTGCAGGTCCCGGCGAGCAGGAAAAAAATTGAGCAAGGACCAGGTTGACCAGCTTACTTCAAAATTATCCGATCAGACGAATCGCGAGAATTAATTACAGAAAGAGGATTGCATGAAAAAGAACGTCTATTTCTTTGGTGACGGTAAAGCCGACGGACGGGCTACCGATAAAAATCTTTTAGGTGGTAAAGGCGCAAATTTGGCCGAGATGACCAGCCTGGGAATACCTGTCCCTCCGGGATTTACCATTACAACTGATGTCTGTGTGGAGTATCTGAAACAAGATACCTACCCCCAGGGCATGGAGCAGGAACTGAATGACGCCCTGGCCGGTGTGGAAAAAATCATGGGACAGAAATTTGGCGATTCTGAAAACCCACTTTTGGTCTCGGTTCGTTCCGGTGCGCGCCAATCCATGCCCGGCATGATGGAAACAGTATTAAATGTCGGTCTCACCAGCGGCACGATTCCGGGTTTGATCAAAAAGACCGGTAATGAACGATTTGTCTATGATGCCTACCGGCGACTGATCATGATGTATTCCGATGTGGTGATGGAAAAAGCCGCAGGAATCGAACCTCCTGACGGAGAAGGCATTCGTAATCAGTTGGAAGAACTG
>MNWS01000070.1:5914-8265 GCA_001872685.1 Fidelibacterota bacterium CG1_02_48_14
GAAATCATTGGTGTCTCAATTCAAAGAGAAAATCAGCGAAGTTCTCGGGAAACCATTTCCGGATAATGCCCGTGACCAACTACTGGGTGGTATCGAAGCAGTCTTTCGTTCATGGAACGGCAAGCGCGCCATCAGTTACCGAAAAATTGAAAATATCCCTCACGAATGGGGCACCGCTGTTAATGTCCAGACCATGGTTTTTGGAAATATGGGTAATTCTTCAGCAACCGGCGTGGCTTTTACCCGCAACCCTGCCACCGGCGAAAATGTCTTCTACGGCGAATGGTTGGTCAATGCCCAGGGTGAAGATGTGGTGGCCGGAACACGCACACCCAATCCCCTGAACGAAGCCAACAAAACCGAGGACACGCAACATCTCGCCAGTTTGGAAACAGCCATGCCGGAAGTTTACCAGCAATTGGTGACGATTCGCAATGGGCTGGAAAAGCATTATCATGACATGCAGGACATTGAGTTTACGATTCAGGAAGGTCGGCTGTGGATGTTGCAAACCCGCAATGGTAAACGCAATGGCGTCGCAGCCATCCGCATGGCGGGCGAAATGGTGGAGGAAGGTTTGATTGACAAAGCGACCGCTATTATGCGCGTCCAACCCAAACAACTTGACGAGATCATGCATCCCATGGTTGACCCGAAAGCTGAATTCAAAGCCGGAGCGATTGCCAAAGGACTGCCCGCTGGTCCTGGTGGCGGAACCGGACAAATCGTTTTTACCGCAGATGATGCCGAAAATTGGGCGAAAGACGGGAAACAGGTGATCCTGGTTCGGAACGAAACCTCACCGGAAGATGTCCACGGCATGCATGCCGCTGAAGCAATTCTCACCGCCAAAGGCGGAATGACCTCGCACGCAGCATTGGTAGCTCGCGGTTGGGGAAAATGCTGTATCGTCGGTTGCTCCGCCCTCCAGATCAATGCCAAAGCCAAAACGATGATAGTCGGTGGTAAGACATTCAAAGAGGGCGATTGGATCACATTAAACGGTACCATCGGCAAAGTCTACGAGGGCAAACTCAATCTGATCGAACCTGATTTGGAAAAAAATAAAGATTATCAGATTCTCATGGACATTGCTGACGAACTCCGGACCTTGAAAATTCGTACCAATGCGGATCGCCCGGAAGATGCTCAACAGGCTCGTGATTTCGGCGCTCAGGGAATCGGGTTGTGCCGCACCGAGCACATGTTTTTCGATCCTGAACGCATTTTAGCCATGCGTGAGATGATCGTTGCGGAAGATGAAACCACGCGTCGCAAAGCGGTTATGAAACTGCTCCCCTTCCAGCGCGCTGATTTCAAGGGCATTTTGGCAGCAATGTCACCCTTTCCGGTTACCATCAGGTTATTGGATCCACCGTTACATGAGTTTGTGACTCTCGACGATGGTCAAATTACAGAACTTGCCAACGAATTGGGAATCACGGAGAACCACCTTCGCAACCGGGTCAGTGCACTGCATGAATCGAACCCCATGCTGGGTCATCGTGGTTGTCGATTGGGCGTCGCCTATCCGGAGATCACGGAGATGCAGGCGCGTGCCATTTTTGAGGCAACCGCCGAACTCACCAAGGAAGGTAAAACTGTTTTCCCCGAAGTAATGGTGCCCCTGGTTGGGACGGTAACGGAACTTTCGAACCAGAACGCGATCATCAACCAGATGGCCGCTGATGTGAAAGCCGAAACCGGTGTGAATTTCGAATACATGGTGGGGACAATGATCGAACTCCCCCGGGCTTGTGTCACGGCCGACGAAATCGCGAAAGAGGCTGAATTTTTCAGCTTCGGTACCAATGACCTGACCCAGACGACGTATGGATTTTCACGGGATGATATTGGTGGATTCCTGCCAATCTACATGGATGAGAAAATTCTAAAGAACGACCCGTTCCAGTCCATCGACCAAAATGGTGTGGGCGAGTTGGTGAAAATGGGTGTTCAAAAAGGTCGTAGCACAAAGAAAGATCTGAAGATCGGTGTCTGTGGTGAACACGGTGGGGATCCGGATTCCATTGATTTCTTTCATCGGGCAGGATTGAACTATGTGAGTTGCTCACCTTACCGCGTTCCAATCGCTCGCTTGGCGGCGGCTCAGGCGGCAATTCGTAATAAATAGGTGATTCCCTCCCAAAGGATCAATATATAGCGAGAGCGCCTCGGTTTGATGAAAATCGGGGCGCTTTTTTAATATTCGATTAACCCCGCGTTGAAACCAAGTTTCAGCGAAGCCAACTTGGTTTCCAGAGGCGTTTTTTTAATATGTGTGCCGGGAATTTCATCAAACACTTTGCCGGAAACAGACATTAACACACAGGTTGATTTCACAACTCCCC
>MNWS01000130.1 GCA_001872685.1 Fidelibacterota bacterium CG1_02_48_14
TCTGAGTTTCCCCGAGCCATAGCAAGTCTGGCCGTCGGTGCAATGGTGCTGATTATCTATAATTTTTTAAAGTCATTTTTACCCGGTGAACAACGAGCAGATCTCAATGAAATCAAATTTGCCGGCGTCCTGGGTCTATTTCTTGGCCTGCCAAAAGTGCTGACGGCCATTTTATTAGCCTGGTTTCTCGGATCAATATTTGGGGTAATTGGTATCTATGGTTTTGGGAAAAAGGAATACCAGTGGCTGCCTCGATTCCCCGCGTTATTATCAATCGCCGGGCTGTTCGTGCTCCTGTTTGGTGACAATTTATTGACCTTTTATCATGCTTTGATCAGGTGAAATAACGCGAATGATGGTTCAATCACATAAATGCCAAAAAAATAGACGCGGATCAGTCCTGGTGATAGTCATGATCTATTTTGTGGTTTTCTCGTTAACCGGATTAGCTGCCCTGGCGGTCGCTTCTTACTATAAAATGGAAGTTGTCCAGGCTAAACAGAATGAGTCCAACTATCTGGCAGTTGAATCAGTGTTAAACGAAGCACTGTGGCGAATCAACGTTGGTGCTGATAGTCTTGCCGATTTTTCCCGGAATGGCATTACATCAACCTATAGTTCGATCACGCGACTCGTGACGATTTCATCCGAGAAACGGACCATTTCAGTAGCGTTGGAAGATATGCACCCCTTTAGTCAGGGTGTTGCATTCCGGGATGCGATTGATACATCATCCTATTCAATAACCCTGCTACCGGGTCATGGCATACGCCAATTTCCCACACTACCAACCATTGACACCACTTATTACCTGAGTCATGCTGTTGCGGTTTATAACGGGGGCAACATCAATATCGAAGGGGTGATGGCGTCGGGTATCCATTATGTAAAAAAGGGTACTGTTTTTCTTAAAAATGGAACTTATCTGGATGGTACGCTGGTGATTATGGGGAAACTTAAAGTCGTCGGCACAGATGTCATTTTGAATGCCATACCGGACTCAAATGGTACCTATCTGCCAGCGCTCATTGTCGCTGATTCCACCTCCGATATTTCAACCACGCCGGGCATTATCATTCGAGGTCCAATATTCAGCGCCGGGCCATTTTCCATGAAGGGCGGAACACTAACCGGTCCACTGGTGGGAACTGAGATTGAGCTTTCATCAAAATTAGACATCAATGATCTGTCGAATGAAAAATACTATGATTATCCACCAGGCTTTGGAGATGTGCATGCCTATGATTGGCCTAAACGCATTTCTGCCCAGTCCTGGAAAGTTGTATTATGAGTTGGCGCAAACCAAAGCTGCGAATTGGATTGGACATTGGTGGTCACAGTGTGAAACTGGTTGCGATTAATTCCCGGGATAATAGTGTTTATGCCTGCCAGCGCTCGGAATTGGTAAGTGCGGAGATGGCTCGGACGCCGTCTGAAGTAAGCGATGTCCATCTCCGGATGGCCTTGCGTAAGGTATTTCAGGATTTACCCAACAAACGATCTGCAGTCCAACTGGCAATATCAACACCCTTTAATAACGTATTCGTCTTGTCAATGCCGGATGTGGATGATAGTGAAATAAAGCAGGCGCTCTTTTGGGAACTGGGTCCATTGCTACCCAAACCTGCAGCGCAATATGAATTCGATTATCGGTTGTTACGTCGGGAAAAAAAGAAGCATCGTCTGGTGGTTTTAGTCGGTACGATTTTGCGAACTCAATTTGAAATGATCGTTCCAGTGTTAAAAGGTCTTGTAAGTGAAATTCCTCTTTTGGATCTCGAAAGTCTCGCGCTACTGGAAAGATTCAGACAGGATTACCCTGATTTGACCGAACCTGTTGGGCTATTGCATATGGGTGCTACCCACTCGTCCTATACGATTGTTGCTCCAGAAGCCGATCCGGTTTTCCTGAGCCTGCCCTTTGGTGGTGATATTTTGGATGGTGTGATAAGCCGTAATCGCGGAGTACCTGTTCTCACGGCGGAATGGCAGCGGAAAGAGCCAGCATTCGCTGAAAAAATTATTTCCCAATCTGCTGACGGCGATAAAGAAGATCGTGAGACCTGGGAGATTCTTGTGCAATTTGTAAGCACCATATTGCGATTCAACACCAGGTATGATGTTCAAAATCAAAAAAAGGTTACGCGCGTTGTCGCCACCGGCGGATTGTGTAATGACCATCTCATTCAACATATTCTGAATACACCGGATTTATTCTTGAAAATACCCGCAGAGTACTGGGAACCATTAAAAGGGTTGATGCCCGATGAACAAATCGATGCCGGGTTAGGATTCCAATATGGGATCGCACTGGAAATGGCATTGAGGAACGGATAAAATGCGGTACTCACTAAATTTCCTAAGTACGACAGCGGATCGTCAGCGCAAAATCCATTATCAGCGCGTTAGCTCTCTTCTGTATGGTCTGATCTGGTTGGTCACGGTGGTCATATTCTTAAATGTATACGGGTCACTTTCTTATATCACGGGCGTCTTTCAGCGCCAATATCGTTCGGTGGGACAACAAATCAACAGCATTGAACCCCGGGTCATGTTTCTGGAGAATCGTGTTGCTGCTAGAAGTCGTGCGCTTAAAAATATGCCGCTTTATTTACAGGAAAAGCAGCGTCCGATTATTTGGTATGCGCGACTGTCAGAAATCGCCAATCTATTACCCTCAGACTTGGTGATCAGCCGTATCAGTTATGACTCTGAACGGGCTGTCAAAGCGAAGGACACGCCGGAAATTCTCATCGATGGCTATATGGTCATCAAAGATAAAGCTCAGGATATATTTGCAGTGGATGACTACCGGGCAGCGCTTTCCGATGCGGTGACGACCCGGGATGCCTACTCCCGATTGGTGGTTAAAAACAATCGAATTTACAAAGATGCCGATCATATGCGTTTAACCTACACCCTGGGATATTATCCATGAGAAAGATTCTTCAGGACTGGAAAAATGCCGTAACGGTTCACTGGTTTCTGGCTGGTATGGGTATCTATTTGATCGCCGTGGCCGTTCTGGCCTATTGGTTTCTAGCGCCGTTGCGTTCCCAATACACCGAATTGATTGATAATCGGGAAAGCCTGGAAAACACCTATATCAATTTAATTCAACTGGATATTGAAGAGTCGATCAGGAGTGTGGATCACATTTTGGAGAAATTGGAAACCTATCAAAATCAATTCGATGCCCGACTTTTACAGGAGCCCAACCTGAATGCACTCATGCCGGTACTCGACGGCTATTGCACCAGTTCACATTTAAAAGTCCTGACTTTGGAACCCTTGAACAAAGTCCAGGAGGTCACGAAAGATTACCAAAAACTTTATGCCCAGCTTCGTCTCACCGGTCGTTATGTCGATTTTCTGGATTGGTTTAAAAAATTAGAAGGACATCCACAGTGGATATTAATTGAAAAACTATCGATTGAACCAACCGACCTGCCTGAGATACAAAATTTTACCGTAGAAATCAGCGTGCTCCGGGATCGGAGAAAAAAATGAAAAAGAAACGCTACGGTTTTTTGCTATTTAACATAGCTACTCTGGTTAGCATGGTCTGGGCTATAACGCGCGTCCCTGAAATCGCCAACCTGAACACGGATATTGTTGCGGATATGCAACCTGTGAGCAAGCCGGAGATTGACCTGGTAACCATCAAGACGCTGATTCGCCAGGTATCAACGCAATCGGGTGAACCCCAGCGTTACCTGAATCGAATCGACTCAATGGCCGCTACCATTCAGGCACAGCAGGTCCGGAATCCATTCGAGGTAGCTCCGGTTCAAGTTCTCTTGGTTCCAACGAAAATCGAAAAAAAGGCGACTGTAGAAAAAAAGCCCAAGCGCAAGTCTTTGCCCAAAATCGTAAGACCCAAAGTCGTCATCAATGGTATTGTTTGGGATGTACAAGAGCCTTATGCCATTCTCAACGGGGAGCTCTATCGCGTGGGAGATGAATTCAAGGGATACACAGTCTATGCCATTCTGGATACCACTGTTGTCTTTAAAAATGATCGGGATAAATATGTGGTTAATTATCATCAGGAATAGGTTTCATGGAGTTATGCTATTGCTCGTTGCTCTGGCATTTTCACTGCCTGTTTGTGGGGCACCTCAGGTGATTGATTCAACGAATCCCATGACTTTGAAGGTCAAAGATGTGAAACTGAGCCAGGTTTTACGCATTATCAGTGAAAAAAGCGGATTGAAATTCATCGCCGATCCGGCCATCAGTGACAAACTGATTTCATTGGACCTAAATGAGGTGGAACCCCTGGCGGCACTCAGTATTATTGCCCAGCTTTATAATCTGGGATACCAGGAACTCAGTGAACCCAATAAGTATCTGGTCGCTGATAAAAACACCTTTGCTGTAGAAACGGAAATGGGATTTTATTCCTGTCAATTTGCCCGTGCTGAGGAAATGGCGGCAATTCTGGGAAAGCTGGCCACCCCTTTCATTGGACAATTGTTCGCAGATGTTCGGACGAACACCGTCATTTATCAGGATACACCGGAAAAAATTGAGCAGATCAAAGAGATGATTGTGCATTTGGATAAACCCACGCGCCAGGTATTTATTAAAAGTGCAATCGCCGAGGCGTCATTATCCAAGGGGAATGATCGGGGTGTGCAATGGTTTACCAACGATGATAAGGTAGCTGCGGGAACCGATTTCAATCTTCGCAGTGGTGTGTTGGGTTCGCTACCCCTGGAGCCCGTCCGGCCAGTCGGATTGGGTTTGGGTATTGGCATATTGGATATGAATATTGATGTCGCCATTAAATTACTTTCAACCGTGAATGATCTGAATTTGTTGTCCACACCCTATTTGCTCACCCTTGATAATCAGAGCGCGTCCATTACAGTCGGCGACCAAATTCCCTATCCGAAGCTCAATCAGTTTGGCGTGACATCATACGAATTCAAGGATGCGACGATTCAGCTCAAACTGTTGCCACATATCAACAATGATTCGACGATCACCATCGACATTGAACCCCAGGCAAATTTTCAGCAGGGATTTACACCCGACGGCATTCCCATTATCTCCACACGGTCAGCGAAAACCCAAGTTGTTGTAAAAGCTGGCCGGACGATCGTGATTGGTGGTATCATGCAGGAATCAGATGTGAAAACAGAAAGTCGGGTTCCGATTCTGGGAGCGATTCCTTTGATTGGTGAGTTCTTTAAACAAACGAAAATTACGAAACAAAAAACAGAACTGGTGGTCTTGTTGACACCTCAAATCGTGGGATTGACCCAAGAAGTGGAAGCAGTCGCACCCATCCCACCTGAATTGAAGGAGCGTCTGAAATGAACACGAAAAAGCAGCCAATCAATCAAAATACCTATGTGCTGGTTGTGGATGATGATGAGGGGGTGTGTGAATTTTTCCAGGATTTGTATGATGAAATGGATATTAAGGTTGATGTTGTTACGTCAGGGGTGGCTGGTTTGAATTCCGCCAACACGGGTGACTATAAATTGATTTTTCTTGATATAAATCTTGGCGACATCAGCGGTTTGGATGTGTTAGAAGGGATTCGGAAGGCGGATAAGCAAGTGAAGATTATCATGATTTCCGGATATTTAACCGAGGCGAATATTGAACGCGCATTAAAAGCCGGAGCAGATGGATATTTGTATAAACCACTGCAGGTTCGGGATATTATCGCCCAGACGTTCAAACACGTTGCGGTAAATGAATTGCGCAATCCGGGGTTGCTGCATTTATGACCCACACGATCGATAAAAAGAACAACCAAGCGAAACGCCCAAAGCGGATTTTAATCATTGATGACGATAAAAATCAGCAACGTCTGTTACGACAGATGCTGAAAAATTTGGATTACGATGTCGTTGGCGTGTTGGGGTCCGGTGCGGCTGCGGTGGAACAGTGGGCGAATTTTAACCCCGACCTGATTCTCATGGACATTATCATGGAGACGCCGGACGCTGGTATCGAAGCGGGGAAGAAGATAGGGTCTCAAACCACACTCCCGATTATTTATCTCACCGCGTCGGAGGATACTGCTGCTCTGAATCGGGCATTGACAACCAATCCTCAGGGTTATCTCGTAAAACCGGTTACACCACCAGCATTGAAAGCTGCCATAGAAGTCAGTTTTGTTCGATATAAATATGAAAAGCAGATGATGGACTATCGGGAAGCCCTAGAACGGTCCGAGCAGCTATTTCGAGGAATATTCACAAATTTGCAGATTGGCTATTTCAGAGTCCGACCCAGCATGACCATCGTCTTGATGAATCCATTTTTAGCCCAATTGCTGGATGTCCCGCCGGGTGAAGAATTGATTGGGCGGAATTTGCGGGATATTGTAGCAAGTGATCTTCATCCACACGCATTTTTGCCATTAACGGGTAGTGATGCCCATGAAATGACCTGGAAATTGTCATCTGGCGTTTTACTTCCAGTGAAGATTTACTCATGGCCGGTTATCAATTCAAAAAACGGTGAAATCGTGTACCTCGAAGGCACAGTGGAGGATATGACCCGATCAAATATTATTCGGGATCAACTCATCCACGCTCAGAAAATGAAAGTAATCAGCATGTTAAGCGGGCGGGTAGCTCATGAAATCAATAATAGTCTAACATCCGTTTTGGGGCATGCCGAGCTGATCATCTCTAAAGTTGAGCCAGAATCAAAAATCAATAAATATGCAAATTCGGTTGTAAAAAATTCCCGGCGTGCCTCAAATATTATCACTCAATTACTGAGCTTCAGTAGGGAATGGCCGGAAAACGAGTACAGTTTTGATTTGGTCAAACAAGTCCTGAATATGCTGGATTTGATTCGACACCTTATCGGGAGTTCGATTGAGTTGATCATGGAGATGCCAGATTATCCGTTGGAAGTATTGGGAAATCCAAGAGCGTTTGAACAAGCGCTGCTGAATATTGCTATGAATGCACGAGATGCAATGCCTGAGGGAGGTGTCTTTACCATAAAACTTGAGAAGGCATATCAAGATGGTACCGACGCACTTCCTAAAACCGTCCCAGCCGGGATCTACGCACAATTGATCCTGATTGATTCAGGCGTGGGTATGACACAGAATGTTAAAAAACATCTGTTTGATCCCTTCTTCACAACTAAAGAGCAAGATATCTCCACCGGACTGGGTTTATCGGTTGTACAACGAATTGTACACAAGATGAATGGGCATATCTTCGTTGAGAGTGAACCAGGGCAGGGAGCTCAGTTTCAATTGCTGTTCCCCGTTTTGTAGTATGTCTTAGTTCTGATTTGATCTGGCAGAATACACGGTGCCCATTAAAACTTGTCATGGTTTTCTCAGAGCCATGAGAAGGGCTGCCGCAGTTAGCGAGCTTTGAAGTTGGCTATCACCGAGATGGATGTGAATGGCTGGATCAGCATCTTGAGGAAGGGCTGACCGTGTTCAGCTTTCCGACGACACATTGGCGGAAGATAAGAACGACGAATGGACTTGAGCGATTGAACAGGGAGATCAGGAGAAGAACCCGGGTTGCGACCTTATTCCCCAACAAGGAATCCTGCTTAAGATTAGTCACTTCGATCGTTGAAGAAATACATGAAGAATGGATGGCTGGGAGAAAATATCTCAGCATTCCAGACACTGACGAGAACGCTGAATTACCAATTTACAGAAAAGAAGTTGCTTAACCAAAAACATAATATATATTGTACATAACATCAGGATGATCAAGCAGTATAACTGCGAAACTTTAATTTGGATGCTAACAAAAGTTCTCATACCTTTCTGATCAGATTACGTAAGATGTCATGTAAGTAAAACGATTGATTTCGGAAGGCAGTATACCGGAGATGTACGCACTAGCCAGAGAGCCTCAACTCAATTATAAGAAAGCATTCATTGCGCAAAGGATTATCGGGTTTCTCATTGACTATTTGTTAATCATCTCGTTAATGATCCCCTTATTCATATTGCTTGCGGGGAATGGGATATCTAATAATAACAATGAATATTTAGAAATCCCGTCTTCATTTGAAGATACAGTTAATTTGTTAGTATATTTATCCGATAGTGATATGAAATATCCCTTCGACGGAGATCTCACAATTGAAGAACGTAGCAGAATTAAACAAGCGCTACTAAAGAGATACCGAGGTATCAATCCAGCACTACACCGAATGTCCGATCCTGCTGTCCTGGCACAAATTCGTTCAATAATTGATCCGAGGTTTGAAACTTATGATCCCGAAAAAGCAGGCTATA
>MNWS01000075.1 GCA_001872685.1 Fidelibacterota bacterium CG1_02_48_14
ATACCCAATCCTTCGGGGTACTGGGGTGCCTCCAGCGTGATTTCCCATAATGGCAACACATACACCAGTCCCAACAGCAGAACTCCCGCCAGCAGAATCCAGCGGCCTGTATGGATTAGTCTATTATTTCGCTTCGTCATTTGCAGGAGATTTACCGTGTTGAGAAACAAGAGGGGCTTTTCGGCCCCTCCCATTCCAAGATTTTATTGTCATCGTCCATTAAATGTGATCGGTACATTCGAATCTGCCGGTGAAACGCGGACATAACCCTGCATCTCCTGATGCAGCGCGGAACAAAAATCCGTGCAGTAGAATGGATAAACATCCGGGCGTTGCGGCTGCCACTTCAGGGTCCGGGTCTCACCCGGCATCACCAGTAGTTCAGCGTTATTGGCACCCTTCACCGCAAATCCATGAGGCACATCCCAATCCTGTTCCAGATTGGTCAAATGCCAGTACACCGTATCCCCTACCTTGATTCCTTCAATATTATCCGGTGTGAAATGGCTACGAATAGACGACAGATAAATATGGACATCCTTGCCATCGCGCTCCACCCGCGCCTGTTTTTCCGACTTAATCGCGTGGGGATGATTGTTCTTCTCCAGTTCGTAGATACGGACCGACTTGTCTTTGATCAAACTGGCCGGAATACCCTGAGCATAATGGGGTTCACCATCCAGCGGGAAATCGAGCAGAAGTTTCATCTTGTCCCCACTGATGTCGATAAGCTGACCAGCCTGACATAATTCCGGACCGGTTGGCAGGTAGCGGTCTTTGGTGATTTTGTTCAACGCCACCACATATTTTCCCCAGGGTTTTTTACTGTCCCCACCAGGAATCATCAGGTGACCGATGGAATAAAAGGTGGGAATCCGATCAACTACCTCCCGGGTCTCCACGTTCCACTTCACAATTTCAGAGGTGATAAAGGCCGAGGTGTAAGCGAACCCTTTGTTATCAAATTCTGTGTGCAGCGGACCCAAACCCGGATCCAGCACTTCACCCGCCAATACCTCATCATATTTCAGTACGGGAATGCCATTGATCACCGTCTCGAAGGCTTCATTTTCAATGGCTTTCAGCATTTTACTGAAACTGTGTACCGGCAGAACCGTAGCCAGTTTGCCATTTCCAATGATGTATTCACCCGTGGGATCCACATCCACACCGTGGGGCGATTTGGGTGTGGGCAGAAAGTAGATCAAGCCGGGTACATCGGCCGGATTCAAAACCCGGACAGAGGAATTTTCTTCTGAGTGTGCGATCCGGGTGTCATGGTCCACGTAATTCCGGAAATATTTAGCCGGCATTTCCTTCGCTTTCCCGGCGCGTACGGCTTCCGCTGCCTTGACCCAGTTCACCGCAGCGATAAAATCCTTGTCGTTACGGGACGCATTTACCTCAAGGAGCGTGGTGGCCTCTTCCGTATTGTAAGTCGTGAAGAAAGCCCAATCATGGGACGGACCCTTCCCGGCATGAGCCAGGTCGTAATTATAACCCGGCACCAGGATTTGGAAATCCAGCGACATCTCCTCCGCATCCGCATCCAGTTTGATAAAACTCAGCGTACCCTTGAAGTTTTCCTTGTAAGAAGAGATGGGAACATCCGCTTCCGGAATGGGGATACTGAAACGGGTGGAAGCGATGATGTATTCCGTATTTTCAGTCACAAATGGTGATCCGTGATTCCCGGCAGAATTGGGAATTTCGAGAATTTCTTCGGTTTCAAAACGAGTGAGATCAATGCGCGCTACCCGGGGAGTATTGTTGGCATTAATGAAAATGTACCTCCCATCGGGAACCCCGTCCGTCATGGACAATTCTGGATGATGGGCATCGTCCCAGGGTACAAAACCATAGCTGGTATTGAACATGGGTTTGGTCTCTTCCGAGAAACCCCAGCCATTTTCCGGATGAACCGAAAAGACCGGGATGGTTCGGAACTTGCGCCCTGACGGCAGCCCGTAAACCGTCATCTGCCCACTGAAACCACCAGACATAAATGCGTAAAATTCGTCGTGCTCCCCTGGGGGAACGTAGGTTTTCACGGCTGCGTCGCTCGTACCGATACCCTCTTTGGTAGCTGGACAGGCAGTCATGAGCACACCAATTCCTATCAGACCCGCTAAGCTCAACCACATTTTGCGATTTTTCAGAAACTTCATATCAATGCTCTCCTCAATTCAGCAGATCTCATACGTTCCCCCAAGGTGAGTCAACCTCGACTGAATGATCTGCAAGTTTGTTATTTTATATTTTCCTTGCGCAGGTATTCCAATAGCGCCCGGGCTTGTTCTTCCGAGACATTCTGATTGGTCATGAATGTCATATACTGGGATAGCAGTTTGCGAGCTTCGGGATGTTTTTTCACCATCCCTTCCGGGTCCAGAATCATATTCATGATGTAAGCAGGTGCCCGGCGTTCTGTCACGTCGCGCAGTGGTGGGCCGACGTAGCGTTCATCCAGTTTGTGGCAAGCCGAGCATTTGGTTTCGAATAATTCACTTCCCTTAGCAGCCAATTCATCTTCCACACCTGGTCCAGTCTGGACGTCGCTGGTCAAGGGTCCCACACCGTTGGTCATCTGCCAATCCGTGAGACCGCCGGGATTGGCGGATTTTGCGGCGGGTTTTTCTTCTGAACCACAACCTAAGAGCACGGCAAAAACCACCGCGCTCAGTATGGTTTTCAACAATGCTGATTTATTCATGAAGTCTCCATTGGTATTCAAGTTTGAGAATCCGACCCATTTGCCCTCCCACTACGCATTCACGTCCTGCTGAAATTGATGCAACGATTGCCCTGGTATAAAATTGTCCAAATGCGTGTTTTTCATAAGGTGGCTTAACTGATTTTGCATGAGACTCCAGGTTTCGTGTACAGGACAGGGAGCATCCGGATTACAACTGGGATGACAAAAGAGGCAATCTTCAAAAACGGCGGTACCATCAATGTCAGCAATGACATCCATCAGACTGATTCGTTCTGGAGCATGCGCCAACTGAAACCCACCTGTTTTCCCACGTTGTGAAACAACTAATCCACTCTTGGTCAGGCTCCGTAGGATCTTAGAAACGAACTCTTTAGGAATATCCAGGTGGTTGGCAATATGGTCGGCCGATAAGATTCCTTCATCCTGAAACTCGGCCAGAAACAGCAGTGACTGGAGGGCATATTCGCATTTTTTTGAAAACAGTACCGTCATATTCGGACCTCCTTGTCTGGTTTAAGGATAGATAAAATATTTTAACGTGTCAAGTTATTTCGGACTTATTTATCCTGTTTTAATTCTCTCCTGAGTAATTAAGTCTTAAGTGTTGTTATTGAATGGTTTAGAAAATTTTAATCAAGCGGAGTCGGGGATTCCGGAATCGAAACAACCACCGAGTAAAAGACAACTCTATTGCGTACAAGTTGGGTTTTAAAAAACAGAATTTTTCGCGAGGGGAGGTAAAAACTACAAAATCAATGGCCAGTAAACCATGGTGACCAGCATAAGCAGCGCCATTGAAACCAGACCCATTCGCCAGCCAGCTCTGAGGAAATGACTGGAACGAACCATTCCACTGGAATAAATGATCATGGTTGCCGGAGCAGCGTGGGCTGTGAAGTAGGCAAAAGCCGAGGAAATTGCGGTAATATATCCGGTGGTGATGGGATCGCCCCCCAGATTGATATTGATCGGTCCCAGAATCGCAACCGTCGCAGCAGAGCTGAGGGTATTGGCCATAACCGTGGTAATTATCATCATGAAGCCATTTCTCAGCGGTTCGGAATGGATAAGCAAATCTCCCGTCAGCGCCGTCAAACTTTGTGCGACCCACAAAGCCCCCCCCGTGCGCTGCATCTGAACACCGAGCGATATTGCCGCTGCAAAAAGCAGGATGACCCCCCAATTGGTGTTCCGATTTATATCTTCCCACTTCACTAATCCAAAGACGATATAGAGCAGGACACCTGCGATTGCAACAATCCCTAAACCCAACCGCTCACTCAGGGTTATCCAACCTAAAAAAGTCAGGAAAAAAAGGAAAATTGATAATTTTTGCTGGCCGGTCACAACACCACCATGCGCAACCTTGACCTTTAATTTACGAACCGCCGAATCCAGATTTTCATACTCGGGCTTGAATGTGTGTAGCAAAATCCAGATTGCAAACGGGATCTCAAGCAATATCAGGGGGTAGGCATGTTTCATCCATATCAGATAGGTGATATTATGGAATCCCAAATCCATCCAATAACCATACATAATCGCGTTCCGGGCGCCGCCGGATGGTGTACCGACAGAGCCGATGATGGCGCCATAGGCGATAGAAAGCAACAAAAGTGCTGAGAGATTTGTCACCTGTTTATTGTCTAATGACGTATTACGAATCAAAGACATTCCCACCGGTAAAAGCATAGCAACCACCGTGTGGGAGCCAATAAAGGATGAGAGAATGGCTGCGATAGTCACGAGACCAATAACGAGGCGGGAGGTTTTATTACCCGTGAGGCGGATAATACCCAATGCCAGACGGGCGTCCAATCCCTGGTGAATAATCGCCGCCGCCAACATCAATGAACCCATGATAAAAAAAACAGCGTCACTCATAAAGGTACTGGCGACTGTAGCCGATCTTGCGATGCCGAGTACCACCTGGGCCACGGCGATGAACAATGCAACACCAGCCAGAGGCAGTGCTTCAGAGACAATGAGAATCAGGACCATGGCTGTTACGGAAAGTGTTCGCCATCCCGTCAACGAAATATCACCAGGATGCGGCGCCAGGTTCATGATGGCACCTACCAGGAACGCCAACAGTAACCAGCGATTTTTGTCAATCCAGTATAAGGTGTTGCTGAGGAAACGAGAGTGGTTGCGGGAGGTTATCTTAACCAATAGGATTCACCGGTCTGTTATTTCACGATCAAAATGGGGCTTTTACTGCCCTGCAGGGTTTTTTGTGGTTTGCTGCCCCGGAAAAATTTTTTAATGGCTGAGCCGGATGACGAACCCATCACAATGATTTTGTCCGTGCCCTGTTCGTTGATAAATGTCGTAACCGGATCGCCAGTGCGTTTGATACCGGTATGCTTAATCTCTTTTTGCGCCAGGTAATCCATAGCCCAATTATGGGCGGCGGTATATCCGGGTCCAAACCGCGTCGTTTTGGAAACGGTAAGAACCACCACTTCGAGGTTTAGGGCTGCTGCAACCACTGCGGCAGTTTTCACTGCCAGACGCGTGCGATTGGAATCATCAACGCAAAGCAAAAGCTTGTAGGTCAAATCTTCCTTGAAATTATTCACGACAAAAATCGATGAATCAATATACTCAATAAGATCATGCGCCATTTTGCGCTCACCGCTACCACCAATCACCGTGACGTGGTATTGATCTTCCTCAACGGCCTGGCGCAATTCACGAATGATGTCCCCTCGACGCAGAATCAGCCGCAATTTTTCGTTATAAGTTGAGGGTAGTACCAATTCCTGATGTTGGGATTTTGACACGAGCCGGTTCTGTTGAAAGGGTGTCATTTGATGGAATCCATCGATATAACCGGCAGCCCCCATAAACCGATACGCCCATTCCAGCACTTCAACTCCGGGTTGGGGAATTCCCCATTTCTCCAAAGTTTCCCGAGCCATATTCAAGCCGTCGGAAGACATTGAGGCTAGTGGTGGTTCCACATAAGCAACGGTGACCTGCGCCAAAAAGGCATTAGCCAGTTGCATCCCAATGGTCAGTGTTGGCTGGGAATATTGTTCGCTGCTGACTGCTATGAGGAATTTCACGGGGTTAATATAGGAATAGAGTAAGCGAAAGAAGAAAGAGAAAGAGGAAAGATCAAGAAGCCTCAGATGCCACGGATTTTGCGGATTATTAATGTCAGCCTGTCCATCTCCCTGAGTAGCTCGCAGAGCGTATCGAAGGGCGGTCAGTCATCCCACGCCCGTGCCCGTCTCGGGGATCGGAATCCGGTACAATCCGGGTGAAGCAGCGGGATCTCGTTTTTGAAGCAAATGAACACGGATTCCACGGATAAAACGGATTGACACCGTCACCCTGAATTTATTTCAGGGTCTTCGTAGTTGAGGAGTATGTGCACGAGGACTAGCACGAGATCCAACAGGTGTACAAACCCGGTCTATCGTACCCACCGTAAGGGAGGGAGATTGAAGGTGAATTACAATTACTCATCCGGTGAAAATTAGCACCACAATTTATTGTGGTGGCTGTAATCCACATCAACACCGGGTAAACCGTTCAACGGGTTTAAAATGGCCGGTTTTGATAAACGGTTAAAACCGTTTGTTTTAATTGGCTGTTACCCGGACCACCCGCATGAATTCGGGTGCTGGTTTTTCCGCAAAGATAACCGAATGCGGGTCAACCTGTTGACACCGGTATGCTCCCAAAGAAATGATCTTTCCAAGGCTGAAGTTGCCGGCTGAGCCTAAGCCTGCAAAGACTGGTCTCAGGGTCTTTGGACGGAAAAAATGCTAAAGTGAATTCAGCATGATTGTTCTGGGGAGCGTTATTTAGTACATGTCACGCTGGGCTCGTTTCAGAGTCTGAAAATTCGCGACCAACGAGAAACCACGGAGAATTCAGACAAGCTGTAGAAAATTCGCCATTCGCCCTACAACCCGACGGAAATAGCCCCAAAATCATGACAAGTACACATTCCCTTTCCTACTTTCCTACTTCTTCCCCGCCTACTTTTTCCGCCCCATCTCCGGCAAATATTTTATATTTTCCGCCCATGCTACAAAATTGGAGAATCATTATTATGCGTACATTGTTTGTCCGGTTACCCCTGGTCATTTTTCTGGCGGCTTGCAGCTATGGCCGGTTCAATAACCAATCACTGCCCCAGAATACTATCACTCCGGGTGAATTTGCGGGACGTCGGCAACACATTCTGGAAAATATGTCCCCCGGAGAAGTTGCACTCTTTCACAGTGCCCCTACGGTGAATCGCAACGACGATGTGGATTTTCCTTACCGCCAGGACTCGGATTTTTACTACCTCACCGGCTGGGAAGAACCGGATGCCATTTTAATTCTCCAAAAACAAAAAAAATCCGGTAAAACCAACACCGTTCTTTTTGTCAAGCCCCGCAATCCCCACATGGAAATCTGGACCGGCATCCGACAGGGTCCCGAAGGCGCCATGACCTTGGAAGGGATTGACACGGCTTACGCCAATGATGCGTTTGAGGACATGCGGGGGAGTTTCCTTTATAGCGCATCCAAATTGATTCTCTCCGACGGTGGTGACAAAGCATTCCGGACCAATTTGGATGAATGGCTGGCCGATGCTGGAAATTATGCTCCGGCTACCATTCAACGCGCCGGTACGGTTACCGCACCGTTACGACTGATCAAGTCTGATGCTGAAATTGCCCTACTCCAACAGGCGATTGACATCACCGGTGCCTCCCTGGTGGATGCCTGGGGCAAGTTGAAGAATCTGGATTATGAATGGCAGTTGGCGGCAGAGGTCGAATACGGTTTTAAAAAGCGGGGTGCTCAACGGTTGGGCTTTTCCTCCATAGTGGGTTCGGGGAAAAATTCCACCATTCTGCACTACGAAACCAATCGTGATCTATTGGATAAATCCGGTTTGGTGGTCATGGACGTGGGTGCGGAATATAACTATTACTCCGCCGATGTGACCCGCACCGTGCCGGTGGACGGAAAATTCTCGCCCGAGCAAAAGGCCATTTATGAGCTGGTTCTGGCGGCCAATGAAGCGGCCATTGATGCGGTGCAGCCGGGTGTTAACTGGCGGGAGCCACACAATACAGCCTTGCGGGTCATTACTGAAGGGCTGGTTGAATTAGGTTTACTGGAAGGTGAAGTGGACACGCTCATTACACAGAATAAATATCGCAAGTTTTTCATGCACGGCACCAGTCACTGGTTAGGGCTGGATGTGCATGATGTAGGTGGTCATCACCAGGTGGACGGCTCTCCCTGGGAGTTACAACCCGGGATGGTACTCACCATTGAACCGGGAATTTATATCCGGCACGGTCTGGAAGGGGTGGATCCCAAGTGGTACAATATCGGTGTGCGGATTGAAGATGATGTGCTGGTAACGAAATCAGGTCACAGGGTTTTGTCAGGCGATATTCCCAAGTCGGTGAAGGCGATTGAGAGGGTGATCAAATAGATTATAACTTAAAGTGTAC
>MNWS01000195.1 GCA_001872685.1 Fidelibacterota bacterium CG1_02_48_14
GCTCTGGTTTGGTAGCGATACTAACCATGAAACTGGCACTGGCTATATCAATGCCTGCAAAGTAGCGTGGTTGTTTCATTTCAAATCTCCAGTCATTAGATTAAGTGGTATGGATGCCCTGGAGTACTCAACTGTGGTTTTAACTTGCTCCATGTTACTTATCTTAGAAAAGAGAGCGTGGACAAAATTACTATCTAGTTTTTGCCACAACCGGGATTGGGTCTTCATCAGGAAGAAGGTTTTAAACCTTGAGCTCGTCTTAGACTTATTCAATCTCGGGAGTTCTTTCGGGGCATCTTTCATTGTTCTTAATCTATTCATTTTTTCCACGCACCAAGTCTAATGGAGCCTGCCCTGAGCCTGCCCTGAGCTTGCCGAAGGGCTTGTCGAAGGACATTCAGTTGGATTCATATTAAAAACCTACCGTCCTTCGACGGGCTCAAAGTGACAGCAAGCAAGCCTGATAAATACGCCGTTCGCAATTCAAATGTAACCAGAGATTGGTGGTGCAGTTTAATCTTCCCCCATTATATTTGCTTCCTCAATCACAAAACCAGCCTGTCGCACTGATGGGTTTTAATGCGCAAGAAAGGGTTATTTATATGAACTGTCCAGCCTGCTCTAATCCGTTAACATTAAAAAATGTCGGCAATCTGGATGTTGATGTTTGTGAAAATGGCTGTGGCGGAATCTGGTTTGACCTGCTTGAATTAAAAAAGGTGGATGAACCCCATGAATCGGCCGGTGAAGCCCTCCTCGATATTCCCCGGAATCCTGAGATCAAAGTTGATTTTGAAGCCAAACGAAAATGCCCCCATTGCGATGGCATTACCATGATGCGTCATTTTTACAGCATCAAGCGCGAGGTGGAAATTGACGAATGTCCCAATTGCGGCGGAATCTGGCTGGACGCAGGAGAACTCGCCGCGATTCGTTCTCTTTTTCAATCCGAGTCCGAGAAAAAGGCGGCTGCGAAAAATCTTTATAACAGAGCTTTTGACGCGGAGCTGAAAATTCTGGGTGCCCGAGCGGAGCAAGGGACAAAAAATCCGACTCAAATTGGGCTGGCGTTGAAATTTCTCTCCCCAGCGACTGAATAATCTGGCGAACCCGCTTTTCAAGAAAAATACTGCCACCCGGGGAAGCGAGACTTTGCGCAACCTGTCATACCTGATTCACATCTGCCGAGGTTTTAGAAGTACCTCCTATGATTACATTTTTTTCAGAATTTTCATTTAGGTCTAATCCTAACGAGGAACCCATGAAACCAATTCGATTCAAGGTAGCCTTCATTCTCACACTCATGGTCAGTGGGTGTTCATTCTTTCCACCATCCCTACAAAAACCACAACACCCCCCGACTGATGATCAAAAACCCTACGTGATCATGCTGTCTATGGATGGTTTTCGGTGGGATTACGCGTCAAAAGTTCCAACGCCCAATCTGGATTATGTTGCAGCAAATGGTGTAAAAGCCGAATCAATGACACCCAGTTTTCCTACCAAGACCTTTCCTAACCATTACAGTCTGGCTACCGGCCTGTACCCGGACCATCACGGCATTATTCAAAATACATTTTACGCGAATGACCTGCAGGCTGGCTATTCCATTGGAAATCGTGACGCGGTTGAGAATGGCGCATTTTACGGTGGAGAACCCATTTGGGTCACCGCCGACAAGCAAGGGATGAAAACCGCCAGCTATTTTTGGGTCGGATCGGAAGCGCCGGTTCAGGGAATGCATCCGGATATTTGGAAACCGTATCAGCACAATTTCCCTTTTGAAAACCGCGTGGATAGTGTGATGGCATGGCTACAACTACCAGAAAACATTCGCCCACACCTCATCACCTTCTATTTTCACGAACCGGATGGAGTTGGTCATCGGGAAGGTCCGGACAGTCACCAAACCGAAGAAATGATCCTCCGCCTGGATTCGTTGGTCGGTCGGATTTTATCGGGCTTGAAAAAATTATCCATCAAGGACCAGGTCAATCTGATAATAGTCTCCGATCATGGTATGGGACCTGTTTCACCGAATCGTGTGGTGTTTTTCGAAGATTATCTCAAACCCGCCTGGATTGACACATTTCTGGGCGGCAACCCGACCTACCTGCTGCAACCGAATCCGGGCTTTACGGATAGCGTCTTGAACGCGCTTTCCAGTGTTCCACACATGAAATCCTGGAAAAAATCAGCCATTCCGGAACGACTCCATTATGGCACCAATCCCAGAATATATGATGTGGTTCTGGTAGCGGATAGTGCCTGGAGTCTGGCATTACACAAGGGTTTTACACCCGGAAGATATTCTGGTGGAACCCATGGTTATGATAATGCCAATGCTGACATGGGAGCCATTTTTTACGCCCTGGGACCAGCTTTCAAATCCGGTTACATTCAACCGAAATTTTCCAATGTGGATGTCTATGGCCTCGTGGCAAAAATTCTTGGATTGCAGCCAGCGCCTTACGATGGCAATCTGGACGATGTCCGGGGAATGTTGAAACAACCCTGACGTCCAGCGACAATCAATCTTTAAGGGGTTCCGTGTTTAACATCGTATTTCCTGATGGCTTGTATCTAACAGTGGGTGTGGTGATTCTGCTGCTCACATTCTACCGTTGGTTACGCAAAAAGGAATGACTATCGGCATTCGAAGTAAACTTCCGATCCTTTGGGGAATCGTCTTCTCCATCGCTCTAACGCAATGCGCCTGGTGGTGGCATCGCGCACCGCAAGCCAATCCTGACCTCATCCTTGAAACACTGAATCTCACACCGACAGAACTTGTTACATACACGCACGGCATTCCAATCCGGCAAGTCTGGAATGATGATCGCGGCAGACCGGAACGCGTCATCTATTTTGATCTGAGTGGCCACAAAACCCGGATTGATCACTACATGCAACCCAATCTGGAATTGACCAGGCAACAGATTTTCAGCCTACCGGACAGTCAAATAATCTGGACGGTACAGACCGTAACCGAGAATCAACAGGTGCAGACAAGAGATTGGACCGATGCCCGGGAGCAAAGTTTGGGCAAAGAGAGCTGCACCTACAATGCATCCGGGATGTTAACAGAAAAACTTCTGCTGAATGGATCGGGTAAAATCTTGCGTCGGCAAATGACCGATCCGAACGATTCTGAAGAAACACAAACGATTGGATATGATGACCAGGAGCGTTGGCAGACATTTACCTCGGGAAAAAAGGGTAGCCGGTTTTACTGGTATTACAACTTAACGGCGACAGGAAAAATCAGGAAAACGGAATTACGAACCCACGACGATCTGGTCATTTGGCGTGCGGTTGCAACGCATCTCAAACCCAATCGGGAATTGTTAAAAATCTATAGCGGCACCGGACAATTCATTCTCCAAACTGAACGAGAGAACGCCGGAGGCATATTCTTAACGCAGGATTCAATCCCAACAATTACCGGCGGTATCTGGCAGGACAGATCGATTTTTAATATGGATCGCCAGGCGCTGACTGACTCAACAACGCTCCAAACCTGGCAGACGGTCGCTACGAATATGATTGTGCGTAAACAGCAAATTCATAACCGGACGGAATTGCCCATTGAGGACATTTTTTACAACGCCAATGCACCGCAACAACTTTTAGCCTGGTATCAATACGATTACATGGGAAATCTGGCGCAGATTACCAACTATTCGTCGGATGGTTCCATCGGATGGGTGCAACTTTTGGAGCGGACGCCGGCAGGACAAGTGGTCAAATCTACCTTGAATAATGGTCAGGGTGATCGCCATGAAACCACCTGGTATCATTACACACCTGAAGGAATTTTAAATCTCATGGAACACCAGGGTCCATTCGGAAACGCCACCGGAAGTGAACAGATTTTCTCCGACGGCCCTTTCCAACTGATCCGGGAGCGGAATGGGAAAAGCGAAATTGTCAAAGATCTGACGATGCGATTGACGGGTGACACCTTGCGTTGGGCGACTTATAAAAACCTGGGGGTTATCTGGCTTGGAATGTATTACGATGCCAAGGGACAACTCACGGCGCAAAAGAGATTAACACCGGATGAATTTTTCGGCCAGACGATCTACTTCGACCCGGATGGGCGACGCATTAAAGAAGAATTCCTTCGGAAGGACGGGAGTGTTTTTCAACGGAAACGATATTTCAGCCGGCAGAGCAAAATCCGTGTTCGGGAAAGTTTTTCACCAGAGGGGGCATTGACAGGTGTTGATTCTGTTTATCTTAACGCGGCGGGCCAGATTTCGCGGCTTATATCCCGGGATGAATTCGGTAAGATCACTATAGCCGAGAAAACCTATTATGAAAATGGCAAAGCATCGAACTCACAGCGGTTGGATGGGCGTGGCACTATTCTGACCCAGACAGGTTTTCAATACGACAGTTTGGGCAATGCACAGACCACTGAAGTAAGTGATTCCACGGGTCAGATCATCAGTCGCACCCATTTTGCATACGATAACACGGGTCAAAACATCAGTGAACAGATCCAAAATGCGGCTGGTGTAATCGTGGAAGAGCACCGGTTTCAATACGATACTCAGGGACGGCTTTTCAGAGAACAGGTCTTGCAGGACGGTCAACTGGTGGAAACCATCGAATATGAATATTTACCGGATTACAAATTGCGTGTGGCGAACCATTTTGCACCTGGCGGTGAATTGGGTCGCAGTGAAATCGAAGATTTTCCACCGGTCGCATTTTAGCCAAGAAGGATTGGAGCACGATTTTGAAAAATTCAGGACATTTTTTAACCGGCCGCAACCTGCTGATCATCAGCCTCTCGGGGTTGATAATCGGTCTTTCAGGTTGCGCTCACCTGCCATTTTCCAAAAAACAGACTAAAAGTCCGGAAAATCTTGACCCTAATGAGCGCAAAATAAAACGCATCGCCGTCGCCTACAGGAATTTGGGAACTGACGAAGTCAAGGCTTTCATGCCTTTGGAGGATTTCCATGCTGCCAGCACGATGAAGACCCCGGTGATGTTTCAGCTCTTTAAGATGCGTGATGAAGGCAAGTTGAACCTTTCGGATTCTGTGACCGTAACTAATGAATTTCGCTCCATTCTGGATGGTTCAGGTTACACGCTGACCGTGTCTCCGGAAGACGGGGACGGTCTCTATCTCAAACTAGGTCGCAATGTCGCCATCCGGGATCTCATTGAAAAAATGATTACCCGTAGTTCTAATCTTGCCACCAATATCCTCATCGAAATCGCCGATCCGGTCAAAATTGCGGAAACGATGAAGCAGATTGATGCCTTTGGAGTGTTTGTCCTGCGTGGTGTTGAGGACATCAAAGCTTACGAAGCGGGATTAAGCAATCGTACGACGGCCGGGGGAATGATGAATATGATGACTGCGGTGTATCGCTCAAACAGGGTTGCAGATACATCGCGTCAGGAAATGATCGACATTCTGGCGGCTCAGCATTTCAACGACATGATTCCGAAAGGTCTGCCGGATGGCATCAAAGTCGCCCATAAAACCGGTTCCATTACCCGAATTGCTCATGACGCTGCCATTGTTTTTCCACCGAATGCTGATCCGTATGTGCTGGTGATTTTAACGAGTGGCTACGATGATAATACTGAAGCACAAGCGCTGGGGGCACGAATTTCAGAGCGGATTTATGCGTATCACATGAACACTGAGCCGAACAAGATCATCGATATTTCCGACCTTGTCCCAAAAATCGAGGTCAAATAGCCTTCGGCAACTTATTTCCCTAAACTCACGCCCGGGTGTGTTGCCGGACCGTATCCGGTGACTTTCAATGGTTTGGGTTCGTCATCCAGCAGGCAGAACAAAACCGGATCCCGTAAAATCTCCAGAATATCCCTTGGATACCCATCCACAAAAATTTGTCGATTCACGAATCTGACACCATGACTGTAATCCATGTACCAATTGACATGAATATTCGTTTGTGGCTGGATGGGTTCGCCGTCCGGGCGATGCCAGCCGTAGATGACAACATGATCGGGTCGGTTTGGATCTGCAATCAAGTTGCTCAACACCAGATCTTTCTTGTGCCCCGCAACAAACTCTTCAGGATTCCTCCTCAATGCGAAAATTTGATCTGCAATCACCGCGTTATGTGATAACCAAGTAACCGGAAGCTCATTTCGCCGAGCCACGGGCCAAAAGGGTACCGGGATTAACTTTATCGGCGCTTGATGATAAATGATGTTGACGATTTTTCGCGTGGGCAGCACAGCCCCGAGCGCGTCACCCATTTTTTGTGCGACTTGCGGACTCATGGGCATTCTGCAGAAATCAGAATCGCTGCCCACACACCAATAGTCTGGTAGGACTTCGATTCGAACACGATGTGACTGACGATTAGCATCCAAAAGCAGTGTGTCAATCTCTGCGGTGTGTCTCAGAAATTTTGGAAAATTGCCGATCTGAAATTGATGCAGGGTGGCCGCTTCACGATCATCAAAACTCACCGCTTTCAGTCTGTAGATAAATGCACTGCCACTTACCGACTTTGAACGGCGAGTGGGGAAATTGAGCGGCTTGAAGCCCTGGTGCTCGGACTTTACCTGGAGATTGGTTGAATTTCCCGACGCGGTTGGACTGGTCGGCTGACAGTCAATTATGGAAAGAATCATGAGTCCCACAAGACTCAGACAACCCGTTTTAGTGCGGTGCACCATCAATTATTAATCAGGAAGCCAGTGCGCGCTCAATTGAAGTGAGCGTCTCCTGATCCAACGGTGGATGATCCATGGCACTGACAGCTTCTTCAACTTGGACGGGTTTTGTCGCTCCGACAATATTCGCAGTGACCACCGGATGCCGGAGGTTCCAGAGCAAAGACATCTGAACGAGCGTTAATCCGGCATCCGCCGCTACGGCACGCAAACGATCCAGGATCACGTAGGTGTTATCTTGAACCAACAATTCCTGCATCCAGCGACCGGAAGGCGAAAATGCCCGGGAATCGGCGGGATAATCGCCTTGGGCACGATATTTTCCGGTGAGAATGCCCTGGGCTAGCGGACTGTAAATGATATTGCCGATCCCTTTCAGGTCGCAGGCTGGAGCAACCTCTCGTTCGAAATCTCGCTGTAGCATGTTGTAGCGTGGTTGCGAGGAGATAATCCGGGGATAATGGTAGGTCTCAGCGATGGAGATTGCAGTAAGGATTTCATCATTTTTAAAATTCGAAACCCCTGCGTATAAAATTTTCCCCTGATAGCGCAAGACATCCAGCGCTTCCAGCGATTCTTCCAGCATAACATCAGCGTCGGGAGCATGGAATTGGTACAGGTCAATAAAATCAGTTCCCAATCGCCGCAGACTGGCGTCGCAGGCCTGCATAATGTGTTTCTTGGACAATCCGGCGCCAAACGGTCCCTCGTGCATTTTACCCCGCACTTTCGTCGCCACCACGATCTGATCCCGAGATAATTCCTTGAGTGCTTTACCCAGCATCACTTCGGATTGCCCAGCCGAATACACATCCGCCATGTCAAATAGATTGATGCCTAAATCAGCGGCTTTTAGTATCAGGTTAACCGATTCTTGTTCGGCAACCGTGCCACCCAGAGTCAACCAGCCCCCCAGTGCGATCTCTGAAACCTTTAATCCTGAATTTCCCAGTCTGCGATAACGCATGCTTCCTCTCCTTAACCCATATTTTTCTTAAAAACCAATTAATTTCTCAATCCCGGCTTTACCGATGCCGGGAGTAGGTTAATCTTTTCCTGCGATGGCATCCAGCGAAAAGGGGCGCATGCGGTGAATAGCCAGGGGCAGTTCGGTTGCTCTCGGGACCCTGATGATGGTCTAAAATTTTGATTTTTATGGCTATTTAAATTTCTTTGCAAAACCTGCCTTAGCCGTTTATAATTGGCCCGCGAGAAAAGGAGAATAGTATGGCTAAGGCACAAGCATTCGGCGACAAGGTCAAAGGTAAAATTCGGACTGACAAGAAGATGGTAAAGTTCATCCTGCCGATGAAGGGTAAATCTGGTTCTGGGGTTCAATTCAAAGAAGGATTGCTCCTTGTTCCCACTGATAAAGATCATGCAGATTATGTAGCGGAAAAAATGTCGGACCTGTTGCAGTAGTACTTCTCTTTTTTCTTATTTAAAGAGCTTCGAGTGATCGGAGCTCTTTTTTTATCTAAATGACGCTCCCCGTCGCAAGCGGCGGGGTATCAATCGGTATGGTTGAAATTTATTCGTATCGCCCCCAGGGGCGGGGAATATTACCCATGAGATCCCGAATAGCTTCGCTTTCGGGATTAGTTCGACTGTATAATTTCATTTCGCTTTGCTTCTGAAATTATAGTCTCACTGAATTTAAATCCATGATACCTGAAATTT
>MNWS01000248.1:0-1555 GCA_001872685.1 Fidelibacterota bacterium CG1_02_48_14
CCCGGCAATTCATTGCCGGGGATACTGGTGGGCTACAATCGGTCATCCCTACGGGATTTTTTCAAACGCTGAACTCAATTTAATTCAGACAATAATCCGAACCCCACCTGCACCTCCCCTTAAAAAGGGGAGGAATTGATATTTCGCCGGACTTTGAATTAATACGAGTTAGCTGTTAGGTTTTCTCCCCCTTTCAAGGGAGCTTGTCCGACTACCGGCGGAAGAATTAAAGAGGGGTTTAGGATAATTCATTCACTGGCAGGTGAATCCTTCGTTTCCGCATCCCCCACCACCCGCACTTCCACCGGCTTACTACTATCCAGATGCACATCCCGCTGGGGAAAGGCCACGACGATTCCATTTTCATTAAACAAAGCATAGAGTCTAAATCGAATTTCACTCTCGGTTATGCGTGGTCGAATTGCCTGTTGAAACTGCGTCCAGAACAGACCCCGAAAGTTCAGAGCATTGTCGCCAAATTCCTCAAACAAGACGATGGGCTCCGGTTGTTTTTCAACCTGCGGATGTTCTGCCATCGCCTGGCGTATCAACTTGGCAGCCAATTCCACATCACTCCCGTAGGCCACACCAACTTTAATTTCCCGCCGGATATGATTGTCAATGAGCGACCAATTGATGACGGTATTTTCCAATAATTTGCTGTTCGGCATCACCAAGCGCAGATTGTCAGAGGTTTTAATTCGCGTTGACCGGCCCCCGATATGCTCCACAATGCCGCGCTTGCCTTCCACCTCCACCACATCATTGATTTTCAAGGGTCGTTCAATCATTAAGACCAAGCCCGAGAGGAAATTATTGACCAGGTTCTGACTACCCAAGCCCACACCAATCGCCAGAGCGCCACCGATCACGGTGAATGCGGTGAGCGGAATACCGACCATTGTTAATACAAACAGTGAAACGATGGTTACCAAAAGGTATCGTACCAGTATGGTTAATAAATTTTGAGAAGCCGGATCGAGCGCTAATCTGGCAAGGAAAATCGAATGGAATTCTTCCGCTAAATATCTGGAGAACCGAACACCCGGGTAGAGCAGGATTAATCCCAATATCACATTTCCAAGCTCAATACTATGACCTTCCAGTGAAAACAGCGTCAGTTGCCAGGCATAACTGAATATGGAAGCCGGGATACCCATGATAACCAGAGCCGCAGATGCAGAGGTGAAAAACAAGAGCAACAGCAGAAAATTTTCCAGCCAATTGCGTGTGTTTTCAGATTCTTCAGTCGAATTTTTAACAATTCGCTGAATATTTTTACGAATTAGCTTCCGACCGATTCTCCAGCCAATCAGGAATACGGCCAAACCCAGAACGACATTACCCAATTTCAAACTCATAATCTGGTTATCAATAATCGGGTAGCGCCAGTATTCCTTAAATAATTCGAAAGCAGCTTTTAACATGGATATTTCCTACGGCACATGATCAGGGTTTTAAATCGTTATTGGATGCTGGGGAATCTTTCCGGCTGGCTCCCCGGACCTGGGCTTCCATCATATCCCACTGATCCTGTGACAGCATGTCCAGCATA
>MNWS01000248.1:1602-9728 GCA_001872685.1 Fidelibacterota bacterium CG1_02_48_14
AATGAATCCACTGTAGTCAGAAATTAAAAAGGCTGCCAAATTCCCCAGCTCCTCTTGATCCCCCACCCGCCCGAGAGGAACGCGCTGTACCATTTTCTGCTCAATTCCGGGCGGTACCAATCGCGACCATGCCCCTTTGGTTGGAAATGGTCCTGGTGCAATGGCATTCATGGTAATGCCGTATTTGGCCCATTCCACCGCAAGCGAACGGGTCATCGCCAGGACACCGGCTTTCGAGACAGCCGATGGCACCACATACCCTGAACCTGTCCAGGCGTAGGTCGTGACAATATTCAAAACCCGGGCATTCTGTTTGTTTGCAATCCAGTGTTTCCCGAAAGCCAGTGTGCAGTTGTATGATCCCCGTAAAACAATATCAACAATCACATCAAAAGCTTTACTGGAAAGTCGTTCAGTGGGACTGACAAAATTTCCCGCGGCATTGTTCACCAGAACATCAACCTGTCCAAACTGATCAACTGTTTGTTTTAACGCATTTTCAACGGCGCGATACTCCCTGACATCCAATTCTATCGGGAAAACAGCACCCACCGGATGTAATGAGTCTCGTAATTCAGTGGCAGTTTCTTCGAGTACTTCCATTTTCCGGCTGGCAATGATCACATTGGCTCCCAGGGTGAGGAATCTTGCGCTCATTGCTTTCCCCAGACCCGTACCACCACCTGTTACGAAAACCGTCTTGCCATTTAATAAATCAGGAGTAAACATGAAAAATCCTTTTAATGTTTTTGTTCCAGGACCGATCGAATGATGCCGCTCAAATCCTGTATCGAAAATGGTTTCTGAATAAAATTAGCTGCTTTTGGAGAAACACCATAACTGGATAATAACGATCCGGAGTATCCTGAAATGTAAAGGGTTCGCAAATTGGGGCGCTGTCTGAGTAATTGGCTCTGAAGCTCGACACCATTGATTCCTGGTAGTATGACGTCGGTAATTAATAAATGAATTTCCCCAGGATAATCAATTGACATGCGAATCGCACTTTCGGCATTTTCCGCACTGAGGATCGTGTATCCCAGGTCCTTCAAAAAATTTACCACCAGATCAAGGGCCATGCGTTCATCTTCGACAATGAGAATTGTCTCAGTCCCTTTCTCAGTCGCAGCAACGGTTTCTTTATTGATCAAACCAGTTTTATCCGCTGCCTCAGTCACCGGCAAATAGATTCGGAAGTCGGTACCATGACCGGTTTCACTGACAACATCAATATAGCCGCCATGCTGATGGATGATGCCGTAGGCGGTTGCCAGTCCCAAACCCCTACCACGGCCCCGCTCTTTGGTGGTAAAAAATGGCTCGAATATTTTACTTTGGGTGATCAAATCCATTCCCGGACCGGTATCCTTAATGGAAAGCAAAATATAGTCACCGGGTTTGACCTCCGGGCGATTTTCGACAAAAGATTGGTCAAGTTGCGTGCGTTGTACCCTGAGTGTTAAGGTTCCGCCATTTTCTAAAGCATCCTGAGCGTTCGAAGCCATGTTCACCAGGACCTGCTCAATCTGTTGGGCATCAATTCTCACCAAGGGTATATCCGGGTCGGGAATCCACTCAATCTTGATATTTTCCGGAATCGAAACCTTGAGCTGCTGTATAAACTTCTCCAGAACTTCATTTAAATCATTGTTTTTCATCTCCAACAACTGTTTTCTGCCAAATGCTAAAAGCTGATTGGTCAACGACCTGGCTCGTTCCGCCGCCTGCAAAATCCTGGAGGTTCCATTGGCGAATGCTGGATCTTTTTCAGCCTTCAAATGGAGCATTTCCGCATATCCGATGATGGGCGTTAGCAAATTATTGAAATCATGCGCGATACCACCTGCCAGGCGCCCCACCGATTCCATTTTCTGAGCTTGCTTAAGCTGGGCTTCAATTTCGACCTGATTGGAGATGTCGCGTTTTACGGCTATGTAATGCGTCGTAACGCCATTCTCATCCAGAACCGGCGTAATCGCGGCCTCTTCTTCATATATTTTTCCATTTTTCCGACGATTGAAAAAATGTCCTGCCCAGGTTTCACCACTTGTCAAAACTGACCAGAGATTTTCGTAAAATTCCTTCGATTGAATCCCACTCTTTAGCACACGAGGATTTTCACCGATGACCTCTTTCCTTGTGTATCCCGTTACTTTTTCAAATGATGGATTCACGTAAATGACGTCTCCGGCGGGATCGGTAATAATCACCGACTCACTGGTTTGAGCAATCGCCCGGACGAGCAAATTACGCTCGGCTTCAAATGATTTTTCCGCAGTCGTATCCTGAATTAAACCAAAGCCTCCCAAAAACTCACCCGAATTTGAGCGGACTGACTCGAAAACAGCGGACACCTGGACGAGATTTTTCCCGGTGACAGATTGGTAAGGTCCGACATAAGTGGCCGATTTACCTGCTAAAGCTTTCAGAACGGCATCGCGGACACCCTGATTTTCCAGTCTTATAATCAAATTTTGACCAACAATCAGATCTTGAGACGATCCTAAAATTTCCACTAACCTGGGATTGCACGCCAGGACGGTGCCTTCATAATCGAAATGCAAAATGCCAAAGGGGGCATTCTCAAAGATCAGCCGATACCGTTTTTCGCCATTTATTAATCGCTCCTCAGCCGAACGGCGTGCTGTTTCATCTCGCACGAAAGCCAGCACGGCAGGTTGATCTTTGTAGCGCGTTTTTGACGCCTGAATGGAAACCCATAAGGTCTCCCCCGATTTCGTCAGATGTTCTGCCTCAATCATACAGGGAACATTTAATATCATAACTTTATGGATGCTTTGGCACAGCAGGGGTTCATCAGGAGAAATTTTCGTCATGCTTGAGCCGATTATTTCCTCACGGGAATACCCATAAAGTCGACAGGTGCTTTCATTAACATTCAGAATTTGCAGTGTATCAGGGTTGAAAATAAACAACGCTTCAATGGCATCATTGAATAGTTTTTCATATTCCTGAATCTTTTTTTCCTGAGCCACGATTTCTGGTGAGGGTAAGTTTGGTGCTGAGGGATTACCGATTAACAAGATGTCACCGTTTTCAATGCCCTGTCCTGTCCATTCAACGAAACGCAAATCTGACCCTGGCGTAATCCCAAAATCAATGACGATCCGCTGAGGCGTACCGGTCTCTTTTCTAACCTTGACTAAAAATTGATCGAATCCATCCGGGACCACTGTTGATTGAAACAATTTATGCCAGTCCTGCCCCTGAATATCCCGGTTGACAAGTCCTGTAATTTTTTCAGCAAAGGTATTTATTTTTATGATTTTATTGTCAGCACCAAGGACGATTGCCAGCATTGGCAGTGCATCAAATATTAGTTCCGGATTAACAAGATGTGTTTTTTGAGTTACCATTGGCGTATCTGGTGTTTTCCTGTTTCTAGACATCTTTCGCCCTTTCAAAGGTCTCCTGACGATCAGACCGATATTATAATGAATCTTTATGAGGTGTAAGGACTTTTCGATAGCAGGCGCTTTCAAAATTACACTGCTAATAAATTGAATTTTTTGGAGGTAATCCAGCGCGGAAGATGTAATTTTGCGCCAATAATCTGACTTGAATACCGCCACGAAAGGAAATGGGAAATGTCACCCACACCGAATTTGAAACACGAAGCTACGATGTTTGATGCCCGGGATGGCGCACGCCTGTTTCGGCAAAATTGGTACCCCGAAGGTAAACCAAAAGCTGTGATGGTGATCGTCCATGGACTTGCAGAACATAGCACACGCTACCGCCATGTGGCAGAATTTCTGTGTGCCCATGACATCGCAGTGGAAACTTTCGATCTACGGGGACATGGTCAATCTGAGGGCAAACGCATCTACATCAACCGGTTCAGTAATTACCTCGACGATCTGGATCAGTTCCTGCTCGAAGTGAGACAACGTTTCCCCAGTGGACCCTTGTTTTTGTTTGGTCATAGTATGGGGGGCGCAATCGCTACAGCGTTCGTGCTGGAAAACCAGATCAAAACACTCAACGGACTTTTATTGAGCGGTGCGGCGGTGAAGGTCGGCGAAGATATTTCAGCGTTCTTACAGGCAATGTCTAGTGTCATCAGCGCTATTCTGCCAACGATTTCCACCATCACCCTGGACTCATCAGCGATTTCACGAGACCCCGCAGTTGTTAGTCATTATGACCAGGATCCCCTCAATTTCCGGGGGCCGATTCCAGCCCGCACGGGTGCTGAATTAATCAAAGCCCAAAAACAGATTCAAAAACATGCCGGTAAACTGATCATCCCCACATTGATCATGCACGGCACAGCAGACCGTTTGGCTGACCCAAATGGTAGTCGTATTCTTTATGAGAAAGCGCTATCTAGTGATAAGACATTGAAACTCTATGACGGTTTTTACCATGAAATTCTGAATGATCCTGAAAAACAACGGGTCTTGGATGACATGTTGAGTTGGATGGAAAGCCACTTGACTTAATGTCTCATCACCCTTCACGCCACATCCGAAATCCATTGTTCGGGAGGATCAGGGACTCAGGTCATTCAGGGAAAATAAAGGACAGATGATGACAACTCCCAATAAAACCAAATCGAAATACATTACCGCTCAGGATTTATATCGTTTTCAATTACCCACAGATTGCCAGATTTCACCCGATGGCAATTGGGTTGTTTACAGCCTGAAGCGTGTTGACCGGAAAAGTGAAAAGAAATATACAAATCTCTGGGTTGCTCCCACCAGCCCGGGACAACCACGGCAATTTACCCAGGGTAACCATACGGATAGCTCGCCGCGCTGGTCACCCGATAGTCAGACAGTAGCCTTCATTTCGGGTCGTGATGAAGAAAACCAGTCCCAAATTTATTTAATGCCGATGCAGGGTGGCGAAGCGTATAAACTCAGCGACCTGAAGGGCGAACTAGGTGCGTTCCGATGGTCACCGGACGGGAAAAAAATTGTCCTCCAGTTCAGGAAAACTGATGCTGAGGAACTTGAGCGAGAGAAGGATGAGGACAAAAAGAAATTAGGCGTCGTCGCCCGTCACATTGATCGTGTGTTTTTTAAATTGGACGACGAGGGATATTTGCCCAAGGAACGCTGGCACCTGTGGATCATTGATGCGAAAACCGGCAAAGCAACCCAGTTGACGGATCATGCCATTTTTGACGAAAATTTTCCTGCCTGGTCACCGGACAGCAAACAGATTGCATTCATTTCCAACCACGCCAAAGATCCCGATCTTGATCCTGACAATTTCGATCTGTTCACGGTGGCAGCCACCGGTGGAACGGCGAAAAAAATGACCACGGTCCCGGGACCAAAATTCAACCCGGTTTATTCACCCGATGGGCGTTGGATCGCCTATGCCGGTGCGGATGGCAAAGGCACCTGGTGGTCGAACATGCGAATTTTTGTTGTTCCGGTTAATGGCAAAGAACCTGCTCGAGATCTCACGGGTAAATTCGATGTGGACGCATCCGTGGAAACGATCAATGACCTGCCGGAGGGCGCACTGACGATGCCACCGGTTTGGAGTAACGATAGCCAATCCCTGTACTTCCAGATCTCCAAACATGGGAATACGCATTTGGCGAAGATTTCACTTGATGAAAACGCCAAACTGGAACCTGTTATCGCCGGTGATGGGGTTGTGGGTGTTTGGACATTGGATGCCGCTCAGCAAAAACTTGCCTATATCTGGGGCGATCTATACGACCCCGGTCAAATTCTGGTCAGAAAAATGGAAACGGGCCGAACACGACAATTAAGCAAATTCAATGGCTGGCTGCATCGGTTGGATTTGGGATCGATTGAGGAAAAATGGATTGACGGTCCCGGAAATAATAAACTTCAGGGCTGGATTTTGAAGCCACCGGGATTCACCGACCGCAAGAAATATCCCACGATTCTTGAAATCCACGGCGGACCCATGGCCCAGTAGGGCCATTTTTTCATGCACGAATTTTACCTTCTCGCGGCAGCTGGGTATGTGGTTGCCTTTACCAATCCACGTGGTAGCAAAGGATACGGCGAGGCATTTTGCAAAGCCATTAACGGCGATTGGGGTGGTCCAGATTATGAAGATATAATGACCTGGACGGATTTCGTCGCCAAACAACCCTTTGTGGATACCAAACGAATGGGTGTGACAGGTGGCAGTTATGGCGGCTACATGACCAATTGGTTGATCGGTCATACGGATCGTTTTAAAGCTGCGGTGACACAACGCAGCGTCAGCAATCTGATTAGTATGTACGGTTCCAGCGATTTCAACTGGTACTTCGAAACGGAATTGGGCAATATCCCACCCTGGGAGGATATGGAACTCTATTGGAAACAATCTCCCATGAAATATATCGGCAACACCAAAACACCCACACTCGTGATTCACAGTGAACAGGATTTACGCTGCGCCATTGAACAGGGCGAACAAATTTTCGTAGCGCTCAAACGGTTGGGTGTGCCGACAGAGATGGTGCGTTTCCCGGATGAACCGCACGGACTCTCACGCACGGGCCGCACGGATCGCCGCATCGTGCGCCTGGGACACATCCTGCGCTGGTTTGATAACTATCTCAAACCCGGCAACTGATTGATTAATTGACTGATGAATTGACTCTGCAGCTCGGGATCCGAATAAAAAATATTTGAGGGAACCTGCCCCATGGCAAATACCTATATCCTGGCCATTGATCAAGGGACGACCGGAACCCGGGCGGTGTGTTATGACCATGCCGGCAATGATGTCGCCAAAGCCTATCGGGAGTTCCGCCAAATTTATCCTCAACCCGGTTGGGTGGAACACGACCCTGAGGAAATTTGGCAGACCGTTGTTGAAACCGTCCATGAGGTGGTCACTCAAATTAATGGTACGATCGCTGCCGTGGGTATCACCAATCAACGGGAAACAGCCGTGGTTTGGGACCGTGTCACAGGCAAACCCGTTTATAATGCCATTGTCTGGCAATGTCGTCGCACCAGCGAATTTTGCCATTCACTCCAAAAACACGCTGAATTTTTTCGCCAGCGAACCGGCCTGCCCATTGATGCCTATTTCAGCGGGACAAAAATTCGATGGATTCTTGATCATATTAATCATCCGCGACCCGAAGATTTGGCATTCGGTACCATTGACTCCTGGTTGATTTGGAAATTGACTGGCGGAAAGGTTCACGCGACAGATTTCACCAACGCCTCCCGAACGCTTTTATTCAACATCCATGAAAAAAAATGGGACGAAGAGCTTACGGCGATTCTTGGAATCCCCCTTTCGATCTTACCGAAAGTACAACGATCACAATCGGATTTCGGTCACGTCTCCATCATCCCGGAACTTATGGGTACGCCGATCACAGGCGTTGCAGGTGATCAGCAAGCCGCACTTTTTGGTCAAACCTGTTTCGATCCGGGTGAGTTGAAAAACACCTACGGCACGGGTTGTTTCATCATGATGAACACCGGAGAAGTCGCTGTGTCCTCCTCTCAGGGACTACTCACGACCCTGGCGGTCAATGCTTCCGGCGCGCCCTGTTTTGCGCTGGAAGGTTCCATTTTTGTAGGCGGTGCAGCTATCCAGTGGTTGCGTGATGAATTGAAATTAATCGATACAGCGGCCGATTCTGAAGCATTGGCGACGCAGGTCCCAGACAATGGTGGTGCCTATCTCGTTCCGGCTTTTGTCGGGCTTGGCGCACCACATTGGGATATGGATGCCCGAGGTGCTCTGGTGGGACTTACACGCGGCGTCAATCGCAAACATGTGGTGAGAGCTGCATTAGAATCAATGGCTTACCAAACCCATGATGTACTCCGGACCATGTCAAAAGAAGCGCATCTTGAGTTAAAATTACTGGCGGTTGATGGTGGCGCTGCTGCCAACAATTTTCTAATGCAATTTCAGGCAGATGTCAGCAACCTGACGGTGCATCGACCTCATCAGATCGAATCAACGGCCCTCGGAGCGGCATTTCTGGCAGGACTGCACACGGGATTCTGGCCGGATGCTAAGGTATTAAAATCAAGAAAAAAGATTGAGCGCACCTTCAAACCAACGATGGATGACACCACCAGACAGAGACTAATGAACGGGTGGCAACACGCATTACGACAGGCTGTTGCTAAATAGTTAAAAAATAA
>MNWS01000071.1:0-4791 GCA_001872685.1 Fidelibacterota bacterium CG1_02_48_14
CGCGATGGCATCAGACGGCGCTTTTTTTGCCGCGGGTAATGGACCGATTGTGGTGGATGCCAATGTGAAAATTCCACCATTCGTGACCCTGCGTGGTCCCCTATATCTCGGAAAAAACACCGAAGTGAAAGACGGAGCAGCGATCCGGGGCAGCATTATCGGCGCTGACTGTCGCGTGGGTGGCGAAATCGCCAACTCGATCTTTTTTCCCTTCACGAACAAGGGTCATTCGGGATTCGTGGGGAATTCAATTATTGGTTCCTGGGTAAACTTGGGCGCCGGCACCATCACCAGCAATCTAAAGAATAATTATAGCTCGATTCGCGTCCAATGGGGCGGACGGGAGTTTGACACCAGAAAACAATTTCTGGGCGCGACACTCGGTGATCATACGAAAACGGCCATCGGGACCATGCTCAATACCGGCACGACTACCGGCATTTTCGTCAATGAATTTCAAATCGGTCTCTCTGCCAAAGTCTCACCCTCTTTCACTTGGGGCAACAATCGCTACGAGATTAATAAAGCCATCCAAACCGCTAGTGAGGTGATGCGGCGACGAGACCAGGAGCTCACCCACGCGATGGAAGCCTTGATCCGTGACATTTGGCAAAAGCCCGAAACAACCTTGCGTTGGTCCTGACGACCAACTGTTACTGACCGTGATAATTATTACAACCGTTGCCAGGCAGTCCCAAGACTGTAGCAGCGCAAGTTCAAGGAAAGAATGAATGGTGAAATTATTACGTATAAAACTTCTGGTCCTTTTCGTTCTGGGTGGATTACTCATCGCAGGGTGCAGCTATGGGTCATTCTCCCCTTTTTTCGGGGGGACCTCATGGGCACAACGGACACTTGACAGACTGACACTCCGGGAAAAAATCGCCCAGATGCTGGTGTATCACATGAATCTCCAATTCATGAACACGGACAGTGACAAATGGCAGGAGGTTCTGAAGCTGGTGGAATCAGATGGCGTGGGCGGGATTCATATTTATCGGGGTGAAGTCGGTGAAGCTCTCACCACCCTGAACACATTACAAAGGAAATCAAAAATTCCCATCATCTGGGACGCCGATCTGGAATATGGCCTGGGTTGGCGCGTTCCCGGTGGAACGGAAATTCCCTACAACATGGCCATCGCAGCAACGGGTGACCCGCAGAATGCATTTATCGCCGGAAATATCACCGCAATTGAAGGACGGGCCGTTGGGATTCAGTTGGGACTGGTGCCGGTTGTGGATGTGAACAATAACCCCGAAAATCCCATTATCAACACCCGCTCTTTTGGTGAGGATGCCGATCTGGTTGCGACATTTTCAGCGCGCTACATTGCCGGCATGCACGCGGGTGGGATGGCGGCTACGGCAAAGCACTTTCCCGGACACGGTGACACCGGCACAGATTCCCACACGAGACTCGCCACCATTCCCAGCGATTCTGCCCGGCTTTGGAGCGTTGAATTACCTCCCTTCAAAGCAGCCATTGACGCTGGCGTTGATCTGGTGATGATCGCCCACTTGCAAGCTCCCGATTATCAACCTCAGGCAAATTTACCGGCCACACTCTCACCCTTTTGGATTCAGGAAATTTTAAGACAGAAATTGGGCTTTCAGGGCGTCGTGATTTCAGACGCTATGAGCATGGGGGGAATTACCCGGAATTACACACCCGAGTACGCGATTGTGGCCGGAATTAATGCCGGGCTGGACATGATCCTTCAGGCAAACGATTTTCCCCACTTCGTGGATGTCATTGAACAGGCGGTGCTGGATAATTCCATTCCCGAACAACGCATCAACGAGTCAGCCTTGCGAATCCTGAGACTGAAGGAAAAATTGGGACTCCATAAAAATCGTTTGCTTGATCCTAAAATTACCCGTTCGGTTTACGGCACCCGGGCAAATGAGTCCGAAGCAAATCGCATTGCCCAGGAAGCCATCACACTGGTGAAAAATGTCGCTCAGCAGGTTCCTCTCAATCTGGTTGAGGGTGATACGCTGTTCGTGGTGGAAGTTTACGATTCACCCTTTAACCATGAACTCACAACCATCACTAAAAGTCTGCGCGCGCAAAATGTCCCGTTAAAAGTCTTCCCCATTGATGCCAGCGATGATGCGGAATATTTAAAGAATATTCTCGGAAAAATACCAGCAAATGCCCCCGTTCTGGTGAACGCATTTTGCCGGTACCTTATGAATAAGGACAGAATTTTCCTCCCCGCCCAACAGACCTCATTCCTGCAACATCTCTTTGCGAAAACCAACCGTTCCATCCTCATCAGTCTGGGGACACCCTATCTGTTGCAGGATTTTCAAAATGTCAGCGCCTATGTCTGCACTTACGGTTCAAGCGATCAAGCGCAGCGTGCTGTTGTAAAAGCCATATTGGGTCAGGAAAAAATTGGCGGTTCGTTGCCGGTCACAATTCCCGGTGCAGCGCCTGTTGGAACTGGCATCAAGCTGGCCGCAAACCCCGTCAAATTTAAAGCAATCCCGGTGGAAACCGGAATGGTGCTCAAACAAGCGCTCCCCAGGCAAGTCAGTGCCGACACGAAATCGTTGATGCCCATTCTGGGAGAAGCCATTGCGGACTCTGCCTGGCCCGGCGGCGTGCTGTTGGCTGCCCGGGACGGGAAAATTTATTTCTACGACGGATTCGGTTACCATACTTACGCCAAAATCGAACCTACCCAAGCCAGTGATATTTTTGATCTGGCCTCCGTGACCAAGGTGATCGCCACCACCAGTGCTGTCATGAAACTCTATGAAAATGGTCAATTGTCACTGGATGACCCGGTAGTGAAATATGTACCGCAATTCTCAGGTCCCGATCAACAGAATACAGCCTGGAAAAAGACCATTACCATCAAGAATCTGCTCACACATACGGCTGGCTTACAACCCTTTGAACGGTTTTACGCATTGGATGTGGATCTGAATTCACGCTGGGACAGCCTTTTTACAACACGACTGGATACGGTCCCCGGCACACGCACGGTATATTCTGATATTGGATTGATCCTTATTGGTAAGACCGTAGAAGCCATCACCGGAATGGGCTTGGATGACTATGTGAATCAGGAAATTTTCCAGCCTCTTGGCATGACCAACACCTTTTTCAATCCGCCCGCTGGTAAGCTGAAACGCGTCGTTCCCACGGAATTCAGCAAAGCGGAAAATGGTTTCATTCGCGGACATGTCCATGATGAAAATTCATACAGCTTCGGCGGTGTCACCGGCCACGCGGGTCTGTTCAGCACAGCCGGTGATTTGGCCATTTTCGGCCAGATGATGTTGAATAAAGGGATTTACGGCAAAACCAGGATTTTCACCCCAGAGACCATTGAATATTTCACAGTCCCGGCCGAAGTTATCCAGGGCAGTAGCCGGTGTTTAGGTTGGGATAGTCCCGAAGGGATGGCCAGTGGTGGCGTGTATCTGGGACCTCATGCCTATGGACATACCGGTTTCACCGGGACATCCATCTGGATGGATCCGGAAAATCAGATGATCGTTATTCTACTCACCAACGCGGTGCATCCGAACCGGGCGTATAAGTATCCCCGGTATTTTCAATGGCGTCAACGGGTCCATTCAGCGGCTTACGAATGTTTCACGGACCTCCCCCGGAATCCTGATCTGGAGTGGTGGAATCGCTGGAAGGATCTGAATGAATAACCCGAGAGTCTTCGCGGGAAAATGATCGCCCGGTTTTCTGACCAACTGGCCAATTGCGTGTGTTGTCCTCGTGATTGTCGGGTGGATCGCCTATCCGGGAAAGCCGGGTACTGCCGATTGGATGCCAGTATCGAAATTTCTCATATCGGATTGCACTTCGGCGAAGAGCCACCCATCTCCGGCACAAATGGATCAGGCACAATCTTCTTCGCCGGCTGTAATTTGCGCTGCGTATTCTGCCAAAATTACCAGATCAGTCAGGAATTTCGGAAACACCCGACCCACATTTATACCATTCAGGAACTTGCCGTTGAGATGCTGCAACTTCAGGATCGAGGTGCGCACAACATCAATTTTGTTTCACCCTCGCACATGATTTTCCAGATGGCTGATGCCATTCAGGTAGCCCGGGATAATGGTTTAATCCTACCGGTGGTCTATAATTCCAATGGTTACGATTCGGTGGGAGCCCTGCGACAAATCCGCGGGTTGGTTGACATTTACCTGCCGGACATCAAGTATGTAGACAACTCGATTGGCAGGCAGTTTTCATCAGTGAAAGACTACGCGGAGGTTATTCCTGAAGTTCTGGTTGAAATGCTGGATCAGGTTGGGCACCTTGAGTTGGATGACGAAGGTATTGCCAAACGCGGTCTGATGGTGCGTCATCTGGTTTTGCCCGGTTATCTAGATAATAGCAGAAAATGTCTCGATCTTTTGGCCGGGCTATCCCCGGACATTTTTATCAGCATCATGTCCCAATATTCCCCGCAATACCGCGCCTGTGAATTTCCCATGATTAACCGCACGCTTACGACAGACGAATACAATGTCATTACGGAATACGCGCTGGAATTGGGGTTGGAAAACGCCTTTGTCCAGGAGCTCGCAAGTCAAGAAACGGGCTTGCCAGATTTCACGCTGGAAAAGCCGTTTGATTTCGAAGCCCGTAGCCTGTCATGATGCTTTAGCCCTTAACCAATTTTCACCCGAGCCTTGCGAGGGTCAAATTGGTTTACACAGTTACAGTTATCCAGCCTTCCCGATCTTTGCGTCCCTGCGGGAGAAATATTCTTCTCAGATGTCATTGCCACGGGCATTCCGTCTGAGC
>MNWS01000071.1:4807-8090 GCA_001872685.1 Fidelibacterota bacterium CG1_02_48_14
GACTAATAAACGAAGAACACACCCCTAACCCCTCTTCACATCGGGACCCCGTTGGGGCCAGAGGGGAATCCTTTCTTTTAAACTAAATTTTTCATCAGCGCTCTCTGCCTTCCTGCCTTTTTTAATTGCGCCTCGCGGTTATTAACAATAAAAATAGCCCGGCATCAACTAAATACCGGGCTATTCATGGACCATTTTTACTGATTAAGTGATCGAAGCTGAGCTGCTGGCAATACGCTCCAGCGAATATCTTTTTTTACACAAGGCGATGAGCCTATTTACTGTTAGCTTTCTTCTCCTGTTTCAATTTCTTTTTTTCCTTGGGAGTATGTTTCGCAGCTTTTTGCGCCTCTTTTTTTCCCTTATCCTTACTTCCCTTGTCGCCCATTTTTGCTTCTCCTTAACTGATATTGACTGGATTCGCTCCGGATTCACCGGCAACATGCGATTATTGATGAACGCCCGAATTTAATTCAAAAATTTCGATATTTCATCGGTTTAAAATGTTCGTGTAAGGAACGCCTGTTGAGAAAAATATTCATTCATTTCCCGCCAAATCCGCCTTCCCTTCGTTATTTATCGCCTAACGGTGACGCGAATGGAGGTACGTTCGGCCATTATCTGAATGTCAATCCCAGGCCAACCTGCAAAATCCAGGGTGGATTGGTGATGATATCCTGTTTGTAATACGGTAGGTATATCCATTCACATTGGGTAGCGATGAGAACATTTTTATACGCTTTGATGTCCACACCCATACCCACCATCGCGGTAGGAAACCAGGTATAATTATAATGCGTCGTGGAAAGAACGATTTGCTCTTCCGTAACACCCGCCATCCCGACAGCGATCCGTAAATAGGGTGCGCGTGTTTTTCTGAAAGGGTGAATATCCACCAGACCACAATTGGTGTAGATGAGCGTGCGTTCAGCAAGCTTCCCTGCCTGATCACCGGGATTGACATAATAATAGTAGTTTCCACCATAGGACCGGTATGCCAGACCAATATCCAGCAGGTGATTGAGTTCCATCGCGGCGGTAAATCCTAAATCAATATGATAATTACTGAGATTTGGGCTGTGCTGAAAATACTGAACCATGCTGAACTGAATAGGCAGTCTCGATTCTGCAGCAAATGTCCTTACCGGAATGAAAACCACCCCTGTCAATATGATGAAAATTAGTAGTCTGACTTTTTTCCAATCGTTTTTTATCACAATCATCACCCTTCATCATGGTTTGAGTTCAGGACCAAATTCGATCCCCGTGAATAGACCGCTTTTTTCTCAATATCTGCCTGTGGATTGATACTTTTTTTCCCTCTCACAGAGCAACCGATACCGCATTTTCAAATCCGGATTTTCCGATCGTCTATTTCCATCGGATGCTGTCAATCCAACACACTGCCCGTTCTCCCAATCTCCATCAGCCGGTTAATGCGAGTGATGATGGGCGGATGAGTAGCAAACCAACCCGTTTTTGCCTTCAATCCCAGGTCCGAGCCATCGGGGGCTGCAATACACAGATGGGCGCAGGAAGGATGCACCAATCTTGTAGGTGCCTCAGAGAATGCGATTTTTTGCAATGCCCGGGCGAGTGCTTCCGGGTTGCGTGTAAATTGCGCCGAGGACACATCCGCCAGAAATTCCCGTTCCCGACTCACCATCAACGCCATCAATTTCGTTACCAGAGGTGCAATCAAGACAGAAAGCAACCAGATTACCAGAATCACAACGCCGATCTTACCATTCTCGAATTTATCACGACTTCGGAAAATTCGTGAATGCCGAACGATGTCCGTGATCAGGGCAGCAAATCCAATCAGAACAGTCAGCGTGGTCATCAAGCGGGTGTCCTGATTTTTCAAGTGCGCCAGTTCATGTGCTATCACTCCCTGCAATTCATCCCGATCCAATACTTTGAGCAGTCCTTCCGTCACAACAATATGATAATCTTCGTCCTCCAATCCCAAAGCCATGGCATTAGGATCCATGTCCTGAATAATCCATACCCGTGGACGGGGCATGGAAGCGGCGATACACATCTCATCCACCACATTCTGCAATGTGGTTTGTTTAAGTGAATGACCGGAGTTGCGCTTGGCTCCCATCGCACTCAAAACCGTTTCAGAGGCAGTATACATCCGCTGCCAAGTAAAAATGACTCCACCAACTCCGACTGCAATCGTACCGATCGGCGGCAATTTCAACCCATAATAATAGCGCAGCACCAAATCCAGCCCGGCGCCCAGCCAGATAAAAAACATGACAAACCCAACGATAATATACTTCGTTCGTCTTCGATTCTGTTTCTGCAGGTCGAAAAAGGTAGCCATCAGACAAGCAGAATGGGATTAATTGGAAGAAAGGTTGACGCTCGGGACACTGCGCTCGTTGTCGTCCGTGATCTCCCAGAGTTGAGCGGGACTCGTACGGGCAACACCTGCCATGAGCATGGTGGGGAATTGCTGCTGAGTGACATTATAAAGGGTTGCCGTGTCGTTGTATGCCTGACGGGCGTAGGCCACTTTATTCTCAGTGGAGGCGAGCTCTTCCTGTAGTTGACCTATGTTGGTGGTGGCTTTGAGGTTTGGATAGGCTTCCACCAATGCCATGAATCGCGTGAGCACGGCGGTGAGTGCACCTTCAGCGGCGGCGACCTTCCCCACGCTTGCCGGCGTTGATGTACTGCCTGCCTGAATGGCTGTATTCCGGGCATTGATGACTGCTTCCAGTGTTTCCCGCTCAAACTCCATAGCGCCCTTGACGGTATTTACCAGATTAGGAATCAGATCGTGTCGCCGTTTGAGTTGCACATCAATCTGTTTCCAGGCGTTGGTGGTCTGCTCCTTTAGGGAAATGAGCCGGTTGTAAGCTGAAATGGTCACAAATCCGATGACAACCAATATGCCAATTAATACGATCGTTCCGGTCATGCCCTCAATCCTCCTGCTTATTTAGCCATCTTTGAAAATGTCTGATTCCGGTTGCGGTTGCGCGTACGCAGCAATTACGGCGTGAATATAATAATGGGTGTGAGTGAAGTAAAATAGATTGGTCAGGTCAGCGTCTATTCAAATGAGCTTTGAGCGTCGTTATTTGACATTTGTCATTGGTCATTGGTCATTGGACATTCAACATTCCCGCTCTCCCCCCAAAGGGATCCCTACGGGGCTGAGCAAGTTTATCCGGCTACTGACGGATCGAAGGGCGAGCGGGTTCATCGATAAGTGAGCTTGGAGCCTTGAGCTTCGTCATTCGTCATTCGTTATTCGACTTTCGAC
>MNWS01000076.1 GCA_001872685.1 Fidelibacterota bacterium CG1_02_48_14
CCACCAAATTTCTTAACCAATTTTCGACCGAGTTTTGCAGGGACCAAATTGGTTTACGTCGAAGTATTGACTCTGGGAGAGAATTCTGTTAGAGCTCGGAGCCGAAACCCGAATAGCTGCGCGGAACCTGGTTTTGTTTTCACATACAAAGCTTGCCGAGGATGACAGCGTGTTTCGCGCCGGTAACTGCTGGTAGATTCCCAGGTAATTGGCGTAACCACAGGTATCCCAGGTAAGCAAATCCAAACGCCTCTTTGTTGTCCGATGTAATCCCGGAAAGATTCACAGGTTCGAGAACGACAGTTGGTAAATGGTGTTGGAGGCGCTCCATCATATAGACATTGGAGGCACCACCTCCACCGATAAACATGCGAGTTGGTGTTGGATTATGGTCTTCGAATCGGCGGATTTCACCCGCGATGGATTCCACCGTGAACTCGGTGAGTGTTGCCATCAAATTTTGCCAGTCCCGGTCGGACTTAGGTGCTGATTGACGAAAAATTTCGTTAAAAAAGGGGATTCCGAATTGCTCCTGCCCGGCGGACTTGGGTGGCATTTTCGAGCAATAGGGAATTGCGTTCAGCCAGTCCAAAAGGGATTCGTTTACCACGCCATTTCGCGCCTGTGCACCATCCCGGTCGAATGCTTCGGCTCCTTCGGTCCAGGTTGCCATGGCCCGATCTATTAGCGTATTGCCGGGACCGGTATCCCAGGCGATGACGGGTCGTGAATCGGCTTTGGTCGGCAGTAGGGTGATGTTTGCGATGCCGCCGATATTCAATGCTGCCCGGACTTCGGTTTCATCCCGGAACAGAAATTCGTCAACCACGGGGATAAGTGGCGCGCCCTGTCCGCCCAGCACAACATCCTGGGATCGAAAATCAAAAACCACCGGTGTTTTCAATTGCTCAGCCATGAATCCCGGTTCACCGATTTGAAGCGTGTATTGCGGTGGTGCGTGAACCAATGTTTGACCGTGTGAGGCGATGAGATCGAACTTCCATTTGGTCGATATCAGTTGTTTTGCATACCATTCACCCAGGCGGAATGACAGGTTGGTGGCGGTGGAGACGGTGAGCTCTAATGGCCTTTTGAAAGCATCAGAAAAGTGAGAGGGCAGGGGGCAGGTCGTAGATTCCAGGACTTCGAAGGTGGGAAAGCGCGTGGTGCCGGAAAATTCTACCAGGCACAGATCCAAACCATCGGCGCTGGTGCCGGTCATCATTCCCACGATACGAACGGTGTCAGAGCACCTCAGGTTCTCAAGATTTTCCAATGAATTTTGCATGGCCAAACATATTGGATTCAATGCTTTGGATAAAGGGGAAACGCGGTCAAATCAGGATTAAGCGATTCCATTTGTTTTGGGGAAGTCCCGCATTATTTTTGCCCGCAATGTACGAAGTTAACAACGATTTAAGTTTTACGGAGATGCAATAGTGGAGATCAGGGTTGAAGTAGGCCAGCCGCACGAGCGCACGATTCAGGTAGAAATTCCATGGGGAGAAATCGAACCGATTTACGAGAAAAAATTGGATGAGACCCGTAAGAAGGTCAAGATTCCCGGTTTTCGGCCCGGGAAGGTACCCAAGAACCGGTTTGTGCAGCAATACGGCGGCTCCATTCTGATGGATGTGATGGAGGATATGATTCAGCGCGGGTATCATCAGGCGATTGAGGAGCATGATTTGGATCCCATTCAACAGGGACAGGTTGAAGATGTGCAACCCTTCGATGTTGGCCAGGACCTGAAGTATACCATCATTCTTGAAGTTGAGCCGGATCCGAATTTGTTTGATTACGTAGCGGGATTTGACATTACCCGCAGGGTTTATGAACAGACCGAGAAAGACTTATCCCACGCCCTGGAACATTTGCAGGAGCAACACGCTGAGACCACACCCAAAGAAGATGGCGCTGTGGAGGGTGATCTGATCCATGGTGACCTGCAACATCTGGATGATAACGATGTGCCGTTGGTAGGGCAGCGTGTGGAAAATCGCTACATCCGTGTTGGTGACGGGCTCTTTGGCGGGAAAGTTGGTGAATTACTGACGGGTGTCAAGGCTGGCGAAGAGGTCAAATTTTCGATCCCGAACCCTGAGAAGGAGGGGAAAGAACAACGCATTCTCCTGAATGTCAAAGGTGTCGAGTCCTACAAACTCCCGGAGGTCAACGAAGAATTTGCGAAGCTGGTCAATCCCAATATTGAGTCACTGGATAAGCTAAAATCTGAAATACAGGCGGACATTCAGCGCCAGCTTGACCGGGACGGGAAAAGGGCGTTTCAGCAGGAAATCATCCAATTGGTCCTGGAAAAGAGTCCCATCGTTCTGCCGGAATCCATGCTTTCGGGATATTTGGACCGATATGTTGAGTCGGTTAAAAAGGATCCGCAATATGCGACGGCTGATGAAGCCATGGTCAGGGAAGAGGCCTTGCCTCGTGCGGAGCGTGAGTTACGGTGGTACCTGGTCAAGAAAAAACTCATTAAAGATCAAAAACTCACCATTGAAAAAGCTGATATTGAAGAGCGTCTGGATGTTTTGACTGAAGCATACGGTGAGCAGAAAGAGCAGATCAAAGCGTTGTATCGTAAAGAAGAATATCTGCGAGATATTCGGGAGGAAATTCTCGAGAACAAGGTATTCGACGAATTGCTAAAGAATGCCAAAATCAAAGAAGTAACCATCAGTACAGAGAAATTGGGAGGTCAGCATGACCATTAATCAACTGGTGCCGATGGTCATTGAACAGACGGGTCGTTCCGAACGGGCTTTTGATATCTACAGCCGCTTGTTGAAGGAGCGGATCATATTTCTCAGTACGCCCATTGATGATAACGTCGCCAGTCTGATCATTGCCCAATTATTGTTTCTGGAAGCGGAAGATCCAAAGAAGGACATTTTTCTGTATGTGAATACACCGGGTGGAATTGTGACATCCGGCCTGGCAATTTTGGACACGATGCGCTATGTCAAACCCGATATTTGCACGACGGTGATTGGACAGGCTGCCAGTATGGGTGCGATTCTTTTAGCGGGGGGTACCAAGGGCAAACGGGCGGCATTGCCACATGCCCGGGTGATGATCCATCAGCCGTTGGGTGGCGCAGAAGGTCAGGCGTCTGACATTGAAATTGCAGCGGCCGAGATTATTAAGACGAAGAAAGTTCTGAATCAACTGCTGGCGGACCTGACAGGTCAGAAATTAGCCAAAATTGAAAAAGACACCGACCGGAACATGTTCATGTCCGCTGAAGAAGCGGTGAAGTACGGATTGATCGATAAAATATTGAATGAGCGGAGCTGAGTTTGGCGAGTCATAACACCAGCAACATGAAATGTTCTTTTTGTGGCAGACCGCAGAAGGATGTAGATGTTCTCATTTCCAGCCCGACAGGCACGCACATTTGCGAATCGTGTGTCCGCAATGCTGCCGATCTGTTGAACCATGACCCTAAGCGCGGTGAATGGCAGCGCTTCAAGCTTGATGACATTCCGCGTCCCCACGACATAAAGGGCTTTTTGGATCAATATGTCATTGGTCAGGAAAAGGCGAAGCGGACGGTTGCGGTTGCGGTGTACAACCATTACAAGCGCATCCAGGCTGTGGGGGATCTCCACGAAGTAGAGTTGGAAAAGAGTAATATTTTGCTTATTGGTCCGACTGGAACGGGCAAAACCCTGCTTGCCAGATCATTGGCGAAACTCCTGAAAGTTCCGTTTGCCATCGCAGATGCTACGGTTCTCACTGAGGCCGGCTATGTCGGTGAGGATGTTGAAAATATTCTGGTGCGACTGCTTCAATCGGCAGATTACGATGTGGCCGCGACCGAGCGCGGTATTGTCTATATAGATGAGATTGACAAAATTGCGCGCAAGGATGGAAATCCGTCCATCACCCGTGATGTTTCGGGTGAAGGTGTCCAGCAGGCACTATTGAAAATTTTGGAAGGGACGATTGCCCAGGTCCCGCCAAAGGGGGGCCGCAAGCATCCCGAACAGCCGTTGGTGAGTATTAACACCAAAAATATTCTGTTCATCGTGGGGGGTGCCTTTGAGAGTATACAGACCATTATCGCCAAGCGATTGAAGAAAACGGTCATGGGTTTTGGCGGGTCAGAGGATCAGGTCATCTCTGCCGACGATAAGAATCTGGTGCGTTTTGTCCAACCCCAGGATTTATTGGCATTTGGACTGATTCCGGAGCTGGTGGGTCGAATTCCGGTGGTTGCTCATCTTGAGGAATTGACACCCGAAGCGATGCGGGCAATCCTGTTACAACCCAAAAACGCCATCATTAAGCAGTATCAGAAATTATTTGAGCTGGAGGGCGTGGAACTTGTCTTCGAAGAAGCAGCCATAGACGCGATAATTGAGAAAACCAGTCAGGCAAATACGGGCGCTCGGGCATTGCGCGCTACTTTGGAAACGATCATGCTGGACATCATGTATGACTTACCGGCCCAGGAGAATGTCAAGACATGTACAATTTCTGCGGCTGTCGTGTTGGGCGAGGCGCATCCTGTATTGAAGTATCGAAAATCATCCGCCTAAGTCTGCCGCCTGCAGTTAATGCGTTACGCATTAACAAACCGCCTCAAGAAAGACCGCGCTTTAGAGATTCATATACTGTCTATAATTATCAGTTGATAGTGTTAAGCATCTCAGTGTTTTGCATCTAACTTCAGGGGAAACATCCCCTTTGCTCCTTGTCGATTTCTTCCCAGAATGATCAAATAAATCGTGACAACCCATGAATGGAAAGGTGTCTAACGGGGTTGGAATTTACTTGACACCTAATTCGTTCTTCTCTAAAATCACCAGCAATAACAAAACCATGATGCTGGAGGCTTTGTCTATGTATAGGCGACATCTTTATATCGTATTTTTAATCTCGGCTTTTGTATTAAGTCTCCTACCAACGCTGGCTTTTGCCGGAACGACCGGTAAAATCATGGGACGCGTCATTGATGATGCCAGTGGTGAGGCGTTGGTTGGGGTGAATGTGGTCATCGAGGGTGAGAACCTTGGGGCTGCATCTGGGGAAAATGGTGAATATTTCATTATCAACGTACCGGTTGGTATTTATTCGCTCCAGGCGCAATACATGGGCTACAAAATGGTAAAGGTCAACGAAGTACGGGTCAATGCCGACCTGACGACGGTTGTTGACATCTTAATGACATCCACCGTTCTCGATTTGGGTGAATCCGTGGTTGTTGAGGCGAAACGCCCCATGGTTCAAAAGGATTTGACCTCAAGTCGTCGTACCATGACATCGGACGATATTCAGGATATGCCCGTATCTTCGGTAGAGGGCGCTGTGAGTATCTCTGCAGGTGCAGTAACCTCGAATGGTTTGCACTTGCGTGGTGGCCGTGCATCTGAAGTTGTTTACCTGTTTGATGGTATTGCACTAAACGACCCTTTGACTGGAAATCCTAACGATACGGATATTCCCATGATGGCTGTGGATGAAACCAATGTCATATCCGGCGGATTTGGAGCTGAATACGGCAGTGCCCAATCGGGTGTCATCAGTGTGGTTTCGGCCGAAGGTGGTCGTAAATATTCCGGAAGACTGCGATATACGACCTCCAATGGCGTGGCCAATGCCTTTTCCGGTGAAGATCCCCACGATCGTAAATCATTTGAATTCAGTGCCGGAGGTCCCATCATCTCCCAAAACCTGAGCTTTTTTGGGTCGGGTGAGGTCGGTGAGAATTATGGCCGGCTACCTAACCAGTACGGAAGTCTGCAAAATTATACAGGCAAATTGACGTATAGACTCAGTGACGCTTTTAAAATCAATTTCAGCGGTTTGTATACCCAAGCCAATGAGCAATGGGGTTATGACCATACCTTCAGCAAAACGATTTCAGAGGATCGTATGAAGTCCTATATGCCGAGCTACCTGGCGGATTTAGACGGCGCTTCGGACCCGTTTAAATATGATGGTATTCTGGACGACAGCGAAATACCGGAATGGTTTCAGGAATGGCAAAGTACACCTGGTTTACAGGCGGAAGATTTGAACGGCAATGGAGTCCTGGATACTGGAGAAGATTTGAACGGCAATGGAGTCCTGGATTCTGAAGGTGTGTTGGATGCCTGGTATGCCAATGGTCAGTTGGATACCGAGGATATCAATTTCAATGGTGTACTGGACGATGGTGAAGATTTAAACGACAATAACATTCTTGACTCAGAGGATGCTGACCGGAATAAAGCTCTTACCACCTACAACATGTTCGATCGTGAACCCTGGATTGACCGGACGAGTTATCTGGTGACAGGTGGATTTACGCACACCCTTTCCGCCAAAACTTATTATGAGATCAAGGCCGCAACTTTTAATACCTCTTCAACCAACAATGTGATCGAGCGAGTGAATGAGGACCGGAACTATAATCTCATTCTCGATGCTGGCGAAGATCTCAATGGAAACGGTGTTCTTGATGCCTACAACGGCAACGACTCAATTTGGGGATTTGATGATTCAAAGGACATGTTCCACGATGCGAACAACAATGATTATGTGGATGAGTCTGAGCGTGACTGGAATAATGATGGCGTCATTGATGACACGGATAAAGCAAATTGGATTCACTGGGTAGACTTCCCAGTGGATGAGGGTTTCACCTACCATCGAAGTTTTTATGGTGTTGGCCCTCACAATCCCTATACCTATAACCGGGATCATTGGCATGAAGACCAGAAAGTTACAAACACCTTCAAAGGTGATCTGACCAGTCAGATGAATGTTAATCATAAGGTTAATACCGGTTTCGAATACAAGGGTTACGACCTGTATTATCATGATACACCGGATCGTTATGGTTATGCTGAAGAATATCGTGTAAAACCTTGGGAAATGGCGCTTTACATCAATGATAAAATGGAATTTCCCGGTATCATTGTGAACCTTGGATTGCGTTGGGAGTGGTTTGACCCTAAACAGGAACATCCTGGCGACGTTTCCGATCCGACCTGGACGTCTGAAGATTATGGCGACTGGTACGGCACTGGAACAAATGTTGCCTACAATCCAGCCCAGGCTGCCAATTATGTCCACGAATTAAGGGAAATCAAGGATCCACAAAAATCCGCGACAACGACGCGCTTTGCACCACGCTTAGGTGTTTCCTACCCCATCACTGATCGGGATATGCTCTACTTCAATTACGGCCGATATTATCAACGACCACGGTTGGATTACCTCTTCCGCAATATCGCCTACAACATGGGTGGTGGATTCCCCATCGTCGGTGACCCGAACCTCGGGCCGGAACTCACGACCTCCTATGAGATTGGTGTGCGTCACCAGTTCAAGAGTGAGATCATGATTGAGGCCAAAGGTTTCTACAAGGACATCTTTGGTTTGACGGATACCCGGCCGATTTACTGGTCGGTTTCTGACTGGTACACCACCTATTTCAATGCTGATTATGGCCGTGTGCGCGGGTTTGAGTTATCATTGGTTAAACGTCCACCATCGTGGTTCTATGGTGAAGTCAACTATACCTTCTCAATCGCAAAGGGTAAAGCCTCAGCGGTCTCTCAGGGATATTTGACGGAATGGTCCGGCGGTATTGTACCGACGTTTGAGTCCTTTTTGGATTGGGATCAAACCCATACATTTTCCGGGAATATGAATTTCAGGTATGCCGGTTTTCTCACCAGTTTCGTCGTAAGTGCCGGAAGCGGAACCCGTTACACCAAACCGGGTCAAGGACGACTGATTGTGAATAATACTGAATCGTTACCACCGACTGCCCGGACGGATTTACGAATTAGTTATACACAAAATATGGGTCCCACCGATGCGACAGTCTTCATGCTGGCAACGAATATATTTGATCGGACGAATATTCTCAATGTCTCGGATATAGAGTGGTATGATGTCTATAGGACCTATAATGACCAATATAAAAACGGCAGCTTGACCTATGATGAATATTTAGCGCTGGTTGACTCTGATAACGATGGCAAGCCCGACTACAACAAGACACATCCTGAAATGGGTTCAGACCTTGACCCGTCCGTATATGCTGACGGGCGTCGTTTCCAGGTCGGTGTGTCATTTAGCTTCTAAAACTGAAAATGGGTACTAAATCTATGAAGCCAAAAATATCTCAATGGGTCTCAAGTGTATTAGTCACTGCCATACTAATGGTCACGGTAGATGGAATCTACGCCCGCAATATGAATGAATTTCAGAATGACTTGTTCGGACTCGCCAAACCATCGGCCAGACCAGAAAAGGCGTTTTTAATTCAATCAACGGGTAATCTCTGGACTGCAGTCTCGAATTACGGCAGCATTGGCGATCCCAATTTTCCATCAACCGGCCGCCCCTCAATGATGTGGCCGGGTGGATCCAATAACAGTTACCTCTATGATGGTGGTATTTGGGTGGGAACGGAGTTGGGCGGTGAGCCAGTGGTCACCACCTACTTCTATAATCCGGATCAGGAATACCTCCCTACGACCGGTTATCCTGGTGAAGTTGGGACATCCGTGAATGGTGCCAAAGCCAAATCGCTGGAGGACAGTTATGTGGTTTTCGACGATCTTGGTGACCGTTCAGAGAGTAACCATGTTCCCATCGGTGTGCGCATTGTGCAGCGTGGTTTGACGTGGAGTTTACCCGATTATGATGACATGGTCGCATTCGAGTTTGAGATCACGAATACAGGTCTTAATGGCGATTTGAGTAATGTCTTCATTGCATTCTGGTATGATGTGGATGTGGCTTCAATCGACCCAACCAATCTCGCCATTGACGATTTGGTGGATTATGACGGTTGGGACTTGTCAGACTCTGAAACCGATATTTTTGACAAAGTTGACCCGTATGACCTGGATGCTGATGGTGTCACGGGTTACGATGAATATGGCGTGCCGTATTATCGTGACTCAGGACAGAACCCCAATTTTGATTCGGACCCGGCCAAGGTTGAGCCGGACGGGTTTTATGATGAATGGGGAGTTGTGTTTGATGACACGGCTCCGTACCTGATGTGGCAAGCAGACGTTGCCGAATTGGGTCGCGTCGCCGGACAACCGGCAGTTGTCGATGGTGACACACTTCGGGGTTACCAATTCCCGCGCAGCTTAAGCTACATCTATGATGGTGACGACCCGGTCTCGTCCAGTAACGACTACGGTGAGCGGGAAATGAATCCCATCGTGGATGGTTTCTTTGGTGGAATGATTCTGGGAACGGACGCCGCCAGTCAAACGATCGAAGGTCGTGATTATAAGGTTGCCTATTCGCACCAATGGTGGAACTGGGAATCAGATCCCAAGACTGATCAGGATCGTTGGGATTATATCAATGGTCAAAACGTCGCCAGCCAGGGCAAGAAATTTTTAAATAATCCGCTGGAACTTGGTTTTCCGCAGTTCGATTATCGGTTCTTGTTATCAACAGGTCCCTTCGACATTCCTGAAGGTGAGTCAATCAACGTGACCTTTGTGACGGTGATTGGTCGTGGTTTAGAGGGTTTGCGGGCTAATGCTGACAATGCGGTGAAAGCCTATTATTCCGGCAGTGAAACCGGAAATCCTTATAACCCGAAAAATTGGAATGAGGACAAACACTGGGTTTTGCCGATTCCACCGGTTGTTCCTGCGCTCTCCTATTCACCCGTTGATGAGGGTGTGAAATTAGCCTGGGATACGAGTGCGGAGACAACACTTGATCCCAATCTGGGGCGGCAGGATTTTGAAGGGTATCAATTGTATCGCGCAGCCTATGCGCCGCAAAACTGGGAAATGATTGCATCATGGGATAATCGTGATGTACCGGTTTGGGTTGTGGGCAGTAGTGGCGATACATTGGGTGATGCGCCGGTGAATCTACCCGCCATCCAACAGACCTTTACAGACCTTGGCGGTAATACGGTGTGGGGAACGACTGTAGAGCCGCCAGTAAACAGTATCCCTTATTATTACGCGCTGACAGCGTACGATCCTGTGAAAACGGCAGCCGAGGCTGGTCAGGACCTCCCCCGTGCCTATTCGCCATTAAGCAATTACAAGAAAACTTTGAGCGGTGCGCCCGTGCCGGTTTATCCATCACACTTGTATGAAGAGGGTGATGCGATACCCAATCTGGATGATGTGCGGATCGTACCAAATCCATACCTGGGCACAGCAGCCTGGGAAGCACTGTATGAAGATCGCCTGAAAATAGCAGGCTTACCTCCCGTTGCGAAGATCACCATCTTCTCATTGGTGGGTGACCGAATTATCACCATCGACCATACGAATGGCACAGACTACGAATTCTGGGATCTCGTTACCCGGAATAACCAATCTGTGGTAAGTGGTCTCTACCTGTACGTGGTAGAAGCGCCAGATGTGTCAATTGTTGGCGCGACATCTAAAACTGTGGTAAAAACAATCGGTAAGTTTGCGATCTTCCGGTAAAGCAAGCAGCAAGTGAGGCGATGATATGAAATTGAAAGTTATTACGCTAGCGAGCCTGTTGATCTTGATCCAGTTCAACTATGGTCAGGTACAATTTGAAAAAGTTGGTACATCGGGCGCGCACTACTTGGACATCTCCATTGATGCCGGTGTAAAAGGAATGGGTGATGCCTACTCCGCGCTCATCATGGATAATGCAGGGGCCATTCATTACAATCCAGCTACTCTGGTGTTCATTCGTGATTGGAGTGCTCATTTTGGCAACGTGAACTGGTTTGCAGGGATTGGTGTCAACAGTGTTGCCGCGGCTTACAATCTGGGAGCCGCCGGAACGGTTGGTGTGTCTTACCGAGGATTGAACTCGGGCAGTATTGATGAAACAACTGTTGAGATGCAGGACGGAACGGGGAATTCATACGAATGGCAGGACATGCTCTTGGGCGTTTCCTACGCTCGTTCTTTCACCGATCGTTTTAGTTTTGGCGCTAACCTGAATTACATCAGTGAATCCCTATCCAGGTATGATCTGAATGCAACGGCCTGGTCTGCTGATTTAGGTACGTTTTACGAGACAGGGTTTAATTCGCTACGGCTTGGAATGGCAATTCGGAATTTTGGTCCGGAACTGGACTTCGCCAGCACATTTATTGATTTCAATAATGGCGATTCGGTGGCGACTCCGGAAGGATACAGGCCGTTCCCTATGCCGTTGACATTTCAAGTCGGTATTGCCTATGATTTTTTTGAGGATTCAAAAATACATCTGTTGACAGTTGCTGCGGATGCGGTTCATCCCAATGATTCCGCTGAAAGAGTGAATATCGGTTTTGACTATCGATTTTTGAACACGATTCACGTTCGTGGCGGCGTCTATTCAAACCACAATTCAGCTTCGGTGATGAGTGGTATGGGTTTGGACCTGAATAAAATTGGTATCAACGGCCGGTTTGACTATTCAGTGGCGAATTACGGCTTATTGGGTTTCGTTCACCAGTTTTCAATGACTATTTCAGGATAAGGATGGTATCAATATGGCTCAATTACTAAAACGCATTGCACCCTTATCACTATTTATGGCAGCAACCTGGTTGTATGCCGCCGGACCGGTGATTCAGTCGGCACAATATGTACCGGATGACAACAGGCTGGTCATACATTTTAATGAAACCGTGAACACATCCAGCGTTTTGCTTGGAAACCTCTCCTTCGATGATGACAACAATGGTCCGAATGCTGACCTGGCCGTCAGAGGTGGAACGGTCCTCAATGCTGGTGGTCTGTCAGACTCAGTGGAGATCAATTTGCTGTATGCAACCTTGATCGACAGTTTCATTGGTAGTTATTATGGCAACACCGCTTTTGTATTCAGACTTTGGGGTAATAAAGTAAACCAGATCATGTCTTTGGAAGATATGGATGCCTCTGGCCTGACGCTAAAAGTTGCAGCGGGAGCTTTTATTGATGGATCTTATGCTGCCAACGGTGACACATCTGTTGTCGTCACAAGCTCTCCGATCGCGGCTGAACCAGAGATTTTGAGTGCGACTTACGATGCAAACATCAACAAAGTCCAGTTCACATTCTCCGATGTGGTCCAATTTGATCAGATCGCTGAAGATCGTTCTGCGAATTTTGGACCCGGGAACGGACTGTTGCAGTTACCTATCGGCTCTAACGATCCTGGTGAAGACCGGAATGGCAATGGGACTCTTGAATACGAGGCCAATATTCAGTTTTTGAAAATTGGCTTTACCGGTACGAATGGCACCATGACGCTGGAAAATATCGGGCGTGTGGTCCAGACCACGGACTATGACACCATTGATATGTATTTAACCAGTAATGACGCCAAGCGGCTGGAAGCCAATGTTGGTGTGGATGGTAATCTTAGTCTGGATGTTCAGCCCTGGGCATTCGTTGACCAATCTTACAATCCGAATGCAGCCAGTACAATGAGCGTTACGGCGATTCAGGATTCGGTTAATTTTATACCGGATTCAGCCAGTTACAATTTGAGTAAAAATGAGCTGAGCATTTATTTCACGCATTTACAGAATGCCGGCCGGACCGTTAAAATTGCAAGTCCGGCGCCGGTTTACACCAAATTTCAATTGAGTAACGGGACCACCTCACACACGCTTTCCGGTGTTGAAGGTAATCCTTCTGCAATCAGCGGGTCCGGGAATACCGGGTTCAAGTTTAAGCTTCAGATTGTTGATCAAGCCGGTGTCGAGAGTCTCATAAATGGGGACGCTTTGACACTTTCCGTTGATTCATACGCCCTTTACGACAACTTCGGTAATGGGAATGCCTCAGCAGAAAATGTTGTTTGTAAGGTAGTTGAGACCACATCAGCGAATGAACAACCACCACAATTGACGGCCGTCAGCTACGATGAGGATTTAAATACCCTAACCTATACCTGGGATCTATCGCTGGGAGTAGGTTATTACCAGGGCAGTGCTTTGGAGGCCATGCCGACAGATTGGGCTGATATGGCGAGCCAGGAACTCCTTGGTCTTGGGGCTTATGATCCTGTCGATGACACAACGCTTACACTGGGCACCGGCAAGGTGTACTACTCCGGTAGTAAGAAGAACACCTATGTCCGTCTGGATCAGGTAGATCGGGTGAGGTTAACGCGGTATCCAAATCTCAGCTCTTTACAGATGACCGTGGATGGTGATGTTTTTAATGCGTTTTTATTCTTGAATGGAAATGCACCCACAACCAAAGATGATAATATCGTACTGGGTGTTATTGCAGATACCACAAGCCCAACGATTTCTACTGCCAAAGTTAATGTGTTCACCCACACATTGGAGTTCGAGACGAACGAACCGGTTGTGGCGTCAACACTCGACCCTGCTGATTTTGATCTCGGTGGTGTGACGCTGGCAGGCGCGATTACTGCGGTTGGTGGCGGCGCTTATGACAATCAATTTTCCATGGCCATTACAGATGCTGCCTTCGATGCCTTCATGGCGTTGCCTGACAGTATATTGACAGCACCAGATCTGACTGTGGGATCGGGTGCTTTGACAAATATGGGTAGCCTGACATCAGAAGCGCAGATTTTGGACGCGCCGGTAGGCCGGGAATTCTACTTGCTGAGTCGCGAAGCTTTTGCCACAGCCCCGGCGATACACTTTGGCGCTTTGAAACTGATTGGCGACGAATGTGATGTTTATGTTTCCGAAGATGTCTGGGGCACAAAAATCACCATGGATAATGTACTTCAACTGGCGGCTGCTTTCCAGGACAGCACGCCAACCGATCCGACTATGGGTATCAAGGCCACGATTGATGATTGGTATGGTGGCGTATATGATACCGACGAAAATGGGAAAGTAATCATCTTCCTTGCGGATATTCTGGATGAATATGGTCTCGGTCGCAATGATACCAAGGACAGTTATTTCGAAAATGGCTATGTGACCATGAATGATACAACCGATGGTGCGAACTCCAACCACGGCGATATTATTTACCTGGATGTTGATCCTCAGATCATTGGAACCGCACCCTATACAACCTGGAACCATAGCATGTTCAATGCTTTGGCATACCAATACGCGATGATGTCAGGTTTGGAGAGAAAAGCCTCTCAGGAAGAATGGATTCGCTACGGCGTAGCGCTCAAGCTACAGGAAAATTTGGTTGGGAATGTGAAATTCTTCGGCGATGGCGCTATTCCAGCGGCCACCGCAGCCAATGAATTGACCTATATCGCTCCGAGTCTGTTGAAGAGTCGCGATGATCTGTATAATGTGTATAATTTCTTTACATATCTTACCGAGAAATACTCTGATCCCGACGATCCATTGGCTGTCATCAAAATGATTGCACAATCTGATTTGTTGGGTATCGCCGCAGTAGATGCTGCCATCGCGCAGTTTGCCCCAGGCTTAACCACAGCAGATGCCTTCTCCAACTTTGGTGCAGCTTGCTTTTTGGATATGGTCCAATCATCTGATGGAGTGGATTCACTTTATGGCGGAATTTACAGTTTTAATGCATTGTCATTAAATGCCCCGCCCAGTGGAAAAAATGCCGGCAATATTCCCTGGGATAGTAATGCAGGGCAGGGAGCTCCGTTTGCTAAATCGCTCATCGTTCCATGGTCATTTAATTTTTATGTCTCCCGGGCTTACTTCCTGAACCTGGAGGGTCAGGTTGTAATCGTTTCGCCTGATCTGATGCCCACCGATTCCATCATCTTTGATGGCTACGATGGCATTCAGTACAAAGTCAAAAAAATCATGTTGCGGAGCGGATTCTTGGACCCCATGACACAAGACTTTGAGGTTGTGGATTTCGACCTTGATTCTCAAACCAGTCGCGGTGCCTTGCCACTTTCGACTGATGAACGCTTCTTCTTCGGTGATACGGCACCCAATCCGGCTGTGGGGGCACAGCTATTAGCGCTGATCGTGTCGAAGACCGATTATGCACAACCACCTGTTACATACGATTTCGTGGTGACCAATGTTACCAGTAAACCTGATTTTGGCGATTTCTATGCCGTTCAGAATCCGGATGCAGATACTTATCTGGACCTATTCATTGTTTCCCAGCGCCCGTTGTATGATTTGACCGGGAACGAAGGCGCGAAAGTCAAGGTTCTTGGTGAGATTGATACAACGATCATAGCCATGGAAAAAATTCACGACTTCGGAACGACCGTTTCGGTGTATTCTGGTAAATATCAGCTTACAACGGCGGGTACGTTTGGATTCCAATTCAATGGTCGGGATCAGAACGGGATTGACCTGGATCAGGTATTACGAACGATCACGGTCGGTCTTGCCAAGCCAACGGTTGCAACCGAGATGGCGCTACCTGATGGTCTGGGGCAGATCAAGGTTCCAGCTCATGCTGTGAATGCCGATCGCTGGATGGTTGGTGGTTCATTTAAGATGACGAACAGTGTGAGTGTTGCGCGGGTACCGAACCTTCCGATGTCTGTGCAACCGGTATCGGATGTGATTTTCACATCAAACGCTGCTTTCAAATTGAACCGTGCTGCCACTCTGACACTAGCCCTGTCAGACGATCAACTCAACAATCCTGAACCGCTTGGCATTTACCTCACGATAGATGGAGCCTGGCAGTACATCGGTGGCAAGGTTGATCGTAATGCCCGAACGATTTCTGTGAACACGAACTATTTGGGTCGTTATGTCGTTGCCAGTGGCCAACATGGTAATATTTACGATACCAAGATCGTTCCCGAGACGTATGAACTCTCGCAAAACTATCCTAATCCCTTTAATCCATCAACGACCATATCTTTCGGATTACCTGAGGATGGGACGGTAAGTTTGAAAGTCTACGATATCCGGGGTCATGAAGTGATCACACTTGTTCAGGATCACTTCACTGCCGGAAGTTACCAACTGACTTGGAATGCTGTTGATTCAAGACACACACCGGTGGCATCGGGCGTGTATTTTTACGCTATCGACAGTGAAAACTTCCGTCAGGTTAAAAAAATGGTTTTGGCGAAGTAAGTAGGTGTACAATATGAAAACAAAAATATCAATCATCGCGGTTCTTACACTTTTAATCATGGGTTGCACCGGCAAAGTCAGCAATGATGCTTTCCTGGCACAGCCGCCGGAATATTACAATGCACTGCTTCAGGATGGCTGGACCTCGTTTGAGGCTGGGAGATACAGCCAGGCTGTGGAAGAGTTCTCACTAGCTGCTGAACGTGAAGCGACCATGCCTGAGGTTTACCTCGGGTTGGGTTGGAGCAGCTATCGGAATAATGCGCTGGAAAACGGAAGGTCCTACTTCGGCTCGGCCATCGCATTTTCGTTTTTGGATACAACCAGCGGTGATTCTATTGTAATTGAATCCACTGCGGGCTTGGCGGGTATCGCACTGGCTGCTGGCGAATATGAAGACGCCATCTCATATGTTGATGAAGTCCTGACGGGCGATCCGGCTTTTGCGTTTACCCATGATGCCACGGTTAATACCGATGCGCTGAAACGTATCAAGGCAATCGCTTCTTATTATTTGGGCGACTTCGCTACAGCTTATCAGCAAGTTCTTGACCTGGACCTAACTGTAACCGGCGTCATTCCAGTATTGGCGAATGGTTTTAATAATGCCGTTGCTACTGCGACGGGTACGACTTCGTTTGATGGAATTGCCACCGTTAAAGTCCCAGTGAGTCATAAATTGGTTCTGGTAAGTTCTGTTGCGACACAGAATACAACCTATGAAATCAAGTCGGTAGCCGATGGTGGGAACACATTCAGTGTGTTTGGTAACCCAGCCCTTGCCGCTGGGGACTCAGTCCGTGCAGATTATTACTACACGAATGACTTCGGAAAATTTTTATCGGATTTAGTAGCAATTATCGAGTAAACTATATAGCTTTGGTAAATAATACTTTCAAAGGAGGAAAGCGTATGTCTAAAAAGCTACTTACAACCATATTAGCAATAAGTTTGGTTGTGCCAGCTGCCTTTGCCAAAAAGGCGATCAATGAAAAACCAGTGGTGAATGATAATCGCGTACAAGTCCTGACGCCCGATGGTCGGCAAGTACCCAACAACCAGGTCCGTGTTCAGAAGTATGATGCACAGGGCCTGGAAGTCGTACCTGTGAAGACCCGCCCGAATCCTTCGGTTGGTGCTGCAGACGCAACACGCGAAGATCCACTCTGGAATTTGAAACATGTCGATGATAATGCTGAGTACTACCTGGGCTCCGGGGGCGCCGGAGACACCTTCGCCATCGTCTTCAACCCTGCTGCCCCTGCAGTAGTCAAAGAAGTCTACTCACAATGGTATTCTGCAGGTAATTGTAATGCATTTGGTGCAGATTATAGCGCTGGGGCGGCAAGCCTAAGCCCAGATGGCGAATGTAGCACGATTCTGCGTGGCGAATCCCCGTACTCACCAATTGGTCAGATGCGTACTACGATCACTCCAAATTCCATTGATGGTTATCATGCAGACTGGACCTATCCGTTGGATATTGGTGGTGAATTCATCGTGGGTGATTCAACAGACCTGTCCAATGTTCCGCCATTTGTCATTGCATTTGTAAAAGGTGGTAACACACCACAGCCATTAGCTAATTCTACTGATGGTGTGGGCGGTGTAACATATACTTGGTTTGGTGGGCCTTGGAATAGTACGACAACTTATCCCTGGGGTCGTTATAGTGGCCAGACTGACATTTCGATGTTGGTCAAGGTTACCTACCCCTGGGGTGCTCCGATTTCCGTTCAGACCCTGTCACAGATGAATAACACCTACAACACAACTGGTCCGTTTACAGTCGTTGCTGACCTGTTCGACGATCCGGATGACAGCGGCATGGCCATTGACAGTAATGATGAAATCGTATTTCATTACACGGTTAACGGTGGTGGCGAAGTTACAGGTTCTCTGACAGCCAGTTCAATCGGCGCTGACGGTAACGGCCTGTATTCATATGATATTTCCGGCAATTTTGCTGTTGGCGATGTCATCGAATATTGGATTTCCACAGTTGATAATGACGGCTTAGAATCAACTTCCATAACCTTAGGCTTCTCAATCAAAGAGCCAGCCAATCCGGATGCTGATCTTTTGATCATCGCCGATGGTGCTAATGATAATCAGCAAGCAATCGATCTGTATCGCATGGCTGCTGATGATGCCGGACTCGTGTACGAATATTGGGTTATTTCTGACGAATCAGGTATTGATGCTTCGGTGATCAATGCTGGTTGGACCAATATCATCGTCTACGGTTGGGGTAACAAGACTGTACCCGCAATAGCGACAGAGACAGATCCCGGTTACGCAACTTTCATGGACAATGGTGGCGATCTGATTCTGGTAGACCAGGATTGGTTCTTCGGTCATGGCTTAGACGCCAATATCACATTTGCTGCCGGTGACTTTGCCTATGACTATTTCGGTCTGGGTTCAGGAACCAATGATCCTGTTGACGCCAACAACGTCAGTACCGCAGACACCGTACTTTTGGGCTTTGGTGTGACACCGATGGATTCACCCTTCACTGATGGCGTAACCCTGAATCATACGATTTATGGTACCACAAACTATGGTGATCCGATTGATGTCGCCAATGGTACAGCCATTTTTGCTGGCCAAAACGATGGTCTGACTTACGGTGCAGTCTATGACAATGGTACCTCAAAAGGTGCTTACTTGGGCTTCATGATTGATGCCGCGGTGGATAGCCTTGCTGATGGTACGATGACATACGATGCAGTCTTTAGCTTCCTGAATGGAGCTTTTGATTGGATGGGTGTCACAACGCCACCGCAAATCTCAGGTGTCGATGGTCCGACTGGTACGGTACTGGCTGGCCCCTATGATGTCATGGCAACAATCATTGATGCTGATGGCGATGCCATTACCGCAACGATGATGTGGAGTGCCGATGGTGACACATGGAATTCAGTCGCAATGACCGCTGATGGCAGCGATTATTCGGCTCAGATTCCGAATGTTTCCGAAGCCGGATTCTACTATTGGTTCATCTCTGCAACCGCTGCAGGGGAAACCAGCACCTCACCCGGTATGGATTCCGAACCTTATATGTTCGAGCGTTTTGCTCCTTCAGCCCCAGTTCTGATCAACTTTAACGGTGGTGAATATGCCGGATATCCTGGTGAATACTACTTCGCACCGGCTCCCGTTCCTTTTGATTTTGACATCTGGGAAAAGGGTCTTTCCAGTGAATTGGCATCAGCTTACACCAGCATTTTCGAAATTAACACAGGCGGTCCGAATTGGGATAACCGTGATGTTATTTCCGGTTGGTTAGCTGAAGGTTCGAAGAACTACTTCCTCGCTGGCGATGAGTGGTTCGGCGCACTGTCCAATTGGACCAACATGGATTTTGCTGCAGGTGATTTCGAGTATGACGTACTCGGTGTTGCCTCAAGCTTAAATGACATCAATGCAAGCAGCACTGGTGCGACAGCGATTGAAGCAGTAAGCGGCAATGAGTTATCCGGTGGTATGTATGCAACCCATACAGCCGCAGGCGATACATTGATGTATGATCCTTACTATGAAATCGGCGTTGCCAACTGGTTAGACGGAGTTGTTCCGGTCAATGCCAATGATGTCAACATGACCACATTCGAAACAACACCGGTTGCCATCGGTTTGCATCGTGTCGTGGGTGATGACAAGGTCGTATTCTTAGGCTTTGACCCACTTTCGATCAATGCAACACCATACACATGGTACGGCTATACAGCAGATGCCCTTCAGATTACCGCACTGGATTATTTCAATATCACCAGTGTTGGTGATGAAGCTACCAAGCTGCCAACCGAATTCGCATTGGCACAGAACTATCCTAACCCGTTCAACCCAACGACAACCGTTGCTTTCAGCGTTCCGAGTGCTTCGAACGTGACAATCGCGGTTTACAATCTGCTGGGTCAGAAGGTTTTGGATCTGGTTAACAATGCTTATCAACCCGGTCAGTACAATGTGAACTGGAATGGAACCGATGCCTTAGGCAAAGCGGTTTCCTCTGGTGTCTATTTCTACCGGATGAATGCTGATGGTTTTACCGCTCAGCATAAGATGCTGTATCTGAAGTAATCTTGCTTTAGACGCAGATAATTACAAAAGAGGCTGTCCCCCAAGGGCAGCCTCTTTTTTTATGTTTAATCGTGCTGTTTCAGTGTTGGAATGTTGTTCCCAGCGATTAAAATTCCTTCTCACCAAGGATGGTAAATGTCACTGACTTTTGCGTTACTCTACGCGGCATTCGTCATTATTGCGGCTCTGATTTTCAGACGCCATCGAAAAAAAATGATTGAGAAAGAAATGGATCGCCTAAAGTCAGATCAGACAACTCGAATTCGGAGACGCTAGGTCATCTGCACTGACTAACAAACGCCTGAATAGTCGTTAATCTTGTACTGATTGAGGGCTGGAATTGTAAGGAGGGTAAGGGTTTGATTAACATCGTTTGGCTTGTCCTGTTGGGGGCGGGAATCATAATTTCCGGTGTAAAATGTTTAGGAATTGAGCACGCTGCTGCGGGTTGGAGCATGCACCCTTCATTCGAACCCCTCCAAAAACTGACGACGGGTTTGTTCGATTCTGCCCAAACATCGGTTGAGTTAGCATTTGGACTGATCGGTATTATGGCGCTTTGGCTGGGATTGATGAAAATTGCAGAAGAATCGGGCTTGATCCAACTTTTTGCCAGAGCTGTCAGACCCATTATGGTACGACTATTTCCTGAAATTCCCCCGGAACACCCAGCAATGGGAGCCATGCTCATGAATATTGCGGCAAACATGCTTGGATTGGGGAATGCCGCTACACCACTGGGATTGAAAGCCATGCAAGAGCTGCAAAAATTAAACAAGGTGAAGGACACGGCCACCAACGCCATGGTTACATTCCTGGCTATCAATACCTCCAGTGTGACACTCATTCCGGCGACAGTGATCGGCATCAGGGCTGCGGCGGGTTCAGCGAGTCCCGCTGAAATCATTGGCCCGGTCATCGTCGCTACCGGCGTTTCAACCACCGTTGCCATCATCATGACGAAGATTCTCCAGCGATTGCCCCGGTATCAAATTTCTGTTCCGGGAGGGGTTGAAACAGAAACCACAGATCAGGCTGGGGAGGTGTAAATCATGTTTCAAGGTTTAATCAACGGCGTATCAGTACTTGCGATTCCGATCATTGTACTCATGATTCCACTTTGGGGATATTATAAAAAGGTCAAGGTTTACGAGGCTTTCACAGACGGTGCGAAAGAGGGGTTCCAGGTCGCGATTAAGATCATTCCCTATTTGGTGGCCATTTTGGTCGCGATTGGCGCATTCAGGGTTTCAGGGGCTTTGGATTTGTTAGCGAGCCTGCTCGCTCCATTGACGAACCTTATCGGAATGCCGGGAGAATTGGTACCGATGGCCTTTATGCGTCCGCTTTCGGGCAGCGGGGCCTTGGGTATCGTCAGTGAATTGGTCAATACACATGGCGCAGAGTCCATGATCGGCCGAATGGCTTCGGTGATGGAAGGTTCAACTGAAACAACATTTTATGTTCTGGCAGTCTATTTCGGATCAGTTTCGATTCGTAACAGTCGTCATGCGCTGCCAGCCGCATTAATCGCTGATGTCGCTGGAATTGTTTCGGCAGTTCTGGTGTGTCATTTGGTCTTCTAGGTTAAAAGAAAAAACCGGAAAACAGGCTGACGTGCTTGATGTTACAAAATATTAACAATGATCGGGTCCGGCTTTCGATCTTGCATCGAGTAGGGTCGGCCATTAAAATTTCGATCACAAAAGACGGACCACTATGTTTCAAAGGGAGTAGTTATGAAGAAGTATTGGGTATCCTTGTCCATCCTGGTATTAGTAGCCGCAGTATTTGGTGCTAATCACATGAAGCCGGCTACGCGAATGCCGGCAAATCTTGAAAATCGTCTTGTCCCCCAGGGGCAGGAAATCACTGAGCTACCAGGGACTTCGAGTCCGATTTATCTACCCACAACACGGGAAGATAATATTGTGTTGGTTGACTCATCTCTGAATGGTTACGGCATGTTGGCTGGTGAAACCAATCCACTTAGCTGGGACCCTGTCAACAATCGCTTTCTCATGGGATACCGTCAATGGGCTGGCACCACCGCTTCAGGTGTGATCGGTGCAGCATTGTCCGAAGATGGCGGGCAGAGCTTTTTCACCTATTCGAATTTGAATGCCGGTGTCGGTGCACAACAGGCAGGACGCTATCCAAGTGCAATTGCAACGCCCAATTATCCTCTGATCATCTGGAATGAGAACGGTGGTGGCGGCGGTACCTACGGTGGCCGGGCTTATTACACTTATGATGAAGGCGAATACGGCGGCGAAATTTTTACCCCACCGACAGACCTGAGTAGCTCACCAACAACCAATGATATTTGGCAAGGATCGCCTTGTGTTAGTTATGCTGCAGACGGCAACATGTATGTGAATACCGTTTTTGCTGACTGGACAGATCCACGCGACAAATACCTGTTCAGATCAAATACTGAGGGAGCCTGGGATGGATTACCACTCACATGGCAACCCCCGGTGGTGATGCTGGATCAGGCACGTGAATTTTTAGGAGATGCCTCCAGTAACTATACTTCAAATGGCGCTCTCGACATCAATGATGACGGTGTTGGCTACTTCGTGGTTACCGGATACTGGAATGATACACTGGCTATTGCCAACCATACCCTGTTCATCAAACAAACGATAGACTACGGTGCGACCTGGAGTGCATGGCAGCATGTGCCGGATCAGACGATGAATAACTATTTCCGCGCGCTTTTCCCTGATAGCGTTTATGATGAAACAGACGATACCTGGGCTGTTCTCAGCGACAACTGGACACCATTTGTCAATTATGATCTGGATGTGATGGTTGATGCCGACGGTGGCTGCCACCTTTTTGCCGGCGTTCTGCCCTCATCCACCGGTGGCGTTTACCCGGGTTGGGATATTACCAACGGGCTCTATCATTTCTATTCACCGCAGAATGATCTGTTTAACTGGGACATCAGCCCGGTCGCCAGTCTGCAGTCAGCATGGTTGCTCCCCGATCCGGGTTGGCAGGGTGTTTTTCCGACGACCGCACGGGATATTGAGATTCCAAACATGATCTATGCGACCTATTACACATGTCCAGACACCAGTTCTGACCTGGCATATTTTGATATTATGGGTGTCTATTCCACAGACAATGGTATGACCTGGAGTACGCCTATCAATATATCCGACACGGACGATCCGAATGTGGACGAAACCGATCCGCATCTGGCGCGACTCGCCTCGAACGGCATAGCATATATCATGTATCAAATGCCAGATTATGATTTCCCTTCCGTCAATCCACCAGCTACCAGTGAAGACTATAAAAACCGGATATATTTCCGGACGTATTCTTTTATGACGGACCTGGAAGATGAAAATTCGGCCATCCCATCCGGATATGCTCTAGCGCAGAACTATCCGAATCCGTTCAACCCCAGTACGACACTGGCTTACGATATTCCGGTGACTGGCCAAATGCGACTGGTTCTGTATGATGTCCTGGGACGTGAAGTTTCCACATTGGTGAATGGGAATGTAACGGCCGGACATCATGAGGTTCGGTTCGACGCCAGCCATCTTGCCAGCGGTATGTATTTTTATAAAATGGATGCCGGCAGCTATTCGGCTGTACGGAAAATGATGTTGATGAAGTAATCAAATCTGCGTTTGCACGGGGTTACCTGAGGGCGATTTAATTTTTGAAAAACGGCGAATGTTGACGACCTGTCGCCGACAACCCGAACTATCCTCAGGTAACCCTTGATTACGTAGAAAGAATGTATTGCGCATCGGTAACGACATCGGCGACTTTTTTTGTGAAATGAAGGAGATATATATGAGGCGGTTCTTTGTTCTAGGCTATCTGTTACTGCTTGGTGCGGCAACTGCATTTGCAGCAACAGTTGGAACAATCGCTGGAACCGTGGTTGATGATGTATCCGGAACCCCATTGCCGGGCGTCAATGTTTTAGTCGTTGAATTGGGTATCGGTGGTTCTTCAGATCTTTCCGGAGATTATTACATCGAGAATGTCCCTGTTGGACGATACACGGTAAAAGCCACGATGATTGGATACAAAGCTGTCACAACGCAGGATGTCCGTATCATTATGGACCAAACGGCGCGCATCAATATCCGCATGGAAGAAAGTTTTGTTCAGGGGCAGGAGGTTGTTGTGACGGCCGAACGTCCCATGGTCGACAAGGATGTCACCGTTAAGAAAATGGTGCGCACGGCCGAGGAAATCCAAAACTTGCCGGTGCGTGATTTGACGGAAATGCTCACGCTTCAATCTGGCATTATTCAGGTAAAAAGTGCTGAATATGGCATTCCCGGATTTGAAGATCGTGGTATCGAGCAGATTCATGTGCGTGGTGGCCGTTCCGGAGAGATTGGTTATACGATTGATGGTATGTACATCGAAAATCCGATTTACGGTGGTATCGGCAAGGGCACGCGTATAAATAAATACGCCGTGCGCGAATTGGAAGTCCAGACCGGTGTCTTTAGTGCTGAATATGGCGATGCCATGTCCAGTATCGTGAATAATATCTCTTTCACAGGTGGTGCGGATTATGAAGCCAAATTAACACTCGAAGGCAGTAACCTGGGACCCGTCGCTCAGCAGAACGATCGATTAAGAAATTATCAAAAAATCGCCGGTCGGTTTAGCGGTCCGGTGATACCTGGTTCAGGGGATAAGTTTACATTCTCGATTTCCGGTGACATGACGACCGGTGCCTACCGCGTCCTGAACCTTGACGACAAGGTGTACGACCCCAATAACATTGGGGGTCAGCAAAACAACGCCAACGCGGTGAATTGGCTGGATCGGAATAGTGGCTTTCGTTCATTTGGTTTCGATGACACCTATGATGTGTTTACCAAGCTGCATTGGCGGATTGACAATTATAAGCAGATGAATCTGACCTACTGGTTCGTGAACTCCGAGTTCAAAGTCTATGACCGGAACTATCAGTACTACGAAGAGGGTAAAAATGTCAATCGCAAATGGTCAGAGCGTTGGAATCTGGAATTCAGGCAGCAGCTCAACAAGAAGACCTATTACACCATTTCTGCTGCCCGATTCACGCAGCAGATGAAGATGAGCGTGGAAAATGGTGATATGGATGGGGATGGGTATCCGGATTGGGTGGAATTCAAAGCGGGGACTGAAGCCCGCGGCTTGCACATGGGTCAGGAATACCACGGCGAATGCGACATTCCATTTATTAACAAAGAAAACCCCGGAGCAACGATTACCGCTGATTCATTGGAAAAGTATTACCAGTCATGGGGACCCGGGTGCATTCCCACTAAAATCAAATATTTCGCCCGGGATAGTGATGCCGATCCTTATGATGCCGGGACGGAAATGACCATTCCGGTTGGGGAACCGATTGTTATCGGGAAATGGGACAAAGTCAAAATTCTGGATAATTCCCTGCAAAGTTTCAATCAATTCCGGAACGGTTACCTGATTATTCCCCTGGATTCAATGGAATACACGGACGATCGGGGAGAATCCCGTTTCTGGCATTATGGCGACCCCATGAATCAATGGCTCCAGCAAGGACAGTATGCTTCCGTGCAATATCACACTTTCCCGGATTCTACTTACGACTTGTATTTTTCACCGCCTACCGGCGTGATGACCGCTGCAGACATTCAGGCGATGCGAGATTCTCTCTATTACATTTATTATTATGAATACTTTTCGGGCGGCGCGGATCGCTATCGGCACTGGACTAAGTCTGTTACCGACGAGATCAAAATAGATCTCACCAGTCGTATTAATAAAAATCATCAATTGCGTGGTGGAATTGATTTCAAACGGCACTTTATCACGTTTGATGAAGCCCAGCTACCCTGGCTGGCCGATCCGTATGTGGAGGTGTATGGTTTGCCCGATTCGATAAAACGAGATAATTGGTTGGAAGAATTCTTATACGGGACCGGTGAGAAGATGCCCCTGGAATTGGGTGCTTATGTTCAGGATAAAATCGAGTATCCGTGGATGACGATCAATGTCGGCTTACGGGTTGACATGCAGAATTCGCAGGATACCTCCTGGGCGGATCCGCGGGCGAGTTGGTCCGGGTTGACCCCCTCGGATTGGAAAATCCTGTGGTCGCCGCGACTGGGTATATCACACGTGATTACGGATCGCGCCACCTTCACCTTTGGGTATGGACGATTTTATCAGAATCCCACATACCGGAATATCTACCTCAATGATCAGGGCGATTTAACCACCGCCTCACCCATTGTTGGAAATGCACATGTGCAGGCTGAAAAAGCTTCTGCGTACGAATTTGGGTTGAATTACCAATTCGCTGATTTTTGGCGCTTGGGTCTAGTGGGTTGGTCGAAAGATTACTCTGACTTGGCTTCAACTGAACGCGTTAAGGCATTTCCCTACAATTACTCGGTAGTGGTGAACTATGATTATGGATCCGCTCGCGGGCTGGATTTGACACTGGAAAAACGGGGTGGCAGTGCCTGGTCCATGGTGGTTCAGTATACGCTTTCCAGAGCCACGGCCAACCGGGCGGATGCCTGGCAAGGTTACCGTAACACCGATACGCCGGAAAGTATGCCGAAAAAAGAGGTGCTCATGAATTATGACCGCACCCATAACATCACGACCACAGCCGGGTATTTTTTCGACAAGAAGAATAATCCCATGATTCTCGGAATTCGTCCGCTATCCAATTCCAATGTGAATTTTACCCTGATCGCCATGAGCGGTGCGCCCTACACGCCCTATGATATTAACCTGAGCCGTTATGGTGCTACCAACAGCCAACGCATGCCCTGGTACATTGAAGCGAATCTGGCTTACCGGAAATTCATCAATTTGATGGGGGTAAAATGGTCCGCGGGTGTCATTGTGCGGAATGTTTTTAACTTCGAGAACGTGATCGACATTTACGAAGAAACGGGTAGTGCTACTGATCCTGGTCGTTTAAACGAACAGGCTATCAACGATGGAGCGCTTTCCACAACCTATTTCGACAGACCCTATTATTTTTCCGATCCTCGTCAGATCGATGTCACTCTGGAAGCATCATTCTAAGATGCGGAAGACAATTTACCGGTGGTTTGGATTTAAGGATTTTGCAATGCTAGCATGGAAATTAGAGCAATGATGAAGAAATTATTTATAATTGGATTCACCTGTGTGAGCTTTTTGACGGTTGCCAGAGCTGCAGAGCCGACCCTCAAATATCCCAATCGGATGGGGAAAGCGGTCGCGTCAGACCCGCTGCTAAATCGCGCCCGGGGTTATATGAGTAAAGGTGAATTACAGTTCGCTACCCATAATTACGGCAGTTTTATTGAATTTGAGGATTATTCCTCACCCTCAGGTCTCTATAAGGGTTTTCAATACATTTCAGACGTGTCCCTCATTTTAGGTGCACCCGGTCGAAAACCAGATGGGACACCCTATCCCTGGGCTATGCGCCCGCGTTATGATCTTGAAGAAAAACGATTCGTTCCAAATGAACAGGTCTATTGGGGTCAGACGGTGACCGAGTCGTGGTTCGACCGGGTTACTGACAAAAAACAGGTTGACTGGGAATCATCGGAAGGTGCTCGTGGGACACTACATTCCGGCGAAGTTGCTGCCGGTGAAATTTACGGGGGTCTGTACACGGATACGGGCGATCCCTACCCATTATTAGCATCCAGTGATATACCCTTAACCTGGCCAATTTTGCTAAATGACGAGACAGGTCAGGAAGAACGCACCTGGCCGGGTGACTGGGCAGTGGTGACCGATCAGAATTCCCCGGAATATGGGAAACCGATTCCCGGCCGACACATCGGTGATCAGGACATTTACATGGAATTTGACGATCGTCTCGCGAACCGGGACGAAGATAAAACACAAGGATACCCGCTGGGGTTGCGTGTTCGGGTAAATGCCCATAGCTACGGTCGTTCCTATGCCGAAGATATTGCATTCTTTACGGTTGAAGTGATCAATGAGAGCTGGAGAGGTTTTCCCCTGGATACGTCCGGTGACGGCGAAATCAATGTGGTGATGCTGCCGATAATGGAAGGTCCGGATTCTGTCCGGTACGAATTTAAATCAAGGGGCTATCGGGGAACTTCTGGCAGAGGTGGTTTCGATTATACGGAATTATTCGGAGGATTCTACTTCGATGTGGATTCCTATTCCCGGAAAGCAGACGGGAGCTATGCCGGCCGAACGAATGATGACGATATGATGGCCTTTGATACCACGTACGATATGGGTTTTATCTGGGATTGGGATGATAACAGCACTGGTGCACACAACCTGGCCTACTCAGCGGTAAAACTTCTGGATACGCCACCGGCGCCTTACGATCTGGATCTGGATGGCGATGGCATTTTTGACATACACCAAGGTGAACCATTGGGATTGACGGACTGGCATTGGTTTGACTGGTACAAGCGCCCTGGCGTCGTAAAGGCAGAAACAAATACTTCCGGTAGTTGTGGTAGTGATTTTGCGGGTGACGCAGGATGCCCCGGTGCGGTTGATAAGGAAGCCATCATGTATGCGCTCATGGCGGGTGATACCAGTTATTTGCGACAGGCATTCTATGGATGGGACTGGCGAGACATCACGGATGCCAGCCCCAACACCAATGCCTCAAATTATGCCGATTGGTATTTTCATCCGGACGGCGCTGGAAATCTAAATCCGCATTTTGATTCGCTTGAGGGATTGGAACAGGAATATTCGGATGGACTGGACTGCGTTTTTATCATGTCAGCCGGGCCGTTTAATCTGGCTGCAGGTGACACCACAAAATTTAGCTTCGCGATTTTGATGGGTGACCCGCCGGCGGACACCAAAAATTTCAATACACCTCCTGATCTGGCAAAAAATGCTGAGATGGCGCAGATTATGTACGATCTCAAGTACCAGGGGTTTTCACCACCTGAGGCACCAACTGTTTCTGCGATTGGTGATGATGGCAGCGTGACGCTTTACTGGGATTCAAAAGCTGAAGATTCCCGGGACATTGTTACCGATGTCAAGGATTTCGAAGGTTACAAGATTTACAAATCAACGGACGGTGGTCAGACCTGGGGAAATCCGAATACGGACCGCATTTACAACACGGATCAGGCAGCGGTTGGCTGGAAACCGATTGCACAATTTGATTTAACAGCTGATGAAGATGAGGATCTGTACGGAAAAGCCTACGCCGGACCGGATACTGTTGCCCCTTGGTTTAATTTGGGCAGCAACACTGGCTTGGAACATCATTATGTTGACCGGGATGTGCTGAATGGCGTTACCTACACCTACGCCGTTGTGGCATACGATATTGGTATTGATTCCTCAGATTCCTACACCAGTGACGGTGGTGATTGGAAATTCATGCTGGAAACGCTGGAAAATTTCAAAGGTACCAGCGATCTGCTGCCACAAGTCGTGACCGTTACACCGGATGCCAGACCCTCCAATGCACCGAAAGACTGGACGGTTGTACGGGGTGACGGAAATATAGGCACCGGTAATGTGGGCGTTATTCCTTCTGACAAATCGCAAATACAAGGCAACAATCATGTCTACCGGATTGTTATAGATGCCGACCCTTCATTTAAGAGCACTGCGGAAGCGCCCCTTGAAAATAATCCACAGTATATCAATAATCCCACTTACGCTGTCATTGATACGACCACAGGGGACACATTGATTGGATGGGTATACAAGCAAATTCCTGATCCAAACTCACCGGGTGATTTCATCTCGGTACGGGATACTCAAGCCACACAAGCGGCTCGACGATTCCCGGTGGAGATGGGTTTCAAAAGCAAGTTGGGCGATTCCTGGGGTGGTTTCCAGTTGTTTACTGAAAACATTGAGGAAGCAACACTGGATACGATCGAATGGGTAGGCAAACCTAAAGCAGTCGCGCCGAATTATACTTTTGGTTTATCCAATAGTCTCGGATTCCCATTTTCTTATGCCTGCGATTACGAACTACGGTGGGGTGAAAGAGACACAACCACCAACGGCAAGATTCTACCCTTTACCACATACAATATTACAGCGGGCACGCGAGTTGATATTACAGCCGCCAGCGGAGGTTCTTCTGACCAAACTGCCAATGCTGATTTTCCAGACTTTTATAGCGGTCGTCGGTTTGCATTCAAGGAAAGTGCCGTACCAGGTTTTGACTCCGCGAGAGTAAAAACGACATACAACCTGAGTATCAATTGGCCACCGGACAGTCTGTCAACCAATCGCCATTATGAAAATGGCGATGTTACCCAGATCAACATGCTCAAACCTTTCGAAAAAGGTGATGAGTTCTATTTTGATGCTACCACCGTTTCAGAAATGGCGCCGGTCACCAAAAAGTTACTGGAAGAGGTATTGGTGGTACCGAATCCCTACATTGTCACGGCTGCCTGGGAACAGGACATTAACCATAAGTCTGTCCACTTTACCCATCTGCCGGATGAATGTACGATCAAGATATTTACCCTCAATGCAGAATTGGTCTACACCATCTTGCACCAGGATATTTTCTCTGGTCAGGCTGAATGGAACTTGCGCTCGATGAACCGACAGGAGATCGCACCGGGTCTGTACGTGTTTACGGTTGAAGCGCCTAACTATGAAACCTTCGTCGGCAAATTTGCCGTCATTCGATAGGAGGACGCCATGAACTCGTTACGCATCGCGGTAATCGGTTTGTTGTTCGCTGGCGTTACTCTGGCACAGCAATCTTTGCAGGATTCAATTAATACGGTGATCCCCGGTGAAGACTTCACCAAGGTCGCCACATCCATCGGACAATTTTTGAAAATCGAATCCGGCGCACCGGGTTCTGGTGTAGCCGGCGCTTATACGGCATTAGCCAAAGGCGCGGTCGCAATTCCGTGGAATCCCGCCGGAATTGCCTTCGTTGATGGTCCGGATTTGTACGTCAGTTCGATGCAGATGTACGCCGGAATCCAAAATCATTTCATGGGCCTGGTGTATCCCATGGGTGGCGGAAACTTTATAGGGTTTTCAGCCCAGTATATGAATTCTGGCGATATGAAAGTGACCACGCTTGATTTCCCGGACGGCACCGGTGAGAATTTTCAGGTCATGGATGTGGCCGTGGGCGCTACATTTACACGCCGCCTGACGGATCGCCTGGCCGTTGGTGTCACATCCAAATGGGTACGCCAGGAGATTTATCGCGAAATTGCCTCAACCTTTGCTTTCGATGTCGGCTCGAATTTCGATCTCGGCATCTATGGTATGACTTTGGGAATGGCGATTCAAAATTTTGGTGGAAGCACACGTTACGATGGACCCGATTTAAATCAGGAAGTCGATATTTCACCCGATTTAATCGGGAATCCCGTTGTCGTGAGTCGTTTGCTCACGGAAGAATGGCCGCTGCCACTGGTTTTCCGCCTTGGTCTCGCGAGTGATATTATCGGAGGTAAGAGCCCCTGGATACAGTCGTCCGTCAATCGTCTGACGATATTGCTGGATGCGAATGATCCCAATGATGCTACCTTGCGCGGTGCACTGGGGTTTGAATACGCCTGGAATGATATGATTTTCTTCCGTGGTGGCTACAAACTGAATTACGAATGGTTAACCACTTATGACCAGTACCGCGTGGATTATAACGGGACGTACGATCTGGGTGAATATTTTGTTGATGCCAATGGCAACAGTCGCTGGGATTGGGAAGATGGCGACGACGACGATGTGTTTGATCCGGCTCATGATTCCTATGAGGATTTCACGGACGGGTTACGTGTTAAAACCGGCTCGGTAGATCGCTATTCATGGGATAGTTCTTATGGCGAAGGAAGATATTCGCTGCGG
>MNWS01000055.1 GCA_001872685.1 Fidelibacterota bacterium CG1_02_48_14
GGGATGATGGGTAAAAATTGTCAACCCAAATGCAATATGAATGGCCAGTGTCAAAAGATGCAGGGGCAATGTATGCCCATGAACCACGGCAAACCAGGAATGCATAAAAAAATGAAATCCGGTACGCATCAATGTGGTCAACCCGGAATGATGAATGGTATGATGCCTCCTGATACAACAGAGGATTAGTTCAATCATCTGAAATCCTGGCGTTGAGCTTTAATGGTCTTCGTTAAAAATAACCATTTAGTTTTGCTCAGCAGAGGAGGCTGCAATGGAATTTCATTCCGGATGGGCAGGTGGCATGGTGTGGCAGGGCATCCTGTTCTGGTTTGTCATCATCGGATTGGCGCTTTGGGTCGTTAGAACCCTCATCATTAGTCAGGGAAGGCGTTCAAACAATCAAGTGGACGATGCCGAAGCTGTTTTGCGTACACGGTATGCAAATGGTGAAATCAGCCACGAACAATTTGAACAAATGAAAAATGATCTAAGGAGATAATATGGTCAAACGAAAAATAATCACACTGTCTGTCGTTACGATTGTGGCATTATCTTTTACTGCTTGTAGCAGCAATAAAGATGAATCAGCCGCCAATCAGACAGATCAACATCAAAACATGAATGGTAACATGAACCATGACCAAATGGCCACAAATGAAAACATGGATGGTACGTCGAATCATGATCATATGGCCATGGAGGGAGTGGAAAAGAAAGCTGGTGAAAAATTGATTTATTACACCTGCCCGATGCCGGCTCACAAGGCGGTCCATAGCGATCAGCCGGGAAAATGTCCTGAATGCAGTATGACCCTGGTTGAGGCTGTCGTCACCGACACCACCGATATGCAGTTCTGGGGTTGTCCAATGCCGACTCACAGTCACGTACGATTGGAAAAGTCTGGTGATTGTCCGGAGTGTGGCATGAAGCTCAAACCCATGCGACTGGTCAAAAATTAGACTGATTTCATAAAAATCATCACCATGGAATCGGGTTGGAAATTGTTCGACCCGGTTTCGTGGGATTTTTGTATATTCCCGTGCTATGAATCTGGCCAAATGTGTGCAAACACGATCGGTCCGATTGAATGAGTCGGTGCTTAAAACTTTAGGTGATTGGAGTCGTAAAATGTTGTTTTTCGGCTTTGGTGCTACTGACATCGGAAATCAGCGTGAACGCAACGAAGATGCGTTTTTGGTGGAAAATGAGGCTGGCTGGTTCGCCGTTGCTGACGGTGTGGGGGGGAGCGCTGGTGGACATATTGCCTGTAAGCTGGCCATCGAGGAATTCAAACAGCGCATGACTGAAGAGGGAAATGGGTTGACTGACGAATCGGGTCAGCGAGTTTTGCGCGGGATCAATAACGCGATCGTAGACTATGGATTAACCCATCTTTCGACACCAAACCTGGCCACGACATTCACCGCTTTTGTGATTAAAAATGACCATCAGGGCTATTTGCTGCATGCCGGCGATTCGAGACTTTACGGATTTCATGAAGAGCGCGGACTGATGCCCTTGACACAAGAACATACCCTGGCAAATGAGAAGCGCAAGCAGGGTCAGGATTTTGTGGATGTGGAATCTGAAAATGTCCTCGTGAATTGTATGGGCAATTTCAGTATGATCTGGTCAGAATACCGGCAGATCGATTTAGCGAATTATGACGCATTTCTGATTTGTACGGATGGCTTAAATAAAATGGTACCGCAACCACGACTGGACCAAATTATGCGAGGCAGTTGGCGGGAACCGAAGGCGTGTGTCACTCGACTCATTGACATGGCGCTGCAGTTGGGTGGATTTGATAATGTCACAGCAATTGTGATAAAACGACAATAAGGTTGATTATTTTCTTTCGACATTACAACAAATGGAACTGGCTGAGCATCGGACTCATCGCTCTGCTCTGGACGCAATGTACCCAGGATGCCCCGCGGGATAATATTTTTGATCCGGAGAGTGATTTGTACAGCCAGAGCGGGTCAATCACGGGAACGATTACCGGCAAATATCCGCCCTACACACCCGTTCCGAATTTGAAAATTGACCTCATGGAAAACAACACCCATGCCTTCAGCGATGCGATTGGGGAATTTGAGTTTTCGAAATTGATGCCCGGGTCGTATTCGCTCACCATTTCGGGAGATCATTATGTGACACGCGCAGATTCCGTGACGATTCTCCCGGGACAGGAGACTGAATGGCTGGTCCGCATGAACGGGGAACCCCTGATTACTCAGGTCGAACTAATAACCAAACATGTCGCTCATTGGCAACCTTCCGAGGATGAGTATGTGCTGGAGGCTGTTGCAACCATCAGTGACCTGGATGGCGAACTGGATATTGATTCCGTTCAATTTCAAATCCCCGGTTGGAGTTTTGATACTTTACTCACCAACAGGGTCAGTGGGGGAGTTTTTGCGGGCACTTTTTTCAATGATGCTTTCGGATTGAATGCCTTCCCTGAACTGGAAGGTGAATCCATCCGCCTGCGGTGTATCGATAAATCGGGCGACTGGGGTGAATGGTATCAAACGCAAATCTCGCGGTTGATCGTTTCTGTTCCACAGACGCTTTCACCGGCAGGCTTAGCCGTTGTCGATTCATTACCCACCTTTCGCTGGTCACATTTTGACGCGGGATTTCAGGTGAATTACCAGGTGGATGTCTTTCGCCTGGACGAATCGGCGATACCGCAATTTGTTTTTGCCAGTCCGGTAATGGCGGATACAACCCTGCAATGGCAAAGCCCATCGGATCTGGCAAACGCGCGGTACTATTGGACTTTAAGTGTCATTGATCGCTACGAAAATGTCAGTGTTTCCAAAGAAGCAGCATTTATGGTGCAATAAAGAATTACCATGACTACACCTCGACAAGACGACTTTTTTAACGCCCTATTAAAAATCAGTGAGACGGTGCTGGATGGGGCGACTGCTACGCGTCCCTTGCTGGAACGCATTTTGGATATTGCCATGGATGTGACCGAAGCCGAACGCGGCTTTTTGTTCATCAAAAGTCTGCAAGGTGAAGGGAATATCGTCCCGGTCATTTCGCGAAATTTCGACCCGAAACTTTTTGCGGAAAAAGAACGCTATTCCATCGGTGTACTTGAACAGGTGATGCAATCCGGCGAACCGGTCGTCACCATAAATGCTGAAGAAGACGACCGTTTCAAGGGTCGTGAAAGCGTGGTCATTAACAAGCTGACTTCCATTATTTGCGTTCCGATCCGGAAGCAAAAGTCCGTTTTGGGGTACATCTATTTGGATAGTCAGGAACGCCGGGCTCATTTTAATCTGGAAACACTGAATTTTATGCGGGTTTTCGCAACTCAGACCGCCATTGCCCTGGAAGCGGCTGATTTTGTCAATCGCCTGGCTCTGGAAAATGAAGCGCTGAAATCCCAATCCGATGCCATCTCACCTTTTGCAGAGATCATCGGGAAAAGTCCCCAGATCAGGTCAATTTTCGACATGACCAGTCGTGTTACCGAAACGGATATTCCTGTCCTGATTCTAGGGGAAAGTGGTACCGGGAAAGAGCTGATCGCCCGATCCATCCATTATCGGGGAGCGCGGAAACACAAACCCTTCATTGCACAATTTTGTGGCTCACTCGCTGACAATCTGTTGGAAAGTGAGTTGTTCGGCTATAAAAAGGGCGCCTTTACCGGGGCTGGCAAGGACAAACCGGGTCTATTGGAAGCTGCTGATGGCGGGACCTTTTTTCTGGACGAAATTGCGGATGTATCCCTGGACATTCAGACCAAGTTATTGCGTTTTCTGCAGGAAGGTGAGTTTCGCCGGGTAGGGGATACTCAGGTCCGGAAAGTTGATACACGGATCATTGCCGCCACCAATAAGGATCTTGAAGCGATGGTGAAAACCGGTGAGTTTCGTGAAGATCTGTTTTACCGATTGAATGTCGTCACCATCAGGTTGCCGGCATTACGGGAGCGCCAGGGTGATTTACCGCTTCTGGCTGACCATTTTCTCTCAAAATATTGCGAAAAATACCACCGTGACGGACTCAAATTCAGTCGGATGGGAATGGAGGCCATTCTTCAGCACCATTGGCCGGGGAATGTTCGGGAACTCCAAAATGCGATTCAACGGGCTGTGACATTATCTCCCGGAAAGATCATTGAGCCTGAGCATTTAGCCCTGCGTCGGGTGGATTCAGGAGCAGGAAGCGATGAACCCGTCACCATTGCCGATATGGAACGGAAGTTCGTCTTAAGAGCCCTGAGTGAACTGGAAGGAAACCGTACCAAAACGGCTGACAGACTGGGTGTGTCCCTGCGCTGGCTTCAATATCGCCTGAAGGAGTGGCAGATTGAAGATTAAGGGATACCAGATTTCCGAGATATTGCTCCAAAGTGATGAAATGATCATCGCCAGAGCCGTTCAGGAATCTCTGGATCGAACCGTATTTTTGAAAATTCTTCCACAACTGCCAACGGCAGGGGAGCTCCGGCATCAGTTTGAGCAGGAAGCCCGATTACTCGCCAGGCTCAACCACCCCAACATTGTGACGATTCATGAGTTTAATGCCGATCACGATCCTGCCTATTTGGTTCTGGAGTATTTTGCCGGTCGCAATTTGGCTGAATATCTGGTTGAAAAATCGTCACTTACGGCGGAACAACTGTTTTCAATTTTACGCCAGGCGGTGACCGGTTGCGCCAAAGCCCATTCTGCCGGGATTTTGCATCGTGATATTAAACCCGCCAATTTGTTGATTGATGACGCCGGACAGGTGAAATTGACCGATTTTGGGTTGGCGACCTTAATGGATTCGTCACAACGGCGTGTTGCGGGAACGGCCGGGTATCTTGCACCGGAATTAGCATTGGGAGAGGTCCCAACTCAACTCACTGATATTTATGCGCTTGGCATGACAGTTTACACGCTGGCTGCCGGTGAAAATCCGCTTTCGGGCAAAAACCTGAACGAAGCGCTCAATCTGGCCATAAATAGTAAACCGCGTGATTTGTCCGAACTCAGGACAGACCTACCGGATGAGCTTGTAAAACTGGTCAGCCGGATGATTCAAAAAAATCCTCACGACCGGATCTCATCTTGCGACAAAATCTTGGAGGTATTGACTGAATTTAAAGCATTTGCACCGGTAAAATCTGAGCCGCAACGCGGTCCAATAGCCTTCCAGAAACCAGATCACCGCAAACCTGGGGAAACCCCGGCTGAACTGCTGAATGTTCCATCGCGTAAAGATTGGGTGCTTGGTCTGGCATTCTTTGGCCTGCTGGTTTTTGCCATCTATTCATGGAGCGTGAGTAAGCGTCCCGATTTTGTCGAACCCTATGTGAAATATATTCCGGACACAACTGCCCGTGCAGATACGACTCACCAAATCACCAGCATTCCCATGCCTATGGTAGATGAAGACACGCTGCACCAGGTTGGACAAATACCGGAAGAGATTGGGAAAAATTTTGTTATGACACTTCCGGCACCCCAGACACCCCCTGCGGGTAGCGACATTATTGGGGATCCTCCGAGACTAAAATTTGGTAGTCTGGTGGTGGCAGCCATTCCCTGGGCGAATATTGTCGTTGATTCAACACCTCAGGGGATGACGCCCATCGCAGGGAAGTTGAATTTTAGCGTTGGCAAGCATACCGTGCATTTTATGCATACTGATTATCCGGAAATCTCCCGGGAGGTGGTTATTCAGGACGGGAAAACCGATTCTCTGCTATTGAACTGGTATAAAGAACTGGGATTTTTGTCAATTGATGTCTACCCCTGGGCAGATGTTTATGTTAATTCAAATCGCGTTGATGTCACCCCTTTGAAGAAGCCGATTGCGCTGCAACCCGGTGAGTATCAACTACTTTTGAAGAATCCGAACTATTCTCCATGGAACCGGTTCGTGACCGTAACTGCCGGTGATACCCAGCGAATCACGGTTCGATTGCTGAATTCAAACACACCTTGAAAAATTTGTGGCACTTGGTTTGAATAGAGATAGGCTATGAAGCAGACAATCTTCAATAATATCATCATTTTAACCAGCCTGATCACGGTGCTTTCCGGGACGGAAGGATATTGGATTGAGCGGTCGCAAATGCCCGAACCCTTATCGCAGCACGCAGCAGTTACCATTGGTAACACCATTTATGTCACGGGCGGGCGGACGAATGGCCCGCCATCCCACGCGACCAGGCAAAATCTTTGGGCATATGACATTTTGGATAATCAATGGACAACAACCCTGCCCGCGATGTCCGCACCAAGGGAAGATCACGCCTCAGTTGCTATCGGTGATACCCTGTGGGTTTTTGGTGGCAGAAATCACGATGAAATGGTTGCCAGTGTTGATTTTTGGGTGGTCGGAAGTAGCCAGTGGCAGCACGCCGGGCAGATGCCGATGCCTCGGGAGGGTCTGGGCGCTGTTACCGTTAATGGTATGATCTACCTGATTGGTGGTAAGTCATCACATGCCATGTGGGCGCCACCGGTGACACGCGTCGATCAGTTCAATCCACAGACAGGAGAATGGTCGGTGACGGATACACTGAATCAAGCCAGAGTTGGTTTCGCCTGGGCCGCCCACGGTGACACTATTATGTGCGCAGGTGGCCGTTTCGTGGATCCTTTGGCAAGCGTCGAACGACGATTGGATAGCGAAGCCTGGCAAGATGCAGTTCCACTCAGCGGTCCCCGTAGCGATGGTGCGGCCGTATTTTTTCATGGTGACTTCGTTTTGTTGGGTGGCATTGGACCGGAAGGTCAGGCTGATCAAAATCAAATTTACAGTGACAATGGTTGGCAGTCATTTGAGCAAAATCTTTTGCCACGCTATGAAGATGCGGCCGTCGTTGCCGGTGATGCTATTTATGTAATTGGCGGCAGGAATGGGAATCAACCCTTGCGTTCGATTGAACAGTTTGTACCGCTGACGCCAATTGTTCCAGAACCCAAACTTCCGGAAAGCATTGCCCTCATATCAGCCTTTCCCAATCCCTTCAATGGCAGTGTCCGGTTGAAGATTTCGCTCCCGGTGGGTATCAATGGAATCCAGAATTACAAAATATACAATATGTTAGGGCAAATTGTCGCCGAACACTCAATCCATTTGCCGGCTGGGGATTCGCAAATCCAAATTCAAGGCGACGGGCTGGGTTCTTCCGGAATTTATTGGGTTGAAATTGAATATGTCACAGGGACAAATCAATCCCGTCGTTTGGTGCAAAAACTGACTTATCTCAAATAATGACCAGCATTTTCAGATGTTCAATCATGTTTTCACTGTTTGTGCTCACTGCGCTCGGTCAGGATACGTTATTAACCACCCCGTTGACTCTTGAGCAGGTAAAAAATAACTACGAAAATGTGAGATATGCCCAAGTGGTAACGCTGGTGAAATCTGAGTTGGAAGCCAGACCTCAACAGCCATTACCGCGGTTGGAAATGTTGCTGAAATATCTGGCGCTTGCCCAGGCATCACTTGGCAAAGAGGATGAAGCTCGAAGCACCATGGCGTCCCTGGTCCTCGTCAATCCAAATTTCAAATTCCAGCCGGACGAAGTTTCTCCGAAAATCCTGGAACTATATCATGATGTCCGGAGCGAATTTGTCCGGTCACCCGATCTTGCAAGCCATTCACCTTCGTATCTGATCAAAACGGATCGACGCGCTGAGCTGATGCTTAAATCAGTTACTTTCCCGGGTTGGGGACAGATAGAGGCTGGTAAAAAACGCGGATATTTTTGGGGGATCGGATTTTCAGCGGTTCTTGTGGGTAGTGGCGTCGCAAGTTATATGGCAGCACAAACCCACGATGACTATTTGAAGGCATACAACCCTGCGGTGATTCAAAACCGCTATGCAACCTATAATAATTGGTACCAGTGGCGGAATACGCTCCTGAGTCTGACCGTCTTGACCTATACGGTCAATTTACTCGACATTTCCTTTTTGACTCAATAATAACCGAGTTGTAAAAAGTCTGAAAATACCCAAA
>MNWS01000115.1 GCA_001872685.1 Fidelibacterota bacterium CG1_02_48_14
GGTGACCCAATTTATACCACGCGAAGCGCCTAAGAGAAAAAATACGACCGCACAAAAAGAGCCGCTTTCAGAAGAACCGGCAGATCAGGAAGAACCTGAAACGGAAAGTATTGCGCCCTCGCGGCCAACGGAAACCACTGAGGACACGGTCGCCATACAATCGAAAGGTTCAGGAAGCACCATACTGCCACCGATTGAACCACCCAAAAAAGCGCTACACATTGTGCCCGACCTGGTTATAGGCGTCGGTGAACAATTTGAATATATGATCCCCATGAACGATGATATGGATCCCGCCAACATGCAGATTCGATTTCTGGAATATCCCCCCGGAATGAAAATCGGACGCGATTTTACCCTGCGCTGGACCGCCTCGGATCAGGATCTGGGGAATCACAAAATCCATTACATTTTTACTGACAAAATTGACACAACACTCTGGTTGTACGTGAATGCATCTCCAGTGATCACATCACTCGCCCCGGAGTACGTGGAGGTTGGACACCAATTTCTGTATAAAGTCAGGGCTGAAGATAAAAATCCCGATGCTGAATTATCCTTCGCATTGGTTGATACACCGGGCGGAATGGCCATGGATGCCAATGGTCTGATCCGCTGGCAACCCACGATCACTCAACTGGATACCCAATGGATTGATGTTAAAGTCACCGACGGTTATGCTGTGAATCATCAGCGGTTTCCGGTTTACGTGAATAGCGCACCGGAAATCCTGAGCCAGCCGGATGCCATTGCCTACCAGGATGAGATGTACACCAGCCAAATCGTTTTCAAGGATGCGAATCAACCCAATAACGCCAGGGTAGAGCCATTATTCGTCCCAAATGGGCTTGATATTACAGCCACCGGTTCACTCGTGTGGAACCCAGGTTCCAAAGATGTCGGTTTTCACAATGTGATTTACCAGATTACAGATGACTATGTCTCTGTGCCAGATTCGTTTCTAATTTTCGTGAATGCGCCTCCCAAAATCGTATCAAAGTATGCTGATCAGGCTCAAACCGGTGTTGATTGGCGCTACCGTGTCGAGGTCCGGGATCCCAACGAAAACCAGATGACCACATACCTCATTCCACAAAGCACCAGCCCCAATGTATCCATCAATCGGCACGGTGTCGTCTCCTGGACGCCCGGCGTGACTGATGTGGATTCCCAAAAATTCCAGATTTCTGTAAGCGATGGTATGCGGGATGACCTGCAAACCGTGACCGTTTTTGTTAACGATGTCCCCCGCTTCGATAAAAATCCGGATTCTACTGCGGTCGTCGGTCAAAATTTCGTCACAGCCGTTAACGCCATTGATAAAAATCATGCCCAGACCCTAAAATACTCTCTGCCCAGGGCACCCGAAGGCATGACGATTACCCCAGATGGCGATATAAGCTGGCGTCCGGGAATCACGGATGTGGATGAACACTCCTTTAGCATTAGCGTGAATGACGGTCTGATTGTGGTTGAGAAATCGTTTCGAATCTTCGTGAATGATCCTCCCAAAATCGTTTCACAACCCCGCCTCGTCGCCACAATTGATTCGACCTATCGTTATCAAATCGAACGGATTGATGCAAACAAGACGCAGGATTGGCAATACACGATTAATTCCGCGCCAGCCGGAGTCACCATTTCCAAAGAGGGTTTATTGGAATGGATTCCGACGGCAGATCAACTGAACTCGCAGCAAATTGCATTGTCAGTTTCTGATGGAATCGCTGCTGTCGATCAAACAATAAACCTATTTGTGAATGCCCGTCCGCAGATTTTGTCCAAACCGAAACTGGTCGCCCTCACAAATTTCGAGTATCGCTATAAATTGGATGCAAGCGATGCCAATGGCGATCCTGTGACGTATCGCCCCGTTCAAATGCCCGCAGAAGCGACCATGAATGCAATATCCGGTTTAATCAGTTGGCTGCCGGCTAAAGATCAGGAAGGCGTCAATGATTTTGTCATCGAAGCGGTGGACTCACGGGGCGGAATCACCCAACACACCTTCCAGGTTCATGTATTTGTCGATCCAAAACCACCCACATCCCGGTGGCCGATTGTTTTGGCTTCAATCTCCCTGCTTTCGGCTGTGGCTGCCTACCTCCTGCTGAAGTAATCAGTAGCGCTATTTTCTGCCCACAATTCCAAAACACATTTTCTTAATATCAGACGCTTTCCTCACAAAAGAGTTGTTGTTTAAAAAACATGCCAAACTAACTTCACTTTTGCCTGACAAGTATTAACGAAGTGAAAAATTAGGGGTATCAAGTATGAAAAATCTGATTTTGTTTGGGCTCTTCAGTCTGACCACAGCTTTTGCGCAGGATTTCTGGGTTCCAACCGCCGGCCCCGGCAGTGGTCCCCTTTACGCGATTGTCTGCATGCCAAACAATGACATCTTTGCCTCAGGCGGCTATGTCGATAAATCTACCGATGGTGGGGATAGCTGGGTCCGGGTTGATTCCACCGGAGATCTGTGGGACCTCGTACAAAACTCACAGGGGCAGCTCATCGCCGGAGCCAATGGTGAGGGGGTCAGGATATCAAGCGATGGTTGTGCAACCTGGACTCAAACAAGCCTGCAGGAGAATAAAGTCGTGAAAAGTCTCTATATCGATTCCAGTGATGGAATATTTGCCGGAACCGATGGAGATGGCCTGTTCTATTCGGCAGATGGTTCATCTTGGCAAAATTTAGGTCTGCCGGGAGGGAACGATCAGGCTATTATCCAAAATTCCCTGGGTGAAATATTCCTGGGCATCTGGGGCTCTGGTGTTTTCAGATCCGGTGATTTTGGCGTGAATTGGGTCCACTGCGATTCTGGTCTCACAGGAGTGAACGTCCGGGATTTGGCCATGAACTCCGCCGGGATTCTCTTTGCCGGAACCACCGATGGTGGTGTTTTCCGTTCTTCAGATGATGGCGTATCCTGGGAAGCTGTCAATAACGGCCTTACGGCACCGTATCCTTTCGATCTCGCCATCAATTCGCAAGGGCATCTTTTCGCAGCGACCTATTATGGGGTATTCAGAACCATGGATAATGGAGACAATTGGGAGGATATCTCATCAGGAATCGGCGCTGTATTTGTGCGATCGATAGCCATTGCGCACGATGGGATCGCCTATGCCGGAACCGAAGGAGGAATGGTCTACAAAAGCTCATCATCAACCACATCAATTGATGAACCCTCCGATGTTGTACCGGAGGCCTTCACCCTCGCGCAAAACTACCCCAATCCTTTCAATGGTGGCACACGAATCGGTTTCCAGCTCACGGAATCCGGGATTGTCAGGCTCGAGTTATTTGATGTCACCGGTCGGCGCGTGGCAACAATGTTGGACGGTGTCCTCAGTGCCGGACAGCACCATGTGATGCTACGATCTTCCGAGTTTGTGTCAGGTATTTACTTCTATCGCCTGGAAAATCACGCCGGTGAAGCCATCACCCGTAAAATGACGATTCTAAAGTAGGTTCTCGCGAAGGTTTTTTTGAGTGAACTGATCAGGGGAAATCGTGAAAAAAAGGGATTAGGCTTTGCGCCCAATGGCCTGGGCGACTTTACGAACCTGATCAACCAGTGACTTGAAATCATCCGGGAGTAATTGCTGTGGTCCGTCGCTGAGCGCCCGGGCGGGATCGGGATGGACTTCCACCATCACGCCCTGAGCCCCGGCGGCCACACCAGCCAACGCCAAGGGAATGACGCTCGATCGTTTACCGGCAGCATGGCTTGGATCGACGATTACCGGCAGATGCGATAAGCGTTGAATCGCCGGGATCGCACTCACATCCAATGTAAACCGCGTGTGATCCGAAACCGTCCGGACACCGCGTTCACACAGGACGATATTTTCATTCCCGGCATCCAAAATATATTCCGCTGCCAAAAGTGTTTCCTGAACGGTCGCCGCCAGACCACGTTTGAGTAAAATCGGTTTTTTACTTTTTCCGACCTTTTTTAACAGCGAAAAATTCTGCATGTTGCGACTGCCGACCTGGAGCATATCCGTGTACGATTCCACCAGTCCAACCGTTTCAGTGTCCATCACTTCGGTGACAATCGGCAAGCCAACTTCGTCCCCAGCCTGGCGTAAAATTTTCAGTCCGTCTTCCCCAAGTCCCTGAAATGAGTAGGGCGAGGTGCGTGGTTTAAATGCGCCACCCCGGAGAAGATTCGCGCCGGCCGCACTGACGATGCGTGCCACGGAAAGCGTCTGTTCCAACGATTCTACCGAACACGGCCCGGCAATAAATGTCACCCGGTCACCACCAATCTGGGCATTCCCAACGGTTACGATGGTGTCTTGGGGGCGCCATTCACGGGAAGCGAGTTTGAATGGCGAACTGATTTCCACAATCTGCTCAACGCCGGGTAAACTTTCGTAATGACGCCGACCACGAATGGGTTTTTCTCCCAATATACCGATCCAATGCCCAACCGTCCCTGGAACGGATCGCGCGGTGTAACCTTGTGCCGCAACTTCGGTTTTAACGGCTTCGATCTGGTCCATCGTCGCGCTTGAATGCATCACAATGATCATGAATGCCCAACCTTACCAGCGTCCCGGTGAATCTGGAAATCATTAAAATTTGTCGTGTTCGAAATGGGGTTCATACGATTGGAAAAATATCCGCCAGCGCCGCACCATCAAAGGTCAATTTTGAAAGACAGGATTGCATTTACATTACCAAAGATTCTGAAAACAGGCGCTGTTGCCGGGTTTGTTTCATTCGATAATAGAGACCGCGTTTTGCGAGCAAATCGTCTTCGGGACCTCGTTCAACAATTTTCCCCTGCTCCAAAACCAGAATTTCATCAAACCAGTTCAGCCCCTTCAGTCGGTGGGTGATCATCATAACCGCTTGGTTGACTGTCGTTTGAAACAATGTCTGCAGAAATGCTGATTCAGTCAGGCTGTCCAGGCCGGAGGTGGGTTCATCCAGAATTAAAATCGGTCGGTTTTGTAACAGACACCGCGCCAAAGCCAATCGCTGATGCTCACCACCGCTGAGCCTGAGACCCTGTTCGCCAATCGGCATATTCAATTTCTCTGGCTGTTGTTGGACAAAATTCCATAATTGGCTGCGCTTCAGAGCGGTTTCCAGTTCCCTTTCAGTAGCTCCGTGGTTGGCAATAACCAGATTTTCGCGCAAGGTACCATTGAACAGATGACTATTCTGTGAAAGCACGGCTATCTGACTGCGAATCGCATTCGAATCAAATTCCCGGTAACTTTTTTCATTCAGGGAAATGTCACCGGCATCCCATTCCCGAAACCGCAGGAGCAATTGCAGCACAGTCGTTTTTCCCGAACCACTGGCACCCACGAGAGCAATATTTTTACCCGGATTGAGTTGAAAGGAAAGGTCATTCAAAGCCGGGTGATTCGTCCCGGGATAGGTGAAACTGATTGATTGGACCCGGAGATCTGAAAATTCAGGTAACGCTTCGGGTGATGCCGGCTCCTGAACGGGTATTACCCGATCAGTCAATTCAAACAGGCGCTCACCGGCTGTTTTGCTCGCTTCCAGATTCCCCGCCGCCTGTTCCAATGGCGGGATCACCTCAAATGCTGCCAAAATGCCAAAAGCGATTACCGTCAGGTATACACCATTCAATACACCCGTTTCCACAGCGGGAATTGCGAACCACAATGCCGAAATCACCGCAGCGTATTGGCACAAACTTGTGAGCCCCTGCTGCCAACCCTGGAGGTTGGACAATTTTTGCTGGACAAGGTGAAGCTCCGTCTGCTTATCATTGATTTTGTTATAGATCGCATCCGCGCCACCGAAGATCAGCAGGTCGGACATCCCCTGAATCCCATCAATCTGGTAAGCTTGCAAATCCGAGCGTACCTGAATGAGCGTTCGATTGAATCTACGGTTTTTCCAAACCGCGAGTAGGGGAACAACAATCCCTGCAACTGCCAGCCAACCGAGAAAACTCAACGCCACCGGTAAACTGAGTGGTCCCAATAACAGCAACATCAATCCGGCAGTAAGCATAGCCACCAATGGCGGGGCTAATACCCGACCATAAAAATTTTCCAGCGTTTCGATGTCTGCGACAGCGCGGTTCAACAAATCGCCACTGTGTTCCGATTCCAGTCCCGCTGGTGCCAGGGGTTCAATTTGGGTGTAGAACCAGACGCGTAATTCTGCCAGGAGTCGGAAGGTCACCTGGTGGGATACCAGCCGTTCTGCATAGCGAAAAACCCCTCGCGACAAGCCGAAAAATCGCACACCCACGATAGCCACTTGTAATACTGCAATGGAAGGATGCAAGGCTGCCGTTGCGATTAAATAGGCTGAGGTCATCATCAAGCCCACACCGCTGCCGACCGTGACGAATCCCAAAACCAACGCCAGCAGGATCCATTGCCACAAAGGAAAAGCAAATTTCACCAGGCGACTCAAGGTATTCACGACAACAATTCTCCGTCATAAGCCGCCAGTAGATTTTTAAAGGGTCCCGGGTGTTTCATTAATTTATCGGGTTCCCCGACCTGAACGATTTTCCCCTGATCCAGGACAATGATTTGATGGGCATTGTGTATAATCGTATTCAACCGATGAGCAATGAGCAGGGTGGTACGATTTTTTTGCAGGTGTTGGAGTGCTTCCAGCAATTCGGCCTCCAGGTGAACATCCAGATTGGTGGTGAATTCGTCCAGCACCAAGATTGGAGCGTCCTTCAGGATGGCTCTGGCAATGGCCACGCGTTGGGCTTGACCGCCACTCAGTCCGACACCGTTTTCACCTATTCGTGTGTCAAGTCCGGCGGGCAATTCCCGAATCACGGCGGTTAACCCGGCTTGCTGCACCGCATGATCGATTTGGGATTTGGTAGCATCCGGCTTGGCCAGGGTCAGGTTGTCCAGCAGACTTCCATAAAACAAATGAGGTCTTTGCGGCACCCAGCCAATCTGCTGCCGCCAGTCAACAGGTGATACTTTGGGAAGTTCAACTTCACCAAGGCTTATGTGTCCGCTGGTTGGCTGCAAAAATCCCATGAGAAGTTGAGCGATGGTTGACTTCCCGGCTCCGGTCGCACCCACCAAGGCGGTGGTTTTTCCAGGCTGGAGGTCGAATGTCACATTTTCCACGGCAGGAATTTCAGCCTGCGGATATTGAAAACTGGCACCTTGAAACTGAATCGTCGTTCGCCGCATATCAGGCACGGCGGTGTAACGTCTCCCCTCGTGTTTGGGTGCGGGTAACTCCAGGATTTCGAAAAGTCGTTTCCCGGCTTCGACACCAGCCATTCCGGCGTGAAAACGGGTCCCCAGTTCACGCAATGGTTGATAATATTCCGGTGCCAGCAACAAAATGAATAGTGCAGATTGGAACGCCATTTTTCCATACAACAGGCGCAACCCCACCTCCACGGCGATGACGGCGATGGAAATCGTACCCACCAGTTCCAGTACCAGAGCCGACAGAAAGGCGATTTTCAAAACATTCATGGTCACCTGGCGGTATTCTTCGGAAATACGCTCGATGTTTTGGATTTGCGCCTTGGACCGGCCAAGGATTTTAAGCGTGGTCAAACCCTGGAGCATATCCAGAAAGTGAGCGCTCATCCAACTCAAGACCTTCCACTGACGCTGAGTCTGTTTTTTCGCCATTTGGCCAATCAGGATCATGAAAATGGGAATCAAGGGGGCGGTGAGAAGAAAAACGATTCCGGATAAAATGTCCAACGGAAACACAACCATCAGGATAATGATTGGAACCACCACGGCCACGATGAGCTGGGGCAAATAGTCACTGAACCAGGGATCCAGTTTTTCAATGCCGTCGGATAGGGTCTGGGTTAACTCGCCGGTGCGCTCACTTTTAATGTGGAGCGGACCCAAACGGATAAGCTGCTTTAAAATCTTCGATCTCAGACTTGCTTTGATCCGCGTGGTGGTCTGTTTTCCGAATACGCGCCCCAACCAGATAAACACCCCTCTCAAACCCGCCAAACCAGCCAGCCCGAGCAGCATTGGTTGAACATGGTTCAGGGAGTGATGCTGCAAAAAGACGCCATCAATCACCAGCGTCAGCAGCCAGGCCATGGCGATGGT
>MNWS01000229.1 GCA_001872685.1 Fidelibacterota bacterium CG1_02_48_14
ACAATAATCTGTTACCTATGTCCTGACACTATTGTGTTACCTATGTCCTGAAACCGTACCTCATTGCGCATTCCCACTCATCTCCTCCCAAAAGGATCCCTACGGGGCTGAGCAAGTTTATCCGGCTACTGACGGATCGAAGGGCGAGCGGGTTCATCGATAATTGAGCTTGGAGCCTTGAGCTTAGACATTTGACATTTGACATTTGACCTTGAAAATCTCGTACTCGTTTTCTTGCTCTTGCTCTTTCTTCTTTCTCTAGACCCCTAGCGAATACTACTTCAATTTCGTAACAGCCGCACTATTTTGTAACCTCAGCTATTGCCCCGACTTCAAAGGGCATCAAACAGGAGAATCCTAAATGAAAAAGAACAAGATATTAACAGTCGTCATCAGCATACTCGCAATTGTGACAATCTTTACGATTTTGGGTACCACGTCTACCAGTGCACAAACCGCCCCCGATTTTAATTTGCCTGATTTAAATGGTAAAATCGTTAGCCTGACAGACTATCAGGGTAAAGTCGTCATTGTTGATTTTTGGGCAACCTGGTGCGGTCCCTGTAAAATGGAAATCCCTGGGTTTGTTAAACTTCAGGAAAAATACAAAGATGATCTGGTTATCATCGGTGTTTCATTGGACCAGGGTGGACCGAAAGCGGTAGTTCCATTCGCCAAAGACTATGCGATCAATTACCCTGTTGTTTATGGGAATGGCGAAACGGTTAAAGCCTACGGCGGCGTGAATGGGATCCCCACAACCTTTGTCATTGATCGGAAGGGAAATATCCAGCGCAAGTATGTTGGTTACCGCCCCGACAGTGTCTTCGAGAAAGATATTCAGGATTTTAAATAACGAATATTTAGCTGGAACTTTTTAGTTCTGCTGACCTTTAAAAAACCAGCAAGAACTTCAATGACTCTCCTTATACAAGCCCGGCAACTGCCGGGCTTTTCTTTTTATCTCTCGTAATATCAGATAGTTATCTGAATATTAAAAAGCCCCGACTTGTAAACGCCGGGGCTTTGGTCAATTAAGACGAAGCTCAGTCCGTTTTTTTATAAACCGGTCTCCGCTACAACAGCAGAAACATGCTCAACCGTTACTTTGAGAGCTGCGATTTCGGCATCATTCAGTTTCACTTCGAGAATCTTCTCGATGCCACCGGCGCCAATTACCGTGGGTACACCGATGAACAGGCCATTAATGCCATACTCACCTTCACAAAGAGCAGCGCTGGGAATGATCCGCTTTTTATCATTGAGGAATGATTCCACCATCTCCATGGCAGATTGAGCCGGGCTGAAAAATGCCGAGCCATTGCCCAATAACTTCACAATTTCCCCACCAGCCATGCGGGTCCGTTTTTCGATTTCCGCCAACCGTTCTGGAGAAACCAGCTCTGTTGCCGGGACACCGCCGATGGTTGCCAGGCGCGTCAGAGGGACCATTTCATCGCCATGACCGCCCAAAACCAGGCACTGGACATCCTGCACCGAGTAACCGGTTTCCATTGCCAGGAAAGCCCGGAAACGACCACTGTCCAGCGCTCCGGCCATACCGACGATGCGATTTTTCGGGAAACCACTGGCTTTATAAAAAGCATACACAATCGCGTCCAGAGGATTGGAAACAACGATGACGAAAGCATCCGGCGCGTACTTTTTGACATTCTCAGCCACATTTTTGATGATCTTGAGATTAATGTCCAACAGATCGTCCCGGCTCATCCCGGGTTTGCGCGGGACACCAGCGGTGATCACGATGACATCTGCCCCGGCAATATCTTCATAGTTGCTGGTTCCGGTGATGTTGACATCATAGCCGTCATGCGGGCGCAATTCCATAATATCCAATGCTTTACCTTTGACAGGATTTTCAAAATCAGGAATGTCCAAAATGACGACATCACCCAATTCTTTTTGTGTGGCGATTAATGCCAGGATACCGCCGATCTGGCCCCCACCAATCAATGCGATCTTTCTTCTACTCATGTAGGCCTCCAAACCTTAAAAATTATTAGTGCTTATTGCGTTGAGTGTCATCTTCAATTTTTATGCCACTTCGAGCTGTTCTCCCAGACATTCCGTCGTCAACCTGGATCTATTTTAGCCAAAGATGATAATTGGACACCTCATTTGTTTCATTTACAGAAGGCGGTGTTAAATTGTTCGCATGGGTAACCAAACGTTCTTCGCCGAGTGGATCATTCCTGTCGCACGCCCGCCGATTCATCAGGGTTTTGTGACGGCCAATGACGGTATCATCAGCAATTTAGGTGCACAAACTGAGTTCAGCGGTGATCCTTCCTCTGTCAGGGCATTAAACCACACAGTGATTTTCCCGGCGCTGGTGAATGCGATGTTCCACCCTGATTTTTCTACGGATCGACATGGTGAGACCCCCCGAGGAAATTTTATCTCCTGGTTGCACGCGGCTCACAATCGTTCAGCCGGGCAAAGCTTAAGCGATTTTCAAAGTCAGGCCCTGAGCGCTCTCCGGAATATTCTCGAAGCCGGCACCGCTGCAGTGGGCATTCGTACGCGTCATCCCGAAATTGGCCAACATCTCGAAAACTCAGGCATATACTCGGCCATTTTCCACACCATTTCCGGGTTCAAACAGTACAACGCCTATGAAATATGGCGGCAGCGCAAACTGGCCTTCCGCACCTGGAAAAACACCCAACACACACATCACCATCTATCGGGGGAATTCTTATACACCACAGCGCCACTGCTTTTCCTGGAAATCGCAAAAATTGAAGAACGCACTGCCCTGCCAGTCGCCACGTGTCGTGATGAGGAATTATTTCTCGCCAAACGCAACGGCACCATCTACCAGTATCTCCTGAGCCTGGATGACATGGATTACCGCTGGAACCCGCCAAACATCAGTCCGGTCCAGTACCTGATCAACGGGGGATTTTCAGTGAGTGACACGATTTTGAGTCAGATGATCCATGTGACGGAAGAGGATTTGGAGCTGCTTGCGGAATGTTCGACAGATTTTCACATTTGTCTGCATCCCCGCTTTGATCGGGTTTGGGAATTGGGTACGGCCCCGGCACCCATCATGCGGAAAAAAGGCTTTAATCTTTGTCTGGGCACATTCGCCGAACATCTGGATTTGCGTAAAGAAATGCGTTCCGCCCTGGCAGAGTATGGTTTTCAACCGGCTGAGATTTTAGAAATGGCCACAATCAATGGCGCAGTAGCCTTGGGTTTTGATGATCAATTGGGTTCCATCGTTCCCGGTAAACAAGCTCGCCTCTTCACCGTTTCAGACGAAAACAGCATACGCGACCCCTACGAACTCATCTTTTCAAATGCCCGTCTGCAGCCACTCGGCTGATCCCTTTTCATTTGTATTAGCAACTAAGACGGCTATTTTCACCATCCATCAGGAGGTTTTCCATCATGTATAAATTGGGTTTATCAAATCTTATCATCGTGCTTACTTTGGCGATTCTCACCGCTTGTTCCGAGAGTCCGACGAATAGCACTATTTCCACCGGAGATTTGGATTTTACGACGTATGTCGCGCTTGGGAATTCATTAACAGCCGGTGTATCGAACGGTGCTCTTTATGCGGATGCCCAGATAAACAGTTACCCCGCCCTGATCGCCCGACGCGTGGACATTCCTGATTTTGAACAACCAACCATGGCTGATTCCGGCTTTAGTTTCCTGCCCACCGAGGGACGCATTGTTATTAATCCACTCACCATGGCGATTCGTTTTTCCCATGCTGGTACCGAAGCGAACGCCAGTTTGAATCGTGCTTATAATAATTTGGGGATTCCGGCTATTCGGACTGACCAGATGTTCCGAGCGACTACCGGTGTTGACGCTGACAGCAACCATTTTGTGGATAAAATTCTTCGGAATCATGGTCGCACCGTCCTTGAGGAGGCATTAACACTTGACCCCACGGTCATCACGCTGTGGGTTGGAAATAATGATATTCTGGAAGCGGCCGTTCAGGGAATGAGTGCTGCCAGCTACACGCCACCAACAGAATTTGCCGCTCAGCTCGACTCCGTTTTGTCAGTTCTAAACACCCAAACAGACGCGCCAATTATCGCGGCAAATATTCCGGATGTGACGCAGGTTCCCTATTTCACCAGCATTCCATCCTACGTACGCAATCCCGTGGATTCCGGTAAAGTGTACCTGTATGGCATGGTGAACGGTGCGCCACAACTCCTCACCGACAATGACTATGTCCTCTTTTTTGCCTTACCTGATTTTTATGCGCTGCAGGATTCAATGAATCATGGACAAATGCCCGGACCTGAGAGCGCCATTAGTGACACACTCGTCCTGGACGCGACCGAAGTTGCAGAAGTTCGGGCGGTGATCGCGGCCTATAATCAGTCCATAGCCGCTGCTCTGGCAGCAGATAAAATTGACGCCCTGGTTGACATTAATTCACTGTTTAATGACCTGCGGGTTAGTGGCTATACATTTGAGAACGGCCTGACCTATACATCCGCGTTGATCGGGTTTGATAACACCGGTATGATCCAGTTGCGTCTGGCCACGACACTGTTTAGTCTGGATGGATTGCACCCCAATAGCATCGGCTACGCCATTGTCGCGAATGCCTTTATCGACGCAATGAATGCCAACTTTAACGCCAGTATTCCCGCGATCAAACTCTCTGATCTCCAATAAAGCGATGGTGAGAACCAACTCCAACAGCCGAATGTGGCGATTGATATTCCCTCTGATTGTTTCGGCGGCTCTGCTTTTTATAAACTGCAACAGCCCCACGGGTTTGAAACCCGTCGCAGGAATTGAGGGTAATCTCTATTTCCAGGGAACCTGGCCGGATTCCATTCAGGGCGCAGCATTGGTTGCCCTGGATGATCTGCCAACCGACCTCACCCAGGCAGCAAGTCACCTGGTGAATTATTCTACCCCGGCGCCAAATGGTACCGACTCCACGGAATATTTTCTGCAACTGAAACCCGGTACCTATTTTCTCATTGCAATGGGCTTGACCATGGATCCGGCCGTGTTTGCTGCCAATCTGGACTCTATCATCGCCAGCGGAAGACTGCCCGTGGTCTTGTTGGACAATGACCTGATTGACATTCGGGCGATTTATATCATCGAAGACGACCAAGTAGAAAAAATCGATGACCGGACGATCAATTTCTGATGAACTGTCTGAAGCGCTCCCTCTTTGTTATCTTCCTGCTCAGTTGGCTTCTGCAAACCACGCTAATCGCCCAGGAATTTGGTGCGATTTCCGGTCAGGTCGTGGATGCCGCTACCAGTAATCCCCTGCCGGGCGTGAATATTCTCCTTCAAAATACCTTTCTGGGCGCTACTACCGACCCTGAGGGTTATTTCCATATTCAAAACTTGAAACCCGGCCATTATACCATGTCAGTCAGCATGATCGGCTATCATCGGGAAACGGTCGCTGATATTCCGGTGGCTGCGGCGATGGATTGGAAAGTCCTGGTAGCCTTGAGACAGGACGTCATCAGCTCACCCCAGGTCATTGTCACGAGCTCACGAAAAACACAGGATATTCTGGAATCACCCGTTTCCATCAGTGTCATTGGTGCCCGTCAAATTGCCCAACGCGCGGCCACCGAACTGGTTGACATTCTCCCTTCGGAACCCGGGATTAGCACCGTGAATGGTCAACTCAATATTCGGGGGGCAAGTGGTTACACTTTGGGGACGGGCAGTCGTTCTCTGGTGTTACTGGATGGTATTCCCATGCTGGGAAGCGCTGCCGGAAATGTGACCTGGGAAATTGTGCCGACTTCTGAAATCGAGCAGGTGGAAATTGTTAAAGCCGGCGGTTCGGCGCTTTACGGCTCCAGCGCTATGGGCGGTGTTCTAAACATCATCACCCGCAGTGGCACCTATCGCCCGGAAACACGCGTACGGCTGAAAAGCGGCGTTTACAGTCAACCGGGGTACGACCAGTGGCAATGGCGGGATCAGCAGGGATTATTTTATACCGCTGAGTTAAGCCATTCGCGATCCATGGGACCGCATAATGGCTGGTTTCGGATTCAGCGCCAGCATGATGATGGATACAACGAATTGAATTGGTACGACGCCCTGAATCTCACCGGTAAAATCAAATTCAACTTCGGGACGCGCCATTCAGCTTCACTTTTCGCGAATTTTTTGGCTGATAATGGTGGGCTGTCCTCACAATGGCGTAGCGCGGCACATCCTTTTGAAGCACCGGCGGGACTGGAGCATGACCGGATTGATGGCACAAAATTCAATATCAATGGCATGTACAGTTACATCCATTCCCCGAAAGTCGTGTTCAAGGCGCGTGGCGCTCTGTATCGGGTACACTGGCAGGATCATGGCTCCAACACGGATCATTCCACGGAGCAAAAACTTTACAGCGATTACCAGGTGAGCGCTACCTGGACCGACCGGCTCAACACAATCGCAGGCTTGACCCTGCAGCGTGCAGGTATTGACGCCAATATTTTTGGAAACCACGCCGGATTGACCTCGGCGGTCTATTTTTTAGCGCAACAGCAACTTTCGCGTCGCACAATTATGACACTGGGCAGTCGCTGGGAGCAATACAGTGTGGATGGGAAATTTCTCGCCAGAATGATCACCCCTCAATTCGCTCTGAATTTTCGCCCCACTCGCGGACTCGCTTTCCGGAGCAGTGTCGGTTGGGGATTTCGGGTACCAACGATTGCGGAGATGTTTACCCGGACGCAGTTGAGTATTTTTAAAGTGGAACCAAATCCCGATCTGGGTGCCGAAACCAGCATTTCCTATGAAGTAGGATCAACGCTGATATTGACCCCGACAGGCTGGGTGGACGCATTCAAATTGGATGGGGCATTATTCAAGAATTTTTATAAAAATCTCATCGAACCAACACCGGACAACAGCGGAATCATTCATTTTATGAATATCACCAATGCTCAAATTCGCGGGGCTGAGATCGGCATTTCCACCAGCCTGATGAATCAATTATTCAATGTCACCTCAAGCTACACCTACCTCGACCCGGTTGCTCTGAATAGCGATGGAAGCATCAAGGACACCTTGGCGTATCGCTATCGTCACCAATGGGTTTCAACGGTGGGATCATCCTGGCAGGAGATTTCAGGGTATGTTGAGTACCGGTACAGCAGCCGCATTGAAAAGACACAACTTTTTGCTGAGGACCCCAAAACCGGTCAGGATCCTCGGGTTCCGATTCGGGTCTGGAGTGCCGGTATTGGATACTCTGTCAAACAGTGGGATGTTCTCCTCCGGGCTGAAAATCTCCTCCAATACTACTATGTTGAGGTGGAGCGCAACCTGGGTACGGAGCGCAATTTTACGTTGACTCTGAACTACAAGTTTTAGCGGGCTAGGCTCCCGCAAGCAATGGGGGTAATCAAAATGAACCATGTTTCAGCATTTTTAGGATTCTGTTTACTCGTCACTTCCTGCCAAACCAGCCAAACATCAGCAAGACCAGCTTCAAAACCTCATGTCGGTCCGGTCAATCAATCAGCTAAGCTAATCGAAATCGATAAGCCCGATACACTCGTCTTTCGTTACACAGATTTCACAAAATCAGCCGGCGAATGTGATTCATCCCTGGCTGCCTGTGCGAAAATCTCTCTCCACTACCCGATATTTTCAGGTTCTGGTGACGAAAGTAGCCTTGCTGCCCTGAACCAATTCATTCAACAATTTTTACTGACCTCTTCAACGGCTGATTCGACGGTATATCCAAATCCGGAAATGTTCAGCGAGAATTTCTTTCACGAGTATGCTGAGATGCAGTCGGAGATCCCGGATTATGTCGTCGGTTGGGAACTGATACGGCAGGTTCAGGTTATCTATAGCACTTCAAAAGTGACGAGTCTACGCGCAACATCTTACGCATTCACCGGTGGGGCACACGGCAATTCCGATGTCCAACTCACCAGCTATTGGCGTGAAACCGGAGAGCGCATTCAGCTTTCGGATATTTTATCGGTCAATTCACTGGACATGCTCAATGCCATTGCGGAAAATAACTTCAGGCGAGATCGCGATATACCTGGCGATTTATC
>MNWS01000122.1:0-7740 GCA_001872685.1 Fidelibacterota bacterium CG1_02_48_14
AACCGGGAGCACGCCGTTCACCCTTCCGATAGGTGTAAGCATCTAACAGGGTGAAAGATGTCCCCGCTGAAACCTCTACCGGGCTTTCATCGTACTTACCACGAATGACATGATCATAGATGTTGATGTCCCCCAATCCGGACTGGTAGGTAATGGGATCCCCCGGGTATCGGGGCTTAGCAAGAATGTCTGATGCCGCGTGTCCCCATTCAAAGGCAATCATTGGTCCGTAGGATGCGCTAGTCAGTTCACCGCCGAGAGAAATTCCTGTCCGGGCAAGCCGGGGAGAGGGATCTTCCTGTCCGAACTTGATATTGTCACCCATATTCATGATACTGATCCCCAATCCGGGGTGCAGTTTCAACAGCGCGCCGGAGTTCAGGCTGTGTTCCCATTGGGCGGAGAGGAGAAATCCGCCATCATAAAAGGTATTGTAGGCGGTGCCTTTTCCACCCGGGTCCACAAATTCATCGTCAGCCAAATGTTGCACCACACGCTTGCTGGAAAAACCGGCTGAAACATCCCACAGCACCGGTCCGGTCTGACGCGTATAACATCCGGCCAGGGTGTAGGCATTTACGGAAAACCAGGTGCTAAACGTTCCAATGACATGTCCTTCCGAATTTGTGTAGGTTTGTTCGCCGGCATCGAGAAAGGTTCTTTGATGGTGCAATACGAGCTGAAACGGATACTTCTCCGGTATCAGGCTAACCCCCAGGAATTTATAATCCAGCGACATATCATCTGCCAGACCGGGTAACCAGCGTTCATGATGTTCTGTGGCATAGATGCCAACACCCCGAGTGCCGTAAATCCCGTTAGCCGGATTGAAAAAGGCCGCATCGGGCTGATCATAAGGCAACCCTACCCCCAGTTCGCCCATTCCATTTAATGCAGCGGAGGTGGGAATTAATAAAAAGATTCCTCCCGTGCTGGATTGTGAGAACGCGGGGGTCATAAACAGAGATACCAGGGCAAAAGTAATAATGGTTCGTTTCAACATTGTTCAATTCCCAATTGACATATTTTGAGGAGATGCACTCCAACAAAACACGGATTCAGTAACCAGTTCTTCTTAAAAACGGTGAAAGCTAAACCTTCACGACCAAAAAGGGAATTGAAATGATGAGAAAATAAAAACGGGACACCCGAAAGTGCCCCATTTTTTCTTAGTTTATTCCAGCGCCCGACTTGAAAAAAGCGCTGTTGTGTTTAAAAATACAAACTTTGGGAGAGCCGGATACCGACACCGGAGGCGTTCAGCCCGAAACCATTCATGGCCGTAACATCAATGCCCATTTCATAATGTTTCAGGTGAACACCAAATCCGCCAGTCCAGGCCGTCTGTCCCATGAATGAATTCAGACCACCGCGCAATTCCACTGCCGGAATCGGGAAATAGCCAACATAAAGGCCGAATTGCGGATCCGTCGTCCAGGCGACCCCATCTGCAAAAGACTGACGGTAGGAAGCCTGAACCAAAATCTGACGAATCGGCTGGTACTGGGCCATTAATGCCATTTGAACCGGAATCGAAACACTGTAGCTCCCGACCCCGATCACCGTTTCAGTCGGATTCAGCAAGGAGTCGATATAGGTGTTGTCGGAACTGTTGTCCATCACTTCAGCCACATCGTAAATCACCGCGTGGGCACTGAAGGTCTTTTCCGTGACATTATTCCAATTCAGGCTCGCGCCAATATTACTCAACGCCAATTGGACATCGATACGCTGACCGGTCAATTGATAAAGGTCCATGCCCGCTCCGAGATTGATTCCAAAGCCCAACGCGCTGGGGAACGGGCTCATCGCCAGATCAGAGGTATTGGGATCGGTGAGTAAGCCGATATTGGGATCGGTGTAAAACCCACGCGCAGCTAAATCCACGACAATGGAGTCGGTACTGGTTGTTAAGGTGAACTGCTCGGATTGCACCTGGGCATAACCAAAACCCATGTACAGCCCAATTCCGGCACCTGCCCGGACATTACCAAATGGCGTGGGGACTTCGCGACCGTAGCCAATGTTGGTTTGGGAATAACTCAGCGTTTCAAACGCCAGGTCCAGATCGGTGAGTGGATTGTCGCTTGTGAAATTCGACCAGGGCAGCATCAGCAAATCGCCAGGCAGAACACCATTAACGGCGATATGGACACCGGAATTAAATCCAATCGCGCCTACCCGAACCCCCAACAGTGTGGGCAGATCGACAATGGTGTGAATGTCCAGCGATTTGCCCCGCAGAATGGAGGTCATTTCAAGCTTGTCGGATTCGGTGAGGAATTGACCCTGAAACCAATCTTTGACCCACCCCGGCGTTAACGCTGAATTGTTCATTCGTACCCGTAGCGGAATGAATGGCATGGGCATCACCACCGACCAGGCGGTGCTGGTTTCGTGATTAAGCGCCAGATAAGAGGGATTTTCCACAAACGCTTCTAAGGTCCGGGAATGACGGTAAAAGACCTTGTCGAAATCCGTAAACCCGACCGGTTTTGAAACTGGCAGCCTGGATTCGGCATCAATCTCCTTTTTTGCTGCTGCTGCGGCGGCGGCAGCTAGCGCTTCAGCGGCGAGGCTGTCCATGGCAGCGCTAACACCAGCGATCATGGCAGAGTCCGGTATCATTGATGTGAGTGAGGACGAGTCCACCAGGGTGGAATCTGTCGGAATGGTTGCTGCGATCTTACTGAAAAGGGTTTCGAAAACCGCGAAGGGATTATCCAGTGAAGATTCAGCCAGCTTCTCCTGAGTGTCGGGATCGTACAGGGTGACCTGATTTTCACCAGGATTCAACAGCATCAGATAATCCGCATCACCCTTTTTTGCAGCCGACAGGAAACAATCCACATCCCCACAATCAGCGGAATCGCCGGCAATAAAATCCAACTTCTCACCGGACGGGGATTCATCGGTGTCGAAATAGGTGGCATCAAAATGCATTCCGGTGGAATCCTGCACCACCACCGCAATTTTCAGCGGAATGGCGGGTCGATCAATTTCTTCGGAGCCTGGTGCTGCTGCAACACCGTTTTCTTGCGCCCAGAGTGAAGTCCCGCCAAGCAGTACCAGACTGAAGAATAACGCACTCATGAACCACCCTTTTATTGAGGAAAATTGTGTGCGTTTCATAATGCACCCCCATCCTGCTGATTGATTCTCGCCGTGGCTGATCCTGTCAACTTGATCTGCATCGAGTCGGTTGAGAAAAAGCGCGAGGGTACCGAAACACCTAACGAATCGCGTTCACCTAACAGAAAGACATTATTCTTAAGAAAAACTTTTTCCTGCAACAGCGATACCTTGTCAGCCGGCAGCTCAATTTCCTGGTGAGAATATTCCCCGGGAGGTACCGTCAGTGTGAGCAAGGTGTCCGGAATCCCGGTTGGCGGGTCCTCAAACACCCCCGAATCCGGCGACGCCAGAACCGTCAGCATAGCGCCAAACCCGAACTGATTATCAATGTCCGCGAACAGGGTGATGCTCTGTAAATCCTCCGGTAACCCCGCATCCACCGACGCCGGATCCATTTTCAATTCAGTGGAATCTCCCAGTATAAACGACATGGGAATTGAAATTTCGAAGCTTGCCTGGATTGAATCGCTGCTGGACGCCGAACCCTGGGTCGCGCCATCACCAACCGTCGCCAGTCCATAAACCGTAATATTATCCGGGTGGAGATTGATTAATGTCGTAGCCTGGTCAGCCGGGATCACAACATCGCTGCTGTCAGTGATATTCCAGTTACTCACGCTGGCCGTCGCCGTTTCACCGGTTGATGTCGTCCCGATGATGCTCAGATCCAGAAATACCGGAATCGAAATACCGGAGTCGAAGGCCAATGTCATGTCCACCCGGGAGAAATTGAAATCATCCAGCTCGTCCGGCATACCGGTCATTTCCTGACGGATCGTGTCAATCATAACCTCGATGGGCGCCACAATGCCCTGAATGTCGCTGAACGACATATTGGCAATATTCATATTGATGGCGATGGAATCTTCCAGGCTCAGGGTCATGGCCACATCACTGGGGATTGAAATGCGTGATTTGTAATGAATCACCTGATCATCCAGCGGCATCACAATTTCATACCCGGTCAGGTCAAAGGTGCTGTCCTGGGGCGCGGAATTCTGGTTGATGTTCAAAACACCCCGGAATGGCTGGCCATCTTTAATGATTTCGTTAATGGTGAATCGTGTCCGGGCTTCAACCCCGATGTAATTACGAATGGTCAATTTCAGGTCGCCGTTTGCAATGGCGGCGGTTTGAACTTTGGTCTCATTGTCAAGCTCAACCACATTGGAATCAACAATTGCGTCCTGGGTGAAATAGCCCTCAATTTCACTGAAGGTCAGCGTTGAGACATTAATGTCAACGCTAATTGAATCCAGCAAATCGTAAGTCCCCAGTTCGCCTTCCGGTGTCACGACATGCGCATTGTAATGCAGCGCCTGGTTGTCACGGGGCATGATCAGACTATAATCGGCCAAATCAACCGTGATGACATTTTCACCGGGATCAAGATTCACATTGGAAACCCGGAGTGTGTCGCCATCGACATCTTGAATTTCATCAATTTGCAAGGTCAGTTCCGGCGTGCCGCCCAGCGTCTGGTTAACACCATTAAAGATATTGATGTCCAACTGACCCGAGGCAATGTCAGCCCGGAGAATTTCCGAGTCAGAGGTCACCGGAATGTCGCCACCAAGAGTCTTGTCCTGACTCTCGATGATACCCTGAATCGTAGAAAATACGATGTCCTCGGCCGCCGACGCACCGAACAATGCCAGGGCAACCTGGATACTGTCCATATCGGTGATCGGTACAAAATTCGGATCGGTGGAATTGGTTTCAATATGGTAACTGTAATTCACTTTTTGCGAATCAATATCCATCACCATGAAGTGGTTTCGCAGGCTGAAGGTCTGATTCACCGAGGCCTTGGCATCCATTGGAATCGTCTCTTCAAATGTCCCTCCGGCGGGACCTTCCAATGAAGGAACGGAAATGGTGACATTCGCCGAAACCGACATGCTGTTTACGATGGAAATTTCCATGTTGCCGCGTTTGATTTTGGCGCGCTGAACCCTGTTGGTGGAATCGCTCAGCTCAATGCTGCTGGCGTCATCAATGATCTGTGTCGGAACAATCGCCTCTGCAGAGTTGACCGCCAGGTTTGATGCCGCAATGTTCACCACAAAGCTGGAATTTTTAACCTCTTCACTCATGGCAATATCCTGACCCTGCGAGCCATAAGAATGACCGGAAATTTTTACCAGAATATCGCCGGGTAAGGTCATTCCACTCAAGTCGAGTGACTGCGTGTTCTGGTCACCAACCGGAATGATTGCAAGCCAGGTAACGGTCGCGCCGGAAATGTCAACCGTATCACCCGCGACGACTTCCTGAAGTTGCAGGTCAACCGGCGAACCCAGCGGAATCGCCATGTCGTTCACAATCGTAATGTCCAGATGACCCGCATAAAAGTTGGCACTATGAAAATCACTGAAGCTGAAGGGTTTGACAATCGCCGGAATTGGTGCGGAAGGAATGGAGTCGTTGGTCCCGTTGGGTACAGACTCCACAGCCGGTGCGATCTCCCGCAATTTGAAGGGTTCGGTGGAGGTTGGAGCCATATCATCCAGTTCAATCGTTCCCACCCGGGAGACTAGATTTTTATTGATGGGATTCACCCCGACTTCATCAAAACTGACGGTCTCGGTTGTCTGGGTTCCCTCAACAGTGACATCATCCACAGTCTGGGAAAAATCTTTGTTGATGTCTTCAATCGTGAGTTGATCGCCGACATGAACCGGATCCACCTGGATGGTGTCTTTATAAACATACAGTTCAGTACCGGCAGGCAGCGGATTGCCAAATTCGTCTACGATTTGCCGTGAAATTTCAGGTTGATCCAGAAGCTGGTCCGCCTTTACCACCTCCCGGGTCAGGGGGAACTCCACTGTAAAATCCCAGGTTGGCAACTCGGGCTTAAACAGTAGGTCGGTACATGCCGCGACTAAGACAGTACTGGTAATGACCAAGATTGTCCGGTTGAGTTTCATATTTATCCTCTATCTCTTGCTATTCATTTGTTTTTTTCGGGGACCACATTCAAATACAGAGCGTGCCATGATTGTTTGGAAGCCCGGCTGTTATTTTTCTATATCCTGCATTGGTTCCTATTATAGTTGTTGGGTCACCCTCTGCAAGTTGTCCTATATCAAATGTCCGGCCAAAGATTTTCCGGAAAAGTCCATCTGAAAAAAACACCTATTGAGCCAAATTCATCTTATTTTTCGCCCGCCAGAGAAAGATTCGATGAATGCGTTATAAAGAGAATGGCTGGAATGGTTTTCAAAACCGCTCAGTCCACATAAATGACAAAGACCAGAAAAAACACGGAGTGACATTATGAAAAAATCAACAATGATATGGATCATCCTGATAGCGGCTGTTGTTTTGTTTTTAGCAAGTATTGTAAGCAAGTACAACGGGTTTGTTACCCAGGAAGAAGCAGTCAAAACAGCCTGGTCCCAGGTGGAAAATGTCTACCAGCGTCGGGCTGACCTCATTCCTAATCTGGTGGCCACCGTCAAAGGTTACGCGGAACATGAACAGGAGACCTTTACGGCTGTGACAGAAGCCCGCTCCAAGGTGAACAACATCAACCTGGAAGGCATTACCAACAGCCAGGAAGCGCTGCAGAATTTTCAGAATGCCCAGGGCGCGCTTTCCGGAGCGCTGAGCAAATTGATGGTTGTGATGGAGCGCTACCCCGAACTGAAAGCCAATCAAAATTTCCTCGACCTGCAATCCCAACTTGAGAGTACCGAAAATCGGATTTCCATTGAGCGTCGCCGGTTCAACGAAGCGGCCCAATCCTTCAATACGCTGATCCGGCGTTTCCCAAATAGTATCTATGCCGGAATGTTCGGATTTAGCGCGAAAGCCTATTTCGCAGCTCAAGCCGGTGCCGAAACAGCGCCCAAAGTGGAATTCTAGCCCATGGCATTTTCGTTCACCAAACACCACTGTCCCCTCATTTGGTATAACTGTCTGAGTATTTTTCTGCTGTTAGTTGTTGGTGTTTCCCATTTATCGGCGGCATCCGACGTGACCATTCCAGACAAGATCTCCAGTTATGTAAATGACTGGGGTCAGCTCATGACGACCAACCAGGCGCGTCAACTGGATCAACAACTACGCCAGTTCGAGCAACAAACCTCCAATCAACTGGTGGTGGCGACCTTCCCCTCGCTGGAGGGTGAGAATATTGAGGAAACCTCCATCCGGATGTTTGAAAAATGGCACATTGGCCAGAAAAACAAAGACAACGGTATTCTGCTAACGGTCTGGAAGGCTGAACGAAAAATTCGCATTGAAGTCGGCTATGGGCTTGAACCCGTGCTTACGGACGCGCTCTCGGCTCGGATAATTCGGGATGAAATGGCGCCAGCATTCCGACAGGGGGATTATTATGGCGGAATTGTCCAGGGTGTGCGGGCGGTTGTGGCCGTGACCCAGGGAGCCTATACCGGGAATGGTCGCAGCAAGGGCAATCGCAAACAAGATGGTGGCGGCATCGCGGGATTAATTATCCCCCTCTTGTTTTTTTTCCTGCTGTTTAGTCGTCGCCGTGGTGCACTGGGTGGATTCCTGCTCGGGAGCGTGCTGGGCTCAGCCATGCGCGGCGGTGGATTTGGCGGCTTTTCCGGGGGTGGTGGATTTGGTGGT
>MNWS01000122.1:7760-7852 GCA_001872685.1 Fidelibacterota bacterium CG1_02_48_14
TTGGTGAGAAGTATATTATATGAACCGAGTCCAATTTCCTTTTGGGGAGTCGCTAACCAATGATCAATAGAACAACCACCAAATGACTCCTA
>MNWS01000112.1 GCA_001872685.1 Fidelibacterota bacterium CG1_02_48_14
GCTACAAGCTCCCGAACTCCCCGGGATAATCACATCTGACTCAGTTAGTTGATTGGAGAGTTCATCGAAGAAAGCATACTCGTCCACAAATCCGGGGAAATCGCTACGACCCTGGGAAATCGGATCATATTTCTGTTGCCAGGCCTTACATCTGGCCAACCAGGGTTTCCATTCCGGTGGTGCGTTCAATTTGCCCAGATCTGCATTCAATTCCGTAATAAAGCGTCCGGCATCAGCGATGACCTTGACATCAACCGTAAAACCGAGCTTGTCAATTTCCGCCTCATCAATGTCTACGATGATTTTTTGTGCTTTTGGCGCTACAAGATGGTGCTCATACCCGATCTGTCCAAAATCGAGGCGGGCTCCGATACTGATCAACAAGTCGGCGGTTTGCAGACAATAATTCGCCCCGCGCTGCCCAATGGACCCGGGGCGCCCTGCAAACAGCTCATCGGTTTCTCCCAGCAGGTCAGCCGCTTTCCAACTGGTCAGAACCGGAATTTTCAGCATCCTGATCAGGTTATTAAACAGACTTTCAGCCGACGCAAGTCGGACGCCATTACCGGCAAGAATGACCGGGCGTTTTGCTTTTTTCAGCAGTTTGGTAACTGCGGATAATTCCAAAGGATCTGAAACTGGAAAAGGTGGCGTAAAATGAACCAAGTCGGTCTCGTCAATCATCATGGCCTGGACATCGAGGGGAATATCAATCCAAACGGGACCTTTCCGACCGGTTGAGGCCAGGAAATAAGCCTTCTCCAACTCAAAGGCAATGCTTTCAGGATCCATCACGGTGACGGCATATTTGGTGATGGGTTTTACGATTGAAACAATATCAATTTCCTGGAAACCAAACTGCCGAATGCCTTTTTCACCGGTTATATCCGGTCGTTTGACCTGCCCGGAAATGATCATGACGGGGATGGAATCGAGCCATGAACCCGCGACACCGGTAATTGCATTGGTTCCGCCAGGACCAGTAGTAACCAAAGCAACGCCGAGATTGTTTGTGTACTGAGCATAAGCATCAGCCGCTACGGCGACAGCCTGTTCATGCAGCATTGCCGTGTAAGCGAGGTTTGGATTTGAACCTAAGGAATCAACCAGATGCATACAGCCACCACCGGGTAGTAGAAAGACATCTTTAACGCCTTTTTCAGCAACAAAATTGAATACGTAATCTGATAATTTGATCATTTCAAGCCGCCTGGCAATAATGCTTGAATGTTCTCCTTGTCCGACCAGGCACGATTCCAGGGCGCAGGAAACAGGATCGTAACTGCGCCGTGGCTGCCTTTGGCAACAGCATTGATAGTCGTCGCGTTGTCATCTATGAAGTAGTTAGGCAGCATTCCTTCACCCATTAAATAATCCTGTTTAGACCGATAATATCCACTCAGCTCTTGTCCGGTTCTCCCGGCGGGAACGAAACCAAATCCAGCCAGCGGTTCTGAGAAATTATTTCCCAGCCAACATTGGGCTGCCTTAATGGTGTTCAGGGGCCGCGCTGTAAGAATAAAATGCTGATATGCTGCCCCGTTGACCCTGAGCCAATCTGAAATATTGGGGTTAAGCTGGATTAACTGAGCCTCTTCCGAGTTTCGGAAATTATCCAGACTCTCATGGTAGTATTCGAGTGAGATTCCCATGATCAGGTGAGGGGGATTTTCAGTAATTTGATGGAAATGGGTAATCCGGGACTGAATTTTGGGTCCACATACGGTGAACCAGGCTTCGGTAAGCGGAAATAGAACATCATCAAAATCCCAAACTATCAGGGGTTTCACAGTTAGAGAATCCAGTATGATAGAAGTGTTTTACGATTTTTATTTTCGACTATGCTGGGATCAGTATAGTAAGAATCGTTGACAAAGTGAGTTGTTGAAATTTCTTCGATGATCCCGCCACCGGCTGAAGAAAAGGCATGCCGTGTTCCGGGCTTAATCGTTATAACATCACCTCGTTTGGCTATTCTGGGTTCACCGTCCAGAGCCATCTCAAATTCACCATGCAGGATCACGAATGTCTCTTCTTTTTGCTTATGATATTGCTCCGGGTGATTTTGACCGGGAAGCATGATGATATATTTTTTGCAATAATCTCTGTTCACGATGGTTACCATGGTGATGCCATATTCGTCGAATTTGTCAATCCCGTAATGATGTGAAATCTCAAGATCAGCCCAGCCGGGTACTGGTACATTCGATTGCTTGACGAGTTCGTTCACAGACTGCACGATTTGATGTACTTTTTCTCGGTTATTCTGAACATGCAGGTGGGCAAATAGTAACCCGTCATCTCTCTTGAGATCCCGCTTGGTCGTGAATTGCATATATTTCGAAAAATCATTGGCGAGTAATTGATCATCATCTTTAGGCCAGGAGAAATAGCAATCTTCAGGCTTGATGATTTCACCCGCTTTGACATCCCGCTTGACAAAAACACCTCGTTTAAACTGACGAAGGTCCGATTTTTCTTTTTCGCTGAAGACATGCCGCTCACCGCTCACACCGCACATGGCATAAGCCTGAGCTGCCGCCTCCAACCAATTGCTAATCTGGCTCGGCGTTGAGGAATACGCATTTTTAGGGTAGGCTTCAGTCTCTATGGCTACATGCTTTTCAAAGATCATTGACCCTTTTGCCACAGCGAGTTTTATTGACTCGACATTATCCGGCTCTTCATGGGTGGAATAGCCTACCGTTATATCCGGATAGCGTTTTTTGAACATATCAATTTGATTTAATTGAAGTTGTGAATCCTGTGTAGGATATTCACCGACACAATGCAGAATGGCAAAATCTTTGGCGCGATGCTGGAAAAAACTCACCACATTATCAATCTCGGTTATCTCGGAACCGGCAGTTGAAGCAATTATTGGCAAATCGTATTTGACAATTTCCTCAAGTAACGGCCAGTCCGTAAACGAACAACTGGCGATTTTAAAAGCGTCAAATTCCATAGAAGCAACCGTGGCCACCGCTATTTCATCAAAAGGCGTACAGATACTCAACATCCCCAAATGCTTAACTTCCTGATGGAGTGTCATAAAATCTTCTTTAACGAGGGCGGTGTCTGTAAACCGCTTTACATATTTAATATCCATTCGATCGCGATAGTGCGGATGAATGAATTCGGGAATCGTTCGTAGTTGAAATTTAAAAGCGAATCTGAAATCGAACCGGCTTGCAATCTTATGAAACTCCCGGATCATCCGGAGCCCGTGATTCACATCGCCCATGTGATTATTGGCCAGCTCAAAAATAAAAAGTGGTTCGGCGAACATCGTAGCCATGGTCACGCTCCCTGAAATTGGATTTTTATTGCTGAAACAAACCTGTGAAATGAATCAGACATCTATCGCCCGGAATTTACCCGGCAGGGAATTTTTACGGATTCAAGGTTGTCGGGAGAAAAAACACCGGTCTTGATTTTCCCCGTTGACATAGGTGTCATGCCAGGAAATTTTGGGAGGGATTGCCTTCGGGTTTTGAAATTCTCCATAACGCCATTTTCCTCTATTTCCTTATTTCAGGAAAATTCTTTGCATTGATTTTCAGGAGAAATGGCAAGGACGGTGCCATTACTTGTACTGACGATGAGTCTGAAATGCCGGTTCCTAAAGTCCGATTATTCAGCACGATATCATATTGTTAATATTACGCATAGGACAATTAGCCCTGTGGCGTGTTTCGCACTTCTGAGATCGACATTTTTCGATGACGGGGAAAGAAAGGCAAATATTGTTTTATCGGGGGAAAATTTTTCCGACTGGACTGACGGGAGAAGTTTTAATTTGCGACAGGCAATCCGAGCTCACAGCGCTCATATTCAATCGTTTTTTGAATCGCAGCTTGTAGTGTGAAAAAAGCACGAACTCCCAGTGACGATTTGATCCTCGTCAGATCCGGGAGGTAGCGATTTATAGGCAATCCTGAATTGTTGTCCTTTAAAATCTGAATCCTGTTGCCACGACCACCACAATCCGAAACCAATCGGGCAAGATCGGCCATATTCACGGCTTCGTCTGAACCAACATTGTAGGGATACAACGATTGACCGCGCAGAAGAATTGTCCACAACCAAATGATCAGATCGGCGATGTAAAGATAGGATCGAATGGGTGTTCCATCGCCTGTCACGACGATTTCTTTCCCACTCACCTCGTCCGCGATGAAATTCCCGATGGCGTAGTGAATATTCATTTGCATGCGCGGACCCACAAAGCTGAAACAGCGAGCAATTTTTATATCTATACCGTGCTTTTGACCATAATAGGCGCAGTAAAATTCAGCTACTCTTTTACCAAGTCCAAGAGCAGCACGGTCCGGATCCATACTTTCCACACAACCTGAATAGGTTTCTGAAATCCGCTCCAATTCGGCTGGTTGTTGGCCATATACAGCTCCGGAACTCGTCCAAAGTATTTTTTCTGTGCCTGCCTTACAGGCAAATTGTAAAAGACGCTGTGTCCCCTGGGACACCGTTTCGAACTTTTTAAGGGCATCCTCATGGTTAAAGGTCTCTTCAGCCCGGGTGGTAGCGGCATGAATAATGGTTTTGAATGTACCTTTAGGCCATTCAAAATTGCGAATATCGCCTTCTATAAAATGAAACGATTCATCTGCGAACAAATAGTCAGCCTGGTTTTTAAACAGCGTTATGTCTCGCGTGAGAACGGTAACCTCGACACCCAGATCCAAAACTCTATTCGCTCTTTGTAGCGTATCAAGTAACCAATGACCAAAAAATCCTGTGCCGCCGGTTACAAATAAATGCTGACCACGCAGTTCAAGCAATTCACTGCCAACTTTTGAAAGAATGAAATCAACATCCGCCTGGATCAGGTGGTGGGAATTGTTGCTAATGGAGTTTGCCATCCCGAAAGTCCTCAGCAGAAAAAACCTCATTCCAGGGGACATAGGGAACATTTTTGCCCTGCATTTTGGGCAGGTATTTTTCTATGAATTCATCATCGGTATTCCCCATGAAACACCCCTTTTTATCATCAAAGGAAAACTGCTTTAACTCAAGACCCCGATTAATAATGTCCTTTAGCGGTTCATCGAAAAAATTACCCAGAGATAAATGCGTGTAAGGACAGGGCATAATATCACCGTACTGCGTGACGGAAACCATTCGTTTCACGGCAATACAGCCGATGTCCAGACCATAACTTGGCGTCAGGTGTGTAAATACATTGTATTTATTGCCAAGTGAGTGGACATAATCAATTTCCTCATCGCCACAAATTTGATCAAACTGACCTTCCCAGGAACCCACCGGTTTTGCAAAAGAAACGTAGATGGGGACATCCTGTTCAGCAGCCCAGTTCAGGAATTCTTCAAACTCTTTTGACCTGGCCCTGTCTTTCCATACGACCGTCTGAATGATGACATTCAAACCTGCTGCCTTACTCGCCTGGATCGCCCGCAAAACGCGACTGTGCGCCCCTTTTTTATGGCGAAACGCATCATGCTCATCAGCATTCATACTGTCTAAACTTACCTGGATTTTATCAACACCAATTGCCTTGAGATGACGGGCTCTGGTCTCATCCAGGAACCAGCCGTTGGTATCCGATGAGATGTACCACTTACTGGGATCAATCGCTTCGATGACCTGATCAAAATCCGGGTAAGTCATGGGCTCACCACCCGTGATAACGATGTGTGCCAAACCCATTTCATCGCCCTGGCGGGATAACTCTCTAACCGCTTCAATATCGAATTTGCGCCGGGTATCAGCTCTCCTTGCCCGGGCGCTTTTTACCATGAATTTATCAGCCGAACAATGCTCACAGGCAAAATTACACCGGTAATCATATTGAAATTGAAGGATGGCGATACTCTCACCACGCTCGACCTTGTCAACATATTTCAGCACCTTTTCATAGACCAACGGCTTTTCGAGCTTGAGTTGGTTACGCTTTCCCTGTTCAAGGGCCTGTATTTTTACTTCCATTGATTCCATTTTTTTACCTTACAATTGGCTTTGTTTCATTTTTCAACGCGCGAGGACATCAAGCCCTGTCTCATTCAGAATCGCTAACTGAAATTTTCCACCATACCGGGTTCTGATCTGATTCGCGATCTCCTGTGAATAGGCTGCCGCCATGATCAGAATCGTGTCAACAGGATCATCATCCAAAATTCCCGGACCGTAAATAGGTAAATGACTGGCTGGTGTATATTTGTTTTGTTTAAATGGCGCTGAATCGATGACATAGTCAATGCGATCTGCGATACCGGTGAGCGTAATGGTTGCCAGAGCCTGGTGCCCCGCACCCCAAACCGCCAGACGCCCCTTCCCGGTTTCATCGAGGAACGAGCTGATTTCGTTACGGAGGTGTTTTTCGTGGTGGGTAAAGCCGGTGAAATCAAGCCCTTGTCGCTTTTTAACGATCGCTGAAATGATATAATCATGCCAAATGACACGACTCTCAACCACGTCGAATCCATTGATCTCGAGTGTTCGCCTCAGGGTTGATTCAGAAAAATAATAGATGTGGTCTGCGATAAACTCAGTTGATAGGGATTGTCGCAACATCATATCGAAGTTGGGAACTTCTACCAGTCCAATACCATCCTGAGTCAGGTTGGCTCGTATAGCGCTTAAAAAACGGCTGATATCGGGAATGTGCTCGAGGAAATTAAAAATGACAAACGCATCAAATGGAGCCCCATTCAAACGCGTGTCCGATTTTTCCAGGTAGTTTTGCTCGACGCGCAGACCAGTTTTCATTGCATGGTCAACCGAGGTTTGTAAGTGTTCGACCCCGTAAGCGTCCCAGCCCGCCTGATTCATCAGCGTGAGATATTCACCACGACCACAACCTATTTCTATCACCTTTTTTTTATCAAAGTCGTAGCGGCTGTTTAAATCATTGAATTGCTGTCGTCTGAATGTTGACATCTCCGTTGAGTAAGCGGCAGCACGTATCACATCCCGGTAATAATCAACCGGTATGGAGGTTGTTTGCACGGTACCACAACCAGAACATTGGCGGATGATCAGGTCTTCGCCCTTTTCAAGTGTAAGCATGGATTGTTCCGGGAAGTTCTGGGCTCCCCGGGGCATGTTTTCGTAAATCATACGCCCGTCATAAAACGACCCATTGCAGATTCGGCATTTTGCTCTATCTGAATTTCGCGGTATCAAAATGTTTCTGGTTTAACGAGGTGTTGACCCATCAACCCACCACCTCAATCTCCCTTTTCGGGACTCAAAAACTGGTTCAACATCTGGGCTGAAAGTTCTCCGGAGACGGTAGCAGCCTGATTTTCTTCTCTGATTTTTTGATAAATCTCCTCACGATAAATTGAAACTGATCCGGGTGCTGTTATACCAAGTTTTACCTGACCCGATGCACTTTTTACCACAGAAATGATAACATTCGAACCAATGCGGAAGCTTTCACCAACTTTGCGTGTTAAGACCAACATGATTAGCGCCCTCCCGTTGATGCATTTGGAGAGGATTGCTTCAACACATCAATTGACCGGACATTTTCATTGTTAGCATTGACTTTTCCACTGGTATCATCCTCCATCAGGGCATAAGAAATCGGCAGAGAATCATCGTCTAAAATGATCTGGTGTCCCGTCCGTAGTCGTGTGGATACAACAATCGGTGCGCGAAGATTCGCCGTGAGACGCCCCAACTGGTGATTCAATCGAAGGACTAAAAATGTGCAAATTTCATCATCTTTGGCGAGTGAAACCTGGGTGAGTTTTTCGCCGGGGATTTTGATGGCATCGTGTTGAGCCAAAACCTGCGGGTCCAACAAAAGCATCGCCACCTGTCGCTCTTCGTCCGCAACAAGGAATGCAAAGCGCGGATAATCAAGCAGTTCGTAGAGATGAAAGTTGTGTAGGTCCTCAAATCCTGGAATTCCCAATGGAAATTCCAGGGCAATTCCTTTGTCTTCATCGAATCTGAATTGAGGTCGTTTTTCAGAAGCGGTGCCGGGGTTCATTGCGGGTTTATTCATTTTTCCTTTCACTTCCCTGTGGATGGTTGTTGTTTTGTTTTAATTAAATAACCATCAGGATTGTTATGTTGATCGGGTCATGCCAGATCAAATTTCTTATCGCAGGTAATCCAGCAAGTTTAGTCTCAGTGTCCCGGAAGTTGTTTCCAGTGCGGCTTTATAGGCCAGCTCTTCACGATTGTACCGAACAATCGCTTCCATGAGATCCGTGTCTTCAGTCTGGGACAGATTTGACTGCAAATTGATATTCGCGGTGTTAAGCCGCTGTTCGGTCAAATCCAATTGCCCCATGAGCGAACCCTGAGCTGACGAGATATTCAACAGTTGTTTTTCAGTGTCTTCAATATCTCCCAGGGCTGTCTGGATTGCATCCCCATCATTCGCGATCAAGGCATCCCGCAAGGCAATCATATTATCAAAAAGTCCCGTATCTGCCAGGTCCTGACCCGGCAGGTTTATCTCCATATTTTGATTTTCGGCGATGCGACGGGTGATTTTGTCAGAATTGCCGGCGTAAGTCACTGCGGTGCCATCATAAGTGAACGGATCATCCCCTTTGGTCAGGGAGCCGCCAAAAATGTATTTGTCCATATATTTTTCATTCGCCAGGGACACGGTATCACTGATAATGCCCTCCAACCGATTTGCCAACGCATCGCGCACATTGGCATTCGCCATATCTGCCGACTGGATTCCGATTTCCCTTACGGACGTGACCTTATCTTCAAGTGTCGTCAGGATCTGAAGGGAGTTCTCCATCCAGGCTCGGGCGTTCTCGATGTTGCTGATGAACTGAGTATTCTGTTCAATGGTCTCCGTAAATCGTCGACTTTTCAAGTATCCCTGTGGATCGACACTGGGTTTTGAAATGCGTTTGCCTGTCGCCATTTCCTGTTGAATCGTCGCCATGTTATCCCGGCTGCGACTCATGGCATCCATAAGATTTCGGGTAATGATGGAATCGGTCACTCGCATAATGGAACACTCCTGATCTGATGGATTAATTTCCCCAGGTCAATGTCTCCTGGGGCAATGTGTAATGCTTCTCGAATGGTACTTTTGTCGTGTTGCATGGCGTTATACCATATTGATGATTGTGTCCGTTATCTCTGAAACCGTGGAAATGACCTTTGCCGCGGCCTGGTAGGCCTGTTCAAATTCGATTAACCGGGTCATTTCTTCATCCAGAGATACGCCTGAAATGGCATCCCGCTGATTTTTCAGATTCATCACCAATTTTTCCTGGCTGGTTTTCAAAAATTCTGATTCCTGAACTTTCTTGCCAATATCGCTCACCAAATGGCTATAAAACTCATTGGCTGAAAACCCCTCCATAACCTCCCCGTATTGCATATCAGCGATCAGGGTGGCAAGGGTGCCGGAACCCGGGGTCCCGGCATCGCTGGAAGATGCGATGAGATTCGCATTATTCGCGATCTCTGTACTGATATTAAAATCGTGAGCGCCGGTAATACCTTCAGCAAAAAAATTCACATCGGTGACATCATCCAAATTGTACCCGTTTTTGTGAATTTCATTGACCCGCACCGCCAGGTTGACAGCCAGACCATCCAACTGATCCCGGACATTTTTTACGGTGACATTATGTCGTTCCAGCAGGCTTGAGAGTGCGCCTGATTGGGGGTTCACCGATCGTTGCGAATTTTCAAGTTTTAACCCAAGGGTGTATTCGGAGGTGCTGGAATCCCAGGTGACATCCGCCGAAAGGTTATTGACGATACCCTGTGAAATTAACAATGTGCCGTTGGTTGCCAGTGTTACCGTGCCATTTGAATTTTCCCTTACATCAAGCTCCAGCATGGGCGACAACTCGTTAATGAGCGCATCCCGATGGTCCAGCAGATCACCCGAAGGCTGCCGCAGGATTTGACGGTTTAGTTCGCCCATCTGGTTCAGCATGCGGTTGACGTCATCTACTTTGGCCTGATATTCCTCCCGGAGATTGCGCTGCAAATTACCAAAATCCGTATCGAGTTTTTGAAATGTCCTGGAGAGGGATTGACCCTGGGATCGGACTTCATTGCGAGCCGACAAACTCTCCGGGTTGGTGGATAGGGCGTTCCAGGAGTTCCAAAATGAGGTCAGGACTTTTGACAGACCCGCGTTATTGGGCTCACCAAAAACATCTTCCACTTGCTGCAAAATGATCTGGTCAGATTCACGTTTGCCCAAATCCTGCCGCTCATAGCGTAATTGCGAATCAATGAACTGGTTTTCAACGCGAATGGTGTCCGCATGGGAAATCCCACCATTCATACCGGTGAATCCAAGCGTCGACTCCGTAATAATCACCTGGCGACGCTTGTAGATTTCCGAATTCATGTTGGCGATGTTTTTTGCCGACGTATTGATGGCGGATTGATTCTGAAGCAGAGACTGTTTAGCGGTATCAAATATTTTCTGAATTGACATAGCCTGACCTTACGCTTTCCTGTCCAGTAATCGGGTATCTGCTGAATGTTGACCGGCAACACCCCGGGTGTCGTAAAGGGTCATGCCCTTGCCGTGGTAACGATACAACATGGTAATCATCCCCTGGGCATAATCCATCGAAGCACGGAGTAAAAATTCATTCTGCTGGTTGATTTCCTTGATCTGTTTCGCAACGACTTCCGTTTGTCTGATCAGCGAATTGAAAGTATTCAGGAGATCTTTGGGGACGAATGGCTTCAAATGGCTCATGCGTGGCGGTTCCGTCAAATCCAACCCTTGTTGTTCCGAAATACTGCGAATCAGTTGCATTCTTTCGTGGACTTTTTCACCCAGTTGTTTGGCGAGGCGACTCTCCTCTGAGGTCATTTTCTCAAGATTTTCAACATCACCGGCAATAATCACCTTCTGCTTTTTTTTGAGCAAATCACTCAGATGATCACACCAGGCAGATTCCACCGAGAGCATGGCGATGAGCGTTTGAAACATTTCCCGGGTGGTTAATGTGCTGCCATGTCCCATGAGCATTTCATTCACAGGTCGGCGTAGTTGAGCTAACTGTGATTGTCCCATTAGAAGGTTTCCTTGAGGATGTCCATTTTCAATGAATGGATTCCCTGAATGTCGAGATTGTCAAATTTCATATCCACCGGCAGCGCACCATCTTTCTCAGCCAGCGCCTGATAAAACATTTCCGAAAGTCCGGTAGGACTCGCCTTGGCCAGCGCTTCGCCCATGGTACTACCAAACATCATGGTGGACAGGGTGTTGTCGCTTCCGGCGAGACTGTTTTTGGGAACCGTTTTTTCCATGGCTTGAACCAGTTGCGTTAAAAACGAAGCTTCCAGGTTTTGACTCGCTTCCCTCAGTTTGAGTTCACGAATCATTTTCACATCACCATCGTGAATGGTTTCAGAAACCTTTCCAACGCGTGTTTCACCGCCGGTGGTTTGGGAATGAATCTGGATTTGAGATGAAATGGGGTCCATGGATTGCTAGCTCCGGAATTCCTAATAATTCATTACATGATGATCAGTTTTGCATTTAACGCACCAGCCTTTTTAATGGCCTGGAAAATGGCGATAATGTCACGGGGCTTCACACCCATTTCATTCAGAGCAGTTGCCAAACCACTGACAGTCGTTTTGTCAGGCAGGATCGAAACGGTGGCATTATCTTCAATCACTTCTGTATCTGAAACCGGGACGACAACTGTTTTGGCCGTATTATTAAAGGAGGCTTGAGGTTGGGAAATGACCGGTCGCTGTTTGGTGTGAATCGTCAAATTACCATGGGAAATCATGACTTCATTAATGACCACATTGCCACCTGCCACGATGGTTCCGGTCCGCTCATTAATCACAACCCGGGCTTCCACATCCGTTTCGACACGCAGCGTTTCAACACTCGCGATGAAATACACCGCTTCAGCTTGTGTCGTGATAAATTGGGGCAGTGTAATTTCCACCACACCAGCGCTCCGGGCTAAGGCCGGACCGGTGGACATGACTGTCCGCACGGTATCCGTGTTCACGCCGCCGGCATATTGGTCATTAATGGCTTCGGCGATGCGTGACGCGGTGATAAAATCAGCTTCGGACAGGAGCAATCGAATGGGCTGATCCAGCGAAAATTCCTGGTGCGGAACTTCGGCTTCCAGAATACCGCCACCGGGAACGCGACCTACCAGTGCGTGATTTTTCCGAATCTTTTCACCGGCGTCTGTCTGGATATTAAATCCGCCGATGGTTACCGGCCCCTGCGCCTGTCCAAAATATTTGCCCTCAATCGAGAGCAATGGCGTCGTGAGCAAAACGCCCCCTTCCAAACTGGTGGCGTCGCCCAAACTGGAAACAGTCACATCGAAGGACGAACCAACCCGACCGAAAGAGGTAGTCCGGGCGGTGATCATCGCTGCGGCGGCATTTCGGGTTCGGAGATAATCTTTGGGAACCGTGATGCCAAACCGCTCCAGCATATTTGAAATGGTTTGTACCGTAAAAACCGCGCCGCGATTACCGGACGAACGGTCACCCGTACCATCAAGACCCACAACCAGACCATAACCAACCAAGGGGATTTGCATGGCATTTTCTATGGTGGTGACATCTTTGATGCGGACCTGTCCAAGCGCAGAGCCAATCATCGTCAGCACGATGACAGCGTGGCGGAAGGATTTTTGGGCGACAGAGAGCATCACAATGTAGCTCCCAGCCCGATAGCCAACAGCCCCAGACCAATCGCCCAGGTCGCGGCTTTCTGCAAGCCACCGCCGAACCCAAGTTTTTGTTTCACACCCGATTTGCTATAGGTGATCTCGGCATTGGCGATCTGATAAGAGTAAATCGTGTTATCCGTTGAGATGTCACGAGCCCGGATAAAGCCCTTCAGGCTGATGGTATTTTTTTCACCGTTGACTTCCAGGACGCGTTTGCCTTCCAGCCGCAGCATGCCATTCGGTGTCTCCTCCACGATGGTGGCGGTAACCGTGCCGGATAGTTTTTCACGCTGTTCCGTGTCGCTCTGGCCGTCAAAGGAATTTGAAATATTATTCGAAGCGCCAAAAAGCGGTAAAAATGTCGAAAGATTACTGTTTACTGAACCGTCTACCGACATACCGCTGTTGGTGGAATTGGTTGCTTTGCTGGATTTTGTAGCCAGTGCAGATTCTGCTATCAGGATCGTGACGACATCCCCAACCTGAAATCCCTTGATGTCCTGGTACAATGAGTTGTAAGCACCTGAAAAGCGTTGCGCCATAACCTGGTTTCCCAAAATATGCATCAGGATCATCACCATAAGCAGTGTGGCGAATTGAGTATGTTTCTTCATTTATTGAACCTCGATGACGACAGTGTTTGGGTCCTGAACGGTGCCCACGAGGTAGACCCGTGTTGTCGTGCAGTAGACCCGAATTTTATCCCCCACAGCGCCGGATTCGGTTGTAATCCCATCAGCGCTGATCACCAAATCTCCGGTACGCACCGAAACTTTCACTTTGTCGCCCTTCATGACATCCGGCGGATCCATCAACATATCCCGGGTGAGAACGCGACCGGATGGAATCACCTGACAGGTGACTTTCCCCTTCAGATCGTTTTTGGACCGGATGATCTGGCGAAAATCGTGTGTGATTCTCGTGGGTTGGGAAACACAGGGAATTTCTTTGGTTGAAACAAAGCGACTGACGATACCCGTTGTGACAAAGGCATTGACCGTGACTGAAAGATCAACCGTCACCGGATATTCATCGTGAACCAGTGCTCCCTGACGCGCAACCAGCCAATAGGTCTGATTCCCAACATCGGTTGACTGGGATCTGTTCTCCACGATCCATTCACGATTTTTCCAGCCATTATCCTGAATATTCGGCCATTGCCGTACCCTCAGTTGAATATCCCGCTCCGGCAGGTCAAAACTCTTGGCAGCATATTGAACGAGCTTGCGCCCCAGCACCTCGCGCATGAGATCGGTGGTGGGTGCTGCTGCAGCCATTATCGGCATCACCAGTGCGGCTATCGCCACCCAATTCACCCGTCTGTTTGCTGCTGAGGTATTCATGCTTATCTAAAGGTCTATTAATTAACGCTTGATGTTATTGGTGATGGACAGCAGTTCATCCGCCGTGGTGACTGCTTTTGAGTTGATCTCATAGGCACGCTGGGAGACGATGAGGTTGATCATTTCCTGAACCACATCCACATTGGATTTCTCGAGATAACCTTGCACCACAGCGCCGAAGCTATCTTCGCCGGGAATACCAAAATTGGGACGGCCGGAGGCTTGTGTCTCCACATAAAGATTGCCACCTTCCGCCCGCAATCCGGCGGGATTCATAAAGGATGCAAGTTCGAGTTGACCCACCTCCTCAGGTTCGGGCTGGTTCGGGAAGAGGACTGAGATTACTCCATTTTCCGAGACATTCACACTGACAGCTCCGAGTGGAATATCCAGTTGCGGATAAACCCGTAAACCCGAGCCGGTAACCAATTCGCCATCAGCGTTCACACGAAAAGAGCCGTCACGAGTGTAGGCGATGGTCCCGTCAGTTTGCTGCACCTGGAAAAATCCATTACCATTAATGGCCAGATCCAGACTATTGCCCGTTTCCTCCACATTACCCTGGGTGAATGATCTGAATGTTGCGATGGGACGATTACCCATACCCACCTGGATTTCTCCAGGTTTTTTCATTTCCCGGGCTGCATCATCATTCCCTGATTTGATGGTATCGTAGAGCAGATCCTGGAATTCGACGGCGCTCTTTTTAAATCCGGTTGTGTTAACATTCGCCAGGTTATTGGCCACCACATCCACATTCATTTGTTGTGCGGACATGCCCAGGGCTGCTGTACGTAAGGCGCGAATCATATGACTATACCTCCTGCATTATCATCGGTAACGACTAATGTCGCTTGCTGCTTTTCCAAGGACATTATCAATGGCACTCATGGCGCGCTGTGAACTTTCGAACTGACGCTGAAGCTCAATCAAATGAACCATTTCTACCACGGGATTGACATTTGACCCTTCCAGTTGCCCTTGTAACACGGTACTCTCAGGAGCCTCAGAAAGCGCGTAACTCCGGGGAGCCTTGAATAGGTTTTCTCCGATTTTGCTGAGTATCGACGAATCCTCAATCTGGGCGATCTTGATCTGGTCGATGAAACGCTCACCGACAAAAATTTCGCCGGATTCATTGATCGAAATATCGCCCTCAGAGAATTCGTCCAAGGGAACATCAATCCGGCCACCCAACCCTGCCAAGGGATGGTTGGAGCTGGTCACTAAATAGCCGTCATTGGAGACGGTAAAATGGCCATCTCGTGTGAGGGCATCACCCTTATCCGTTTCCACCACAAAAAAGCCCCGTCCGCGAATGGCCAGATCCAGTGGATTGCTGGTCTGCTTTAGGGGACCTTGTTCGAAATTCGTGCGGACATTGACGCCCGGACCTTCAGAATTTTGACTCAGAATATCGAAAAACGCCACTTCCCTTTTGAATCCATTGGTACTGACATTCGCGAGATTATTGGCCACGATATCATTTTTGTGAATCTGGGCTGTCATGATTTTTTGCAGCATATCCAGACTAGTATTCATATCAAATTTCCTTTTGCGTGAGCCTCCTTTCGCAATTCCGGTGCCAAGGCTGACCCTGGGTTTTTCAATGTCAGGAACCTACCTCGTATTACACATCTATTTTCTATTATAACAGTATGTTACAGCCTGTTTTTTACAGTCGGTTTTAAAGCATTGGGAATGAGTTATTGATTCGGAATCGGTTGAAAAGCGGAAGGAATTCCCGGTGCGTGTGGAATAATTTTCCGGCACCGCGGGTCGTATAAATGGTCTGTTTTAAGTCGGTAAGTGAGCTTTATTCAGAGAGACGAATCATGCGCACGCTGTCACAATAATCACCACTCATGGAGGACTCAATCTCTTTCAAGCGGTGGGTGATCGATTCAATTCGGTGCGCCTGATTCAGGATTGTTTCCAGATAATTTTTAACTTCCGTATCCCCGGGCACCAGTTTCTCCAGCTTCATTTGTAGCAATTCCGTGTGACCAATAATCGCCGTAAGTGGATTGTTGATTTCATGATTCACCGTGACGGTTATCTCACCAATCGCCACCATGCGCTCTGATTCCACCAATTGAGCTTGTGCGGCTTTCAGTTTTTCCAGACTCTCCTGTAATTCCTGATTTCGAATGTGGATTTTTTTTCGCAGGAAAAGCTGTTCGGCAGCGACAGAAAATTGGTCAGCGATGAGGCTGTAGCCGGCAATATCATCCTCCTGGTAAACCCCTTCCAGTGAATGCCCCAGGTTCATCACACCCAACAAACGATTGCCGGACCATAAGGGCAATGAAACGAAGGAATTGAATAGATTTGACTGACCCGGCCGGGATTTTTTCAATGATGTCAGAATGACCGGTTCCTTCTGGTTGGCAACCCACCCTGACAAACCAGGACCATTTCCAAAAGAGACCTCACGAATAAGATCCACAACGGTATCACCCACCTGATACTTGTGTTCAAGCTTGCCGGTGTCCGGATCTTTCAGAAAAAGTGTCGCACATTCGAAGGGAACCGCCGTAAGCAACAGATCAAATAAGGCTGCAAACAGTTGATCGTCGGACTCCCAGCTTTTCTGCAAAATCGCAGCAAGCGTAATGAGTGGGTTTTTGTTCTGATCTACCATGACCTGACCCCCGGCTCGCATTATAGTCCTACTATTATTATTGTTGTTGCGGTTGATGATGATGAATCATTCCAATCAGGTTCGCCAATTGTTTCCGCTCGTCGTAATGCCCGGTAGGTAGTCGCAGCGTGAATTGCGTACCAGCTCCGGGTTGACTTTTCACGAAAATATCGCCCCCCAGAGAGTCAATAATATTTTTGCAAATGGATAAGCCCATGCCGGTGTTACGACCGTTTTTCCGGGTGGAAAAAAATGGATCAAATATTTTGCGGACGACCTCGTGTGGCATGCCCATGGCGTTGTCGCTAATGTGTATTTCCACCCATTCGCCCCCTTTGGGCACCAGTGAAATACGAACTATTTTTCTTTCGTCCCGATCCTCATATCCGTCGCTGCTATCCCGTTCGTCAAATGCGTCCCGGGCATTTGCCAAAAGGTTGACCAACACCTGTTCGATATAAAGGGGGTTTGCGAGGATATACGGCAAATTTGGATCTTTCTCTGCCTGAATGATAATATTCCGTCGCTCGAAATCTGCCCGAACGAGATTAACGGCATTTTCTACCATGGCATTAACATTCACCGCTGACAAGATATTCTCTTCCGTCTGATGCGAAAATTTACGCATGGAATCAATGGTGGCGGCCATCCGGTCGATGAGCTGAAATCCATCCCGGACGATCTGTCTATTTTTCTCAGGTTCACCCGGGGCTTCCATCTGCTTCAAAAGCATCTCCAGTTTGAGTCGCAAAATGCTCAATGGTTGGCTGATTTCGTGAACCAGTCCAACCGATAACTCGCCGAGCGCCTGGAGCCGATCACGGGAAATGGTTGACACCTGGTGCTGGCGTAATTCCTTTTCCAGCCTTTTCTGATGCGTGATGTCCTTGGCAGTGATGATGATATATTGCACACGATTCTGGCGATCCTGGACCAGGTTAAAACTGAGATAGACCGGTGTTATGGTATCGCCGGTTTTGAAACCAGCTTCAATATTATCCAAAATTCCACTGTTAATGTACTGCAGCACCCCTGATGGTTTATTCGCCGAAGACAGGGTATCGCTGGCCCATTCACAGGGGCAATCGGTGATAAATTCGTCAATACAATGCCCCAGCAGTGAGTCCAGCTTTGTATCCAATAATCCCAGTGCGCTGCGGTTGGCATATTCGATGCGCCCGGAGGTCCCCGCGATTAAAATGACATCCTGGACACTTTCCAGAATTGCGACAGTTGTGGAATAATCTCTCAAAACCCTGGCATCGCCAACGCCTGACAGGGGAACCGTATCTCGTCTCATTGTTTCCACTTTTTCCATTTCGATTATCTCCCGGGCTGTGTCTTCCGTCTCAGGTGGGTTGGCTAATGGATACCAATTGACTTTACTGCTTCACAGGGGTCTCAATGATTTTGAAAATGGGCACAGGATCAATTTCCTGAACCAGAACCGATACCTCTTTCCGATTTTCCAGGCTCAAATTCGAATAGGCGACCATGTTGTAACCATAGATCCGCAGAATGCATTTGGTGGGTGTCAGACGACGGACGATTCGGCCGGAAATCACCATTCCCTTGCTGAGTCGGTTGAACAATTGATCCAGCGGTCCCTTGATGATAAACCGTAGCGCGCCACCTGTTTCGGTGCGGGCTTGTTCGTTTTGATGATTCATTGCTTACTTCTTCTTTGCTTCATCCAGACCATAATCCGCGCCTCATCATAGGTTACCCCATGCTGTTTCATCAACTTGCGAATTTCCGTATCCGCTGCACTTCTTTCCGGCGGGTTTGTTTTCTCCGATGGACTGGTTGTTACGGGTTTTATGATCTCTTCATTTTCGGATTTCGAAAAGTTGTCAACGACGGATTCTTCCGATTCAGTAGGTTCCGGATTTTCACCTTCACCTTCCACCGCCATTTGGGCTTTGCGTCTCCTCAGACCTCGCACTACCAGCATTGCCGTTACCAGCACCACGCCCAAAATGATGAACACCGCTGCCGCAAATAAAGCCATCACCAACATGGGTCGGTCACTCTGAAATCCGAAAAATGACCGGGTCACCGGTGGTGGTGGTTTTACTTTAGAAATGTCATCCCGGGCAGGCACGATGGGTGGACTCGCCGTTTTCGTAGCGGTTTGAACCGGGGCTTCGACACGCTTATCAAGGATGTCAATGTAGATATGCTTTTCCTGGTAGTTGTAAAATGGTTTGATTTCAGAAAATGGTGTGGTTTGGACGACCAATTGGAGGGTTAACGAGTCCGGGAAAATCGCTTTGAATTTCAATGGACGGTTACCACTAAAGTACTGGCTGAATTTCCCCCGCAACCGACTGGTATCGTAAGGCGCTATGGTAACTTTAAACTGACGCGAGCCGGAATCAACATCACAGGTGACGACCGGCGGTGCATAATTTTTCCCGCTACCCGGGACGATCAGGCGACGACTCCCCCCGGAAAATTCTTCCGATGTGATTCCCGGTCCTGAATACGGGGGTTTAACACTGGTGCTGTCAAACACTGTCAAACTGCTATCAACGGGAGCCATTGTGCTATCAACCTGAGCCCGGGTCACACCGGGGGAAAAAAAGCTCACCAGGGTGATCAGGGCGGTCACCATCAATCGCAGATGTATCACCAGGCTGAGTGCTCGGGTATCACGCTGTGATGTCAATGTGCTGTCCTTTTTTCCGCTTGGGCGCATTGCTGTTGTTTGCCTCATCGCCGGATGTGCTGATAATCTCACCGGCACTGGTCTGAAAGGCATCCTCCTTCAAACCACTTTCCCGATGCGGCTCCTCTTTCTGAATCATGTCGGCTGGCAGATGTGCGCTAAAGTTAGGCTGGTTTTCAGAATCCTCACCATTTTTGCCCTTCTTGCGCTTGTCCTGTTGTTGTTCCCGGGATGATTTTTCAATCGCCTGAATGGCAGGGAGAAAAGACAATGCGCTGCTGTTTCCAAAATCGGATGACATGTTGCCACTCCTTTATTTCTCACCTGGTGGGTGCCAGATTATCCTTCAAATCTCCCAATGTTTCCTTCAGGAGTTGGGAAATCCGTGATTCCGAAACGCCAAGCACGCGTCCAATATCAATCAGGGTTAATTCCTCATAATAGTACAAAGCCAAAATGAGGCGATTACGCTCGGGCAGGTTGGCAATCAGGTGCTGTAATTCTTCTTTTAAACCCATGGCAATAAATTCCTCTTCAGGTGAAAGCTGATTTTCATCAACGACAAGTTCTTTACGGACGACCGTGTCCGCATCATCTCTGGATACTTCTTCATCCAGTGAAATGGACTGTTGCTGCCAGATAAGCATTCGGATTGAGTCATAATCCCGAGAATTGATACCCATTTTTTCCTGCACCTCTTCATGAGCAGGTTCCCGGCCCAGATTGGCGCGCAGGGCTTCTTCGGTATCCAATAATATCCTGACCTGTTTAGATTGGGATCGGGTCAGCATCCCTGCCTCGCGAACGGCATCAATGATCTCACCCTGGATTCTGCGATAGGCATAGGTTTTAAACGAGGTGTTCTGTGCCGGATCATACCGGTCGAGCGCCTCTAGCAAACCCAGAATACCGGAATGATACAGGTCATCCCGGTTCAGACTTGGAGAATCGGAAATGTGAATCCGGTTGATGATATGTCTGACCAGCGGTAAAAATGCACGAACAGCTTTGTCTTTGGTGGCCGCATTGGGTAAGATGTGATAAGCTCGCACCAGTGCTTCACCATCTAATTCCGGGAGGTCAATCGCCAAGGCTGCGATGGATCCGGATTCCATTGCAGATTCTGGCGCCTGTTTGGATTGTGCGTGTCGTTGCATCATGATGGTATCAATCCTTTACTTTTTCCCGTGTTGCCATCATTCCCACCTGGAAAAGCTGGCCGGCAATAAAAAATGCGAAAAGAACACCCACGAATACGATTCCTGACCGTATCAAACTGGTCCAGAGTGAAATCCCGCTCAGAAGACACATGAGCAGTGCGATCAAAGCAACCAATGTCGCGAAACGGTTCACTACCTTCACGATTCACCTCCTCCAACCTGAAAATCCCGATATTTGTAAACCCCTTCAAAGAGATTCGTACCTACGGGTTCTGTTCCGCTTGGCGTCTCCATGATCTTCCGTGTGATGAGTCGGATCGATTTGGCGGGTGGAGACAATGGATCCGCCAACAAAATGGGGCGCTGATTCCGCACCGACCAGGCCACCCGCTGATCCTGCACGATGGATCCGGTGTAGGTAATGGCGTGCGATAAAAACCGTTGCGTCATGAGATTCATTTTATGGTAAATCGTCTGCCCTTCGGCTTCACTTTCCACCATATTCAAAACGAGCATGACCGTCGCATCGGCTCGATTCCGATTGATAATTTTGATCATGCCATAAGCGTCAGTCAGGGACGCCGGATCAGGTGTGGCAACGACAATGCATTTGTCAGCACTAAACACGAAGGACAGAACCTGATTTGAAATACCTGCGGCTGTATCCACCAAAACGATGTCGTAACTCTGCTGAAACTTGGTATATGAGGAGATGATGTCCCTGAAAATATTGTGTTTCGTTTCCAAAAGGTCCACCACCGCCGAAGCCGCCGGGAGAATGTCAAAATCGCCCGGACCATGCACGATAATTTCCTTCAAGGTCTTGTTACCCGTCAGGACGTCCGCGATGGTAAACTCTGTACGTATACCCAACAGGAGATCCACATTTCCCAGATGTATATCGGCATCAATGAGCAAGACCCGGTAACCCATTTTCGCCAACACGGTTGCCATATTCACGGAAAGGTTGGTCTTTCCAACACCCCCTTTACCGCTGGTAACCGCCCACACTTCCGGCCGTTGTGGCGCCGCAGCCTGAGCATTCGCGCGAACAGGTATTGGCATTTGACTCATGAAATATTCCATTGCCATCTTGGTGTTACTTCCGGTTCAAAGGGTGAAGGGGACATGAACAATCTGAGAAGGTCGTTATGAAACTTCGGTGTGAGTCCGTTTTTGATCATGCTACCCGGAAATTCACAGACGATGTCGAAGTGATTCATTAACGCAATACCTTTCACTCAGCGAACAGATTCAATTTCACAGGTTCGGATTTACCGGTTACGTCCTGACCCGCAGTTGCAAAAACCACGGGTAATTCCAACCCTTTGGAGAGGGAAATGACCTTCCCCGGGCGTTCGGTTTCATCGAATTTGGTGGCAATAATACCTGACGGACGCAGCTCAGAAAACCGACCACCACTCAGAAACATATCTTCCAAATCAGATCGCATATCAAAGACGATATACGTATTCGAGGGTTGCAGAATTGAAAACATGCGACTCAGATCTCTGGTGTAATTCGGGAAGTTTGGACTGCGGCCGGCGGTATCTACCAGGATGACCTGTTTTTTATACCACCGTTGCATCAACTCCGGGAGGGCGGCGCGGTCTGATACGGTTTCCACAACAACACCGGTGAGTCGGGAGAATGCTTCCAGTGCCTTCCCCGCACCAATGCCATACACATCCAATGACAAAATCCCCACCGATTCCGGCGGAACCATGGCGTCGTGCAATGCGATTTTCATGATCGTTGTGGTCTTCCCCACACCCGGTGAACCCACAAACGCGAGGATGCGTTGACCTTCACCACGCAACATTTCAGAGACCCGATCCCGGGGTGTGAAGGGATAAAAATCGCTCTGAATGGCTTGGCGAATGTCAATCTCCGAAGCTGACTTGTAATCCGGAAATCGCCCTTGAACTCGGGCGGTAAACTCCAGCGCGTCTTTCTTATCAACACCTCTGGTAATCAGTGTTTCGTAAGCACTGACATAGTTCCCCTGCAAACCCGGTTGAATCACCGTGGAAAGCAAATTGTACAGACCATCAATTTTCCGCCGGAGCTGTTTGATCTCGTGTTTGGGTTCCAACCCCGGTTGTAATTGTTGATCTTGTTGGTGGTGTTGATGCTGTTGTTCCACCGGATAGGTAGGCTCTTTCCGCAGATTGGCCTGTAAAATGGGTTGAAACGCCAATTTTTCCGGACTGACTTCCGGGACCTGGGCTCCTCCGGCTTCATTGACATGCCATTTGTAGGCATCCATTACCTTTTTCTGGATTGCCTCTTCCTTGATTTCGACACCAACGGTAATCCGGATGGTACAATCTTCATTATAATTCGGATCGTCCGGGCTGACGGCTTTGGATTCCATCAGGATAATGTCATCACCCAGCAGGGTCTTGGCGCGAGCCATGGCGTCATGCAGCGAACGACCGGTTATTTGCTCATATTTCACTGGGCATCTCCACCATTCCAACAGATTTCAGATTGGTATCCGGCGTGAGTTCCGAATAGGAAAGAATGAATAATCCGGGTAATACAGGAGCGATCAGCTTGCGGAAATGTCGCCGAATCTGGGGCGATACCAGGACAATGGGTTTGGTCCCGGCGCTGACGATCTGCTCGACTTTTTCCGCTAACGATTCAAACAGACGGTTCAACTGTTTGGGTGTTAAACCAAGATTCTTTAGCTGACCGGAATTCGTCTTCACGGAATCCGCCACGGCATCTTCCAGACGCGGGTCCAGGGTTGCAACCATGATCTGCCCATTTCCGCTGAAATAGGCGGTTATGGTTTCAGCCAATGCCGAACGCACATATTCCGTAAGCAATTCAGGATCTTTCGTGAAGGCGACATAATCAGCGATGGCTTCCAAAATGGTTACCAGATTACGAATAGGAATTTTTTCCTTCAGCAAATTTTTCAATATCTGGGAGACGACACCCAGGGACACCATTTCCGGAACCAGTCCGTCCACCACAGCGGTATGGCTCTCCTTGAGGTGATCCAGCATGTGACGCGTTTCCTGGCGATTAATGAAACGGAAGGATTGATTTTTCAGCACTTCCATGAGGTGTGTTGCAATCACGGCCGGGGGTTCCACCACCGTATTGCCGGACAACTCCGCCTGCTCACGAACCGCTTCCGAGATCCACTTGGCCGGTAATCCAAAGGTGGGCTCAATCGTTTCCACACCATCAAATTCTTCACCACCACCGGTGTGAATGAGGAGATAGGAATTCATCATGACTTCACCGCGAGTCGCTTCAACGCCAAAAATCTTGAACACATATTCATTGGGGCGTAGCTGGATATTGTCTCGAATCCGAATCGGCGGAATAATGACGCCCAATTCAAGCGCCAGACTGCGACGAATCGTGGTGATCCGATTGAGCAAATTCCCACCCTGGCCTGCATCCACCAGGGGAATCAGACTATATCCAATCTCAATTTCAAAGGCATCCGGATGAATCAACTCTTCGATCTTTTCTTCCGGAATGGGCTCTGCCTCTTCTTCTCTGGGCTGGTCCAAAAGCATCTCCTGCTTCTGACTTTTCTCCATGGCGTAGGCGCCAGCCCCCAAAATTCCACCGATGATGGCAAATGGAATAAATGGCATACCGGGAATAATTCCCATGGCTCCCAGAATCACGGCACTAGCCATCACCGCGCGGGGTTGATTGGAAATCTGATTGGTGATGTCAGCGCCCAGGCTGGATTCGGAGGTCGCCCGGGTGATGATAATTCCGGCAGCGGTCGAGATGATCAACGCCGGAATCTGGGCCAACAAACCGTCACCAATCGTCAGTAACATGTAAATGCCAGCGGCATCAGACATGGTTAACCCGCGTTGCATCACACCGATGGTCAACCCACCAACAATATTCACCAGGGTGATGAGCAGTCCGGCAATGGCATCCCCTCGGACGAATTTTGCTGCACCGTCCATAGCGCCATAAAAGTCTGCTTCACGGGCGATTTCAGACCGCCGGGTTTGAGCCTCATGATCATCAATCAGGCCGGCGTTCAAATCGGCATCAATAGCCATCTGCTTACCGGGCATGGCATCCAATGTAAATCGGGCGGAAACCTCCGCGATTCGGGTTGAGCCTTTGGTGATGACCACAAAATTGATGATAACCAGGATAATGAAGATAACCGCACCTACGACATAATTACCCTGAACGACGAATTCACCGAATGTCTCGATAATTTCACCGGCATAACCACGGCTCAGAATCAAACGCGTCGTCGCCACATTCAATGACAGGCGGAAGAGTGTGATGATCAGGAGTAGTCCGGGAAAGACAGAAAATTCCAACGGGCGGAAGATATACAGCGAGACAAACAGTATCACCAAAGCGCTCATCAAATTCATCGCCAGCAGGGCATCCATGATAAATGAGGGCAATGGCAGCACCATAACCGCCAAAATGAGTACGATCCCTGCCGCCAACGTCACATTGCTGTTGTTGGTGAAGGTAATCAATTGGCTGGGTGTTCTGTGCTCGCTCATTTTTTTCATCATTCGTTACTTAGGCAAAAGCCACTTTCCCCTGCTTCATGCGATACACCTGGGCCAGCACTTCTGCCACGATCTGGTAGAATGCCACGGGAATTTCACCACCAATTTCGGTTGTATCGAAAAGACTCCAGGCCAGCGGTTTGTTCTGGATAACCGGAACGCCGTGCTCTTTGGCAATCTCAATAATCCGGGCTGCAATTTTGCGTTTGCCCTTTGCCACCACAATGGGTGCCGCTTCGGAGGACATGCCATCGTATTTTAAAGCAATCGCGATATGGGTCGGGTTGGTCACCACCACCGTGGCATCCGGTACGGCTTCCATCATGCGTTTCCTGGCTGAAGAGCGCATCATCGCGCGCTGACGACTTTTTATTTCGTTGCTGCCTTCGTACTGTTTGGCTTCGTCCTTCACCTCTTGTTTGCTCATCTTCAGACTTTTTTCGTACTCGTATTTTTGGTAGATAAAATCCGCCACAGCCATAATTGCGATGGTCAAACCGATCTTGATAGTCAGCTCAAACAGAACCTCTCCGAACACAGCCAGGGATTCACTGACCGTGAGGAATGATAAATGCGAAAAATCGTCTATGTGTTTGTTGATGACAGAGTAGCCAAACCACGCCAGAATAAATATCTTGAAGAATCCTTTGAACGTTTCAACCAGGGTGCGGGTGGAGAAAATGCGTTTAAAACCGGCAGCGGGACTGATTTTCGAAAATGTGGGCATCAGAGCCTTGGTTGAGAGCATGAAACCAACCTGGGAAACATTCGCCAGAACCCCACCCATCATGATCAATAGCAATATGGGGAGTACGGCGGACCGCAACAGCTTGAACATCACAATAAACTGGTCCAGGATGCCCTCATTTGAACCTTCCACCAACCCTATCTGGAAATAGGTGTGCTTCATAAACTGGGCGATATTCGTGAATATTTCACCACCGGTATAATAAATCGCCGCTATACCCATGAGCAGGACCGCAGCCGAATTCAGCTCGCCGCTGCGTGCGACATTACCTTTTTCCCGGGCTTCTTCCCGGCGTTTAGGAGTCGCGGATTCGGTCTTGTCGGAACCTGATTGTTCAGCCAAAGCTAAACTCCTCCTAATTGACGAGCCATTGTACCGATGTAGAGATAGACATCATGAAACAGGCTATCGAACATGGATTGGAAAATGTCCATGGAGATAATCATGATAAAATAGCCGAGCCCGACCTTTAGCGGCAGGGTCACAAAGAAGACATTCATTTGGGGCATAACCCGGGCGAGAAAAGCAAATGCGGTGTCCAGAATCAGCAGAAATATGGTAGCCGGAAGCGCCAGTTTCACCGAATAGGTCAATGCGGTTGACATGACCCGCACAACGGTCTCACCCGCGCTGTCCGCCAATGATCCCTGGCCCAGCGGCAGCAGGCTGAAATTATCAAACAGGGTAACGACCAGCATGTGGTGTCCGTTGGTGGCAAACAAGAAAGCGATCATGACAAACAGGAAGAATTGACCAAAAATCGGTTGTTGTTCCTGACTGCTTGGATCCATGACGTTGGCAATGCCCATTCCCAGTTGGCGCGCAATGAGGCCACCAGCCATGGCAAATGCTTCGAACAGAATATTGGCGCCCAAACCAATGAGTGCGCCAAAAAGAATCTCACGACCAACCAGAATAAAAAAGCTAATGGGTGACAGAACATGCAGCCCCGGATCCGGGAGCAGGGTTACCAGAATGAAGCTCAAAACAAATGCAAAGAGAATGCGAACCTGACCCGGAATGACGGAAGAACTGAAAACGGGAAGTGTGATCAATAGTGCTGACAGCCGGGCGAAAATCAGCATGAATTTCGGGACCGCCAGATAATATTGCTGAAAAAATTCCATGATGCTAAGGCTGCATTCCTACCGTTGCGATCTGGTTGAAAATCTCCAGGGTGAAGGACATCAGCACATCCAGAAACCAGGGGGTTAAAAAGATGAGGATCAATCCAAGTACGGTAATTTTGGGAATAAAGGTGAGTGTCATTTCCTGAATGGAGGTGACCGCCTGGAAAATACCGATCAACAGACCCACGGATAATCCTGCTCCCAGGATAGGTGCCAGGATATACACGGTGGTTTTCATCGTCTCTTTGCTGATGTACAGAACAAAATCGATGGTCATGTTACATAAATCCTTTTACCAGTGATTCCACAATGAGGTACCAGCCATCCACCAGCACGAATAGCAAAATCTTGAATGGCATGGAAATCATGATCGGCGGTAACATCATCATACCCATTGAGAGCAAAACACTGGCGACAATCATATCAATGACCAGCATGGGCAGGTAGAGCAAGAATCCGATCTGAAAGGCTGATTGCAATTCGCTGATGATGAATGCCGGGATAATGGTCGTGATGGGCAGGTCTTCCATGACTTCAGGTGCGGCAGCGCCCTGGAGATCAATGAACAGTCCCAGATCTTTTTCCCGGGTATGGCGCAGCATAAAGGTCGCTACGGGTCTTTTTGCAAGCTGGAGTGCTTCGGACTGCGTGATTTCTTCGCGTGACATGGGTTGCCAGGCGTTTTCATAAACTTCACTGAACATGGGTTTCATGATGAAAAAGGTGATGAACATGGCCAGACTCACGAGCACCTGGTTCGACGGTGTCGTCTGGGTTCCCAGTGCCACTCGCAGAAAGTGAAACACGACGAGAATTCGCGTGAATGAGGTCGTCATGATCAAAATGGATGGCGCCAGCGAAAGCACGGTAATTAGCGCCAGAATCTGTATGGTTAACGAGAATTCAGCCGGATTCTTGGCTTCGTCAACACTGAGATTCAGTGATGGCAAACCCGTCTGTGCCGAAACCAGTGCCGGAATCGCCAGAATAACCAAAACCCACACCCATGGGCTGCGGGTCAATTTTCGGGCGAATGGCATAAAATGACTCATGTCTTATACCTGGTATTTCCGTGTAAGGTGACTTACCAAATCAGCGAAATTACGATTTGCATCAGCATTTTTTTCTGATGTCGTTTCCACCGCATCCAGCTCCTCGTCCGCAAGGGTCGTGAGTAGGTTAATCGACCGTTCAGTGACGCCCAGCAGCAACACTTTTTCCCCGACCTTCATGGCAACGACAGATTGTTTGGGTCCCAGATAACGCTTTCCGAGAACTTCCATGGGCAGTGTTACGTGACCATTTGCGCCCTGGCGACTTTTCGCCCACTTTTTCGCCCACCACAAACCAGCCGTCAGTAAAATGAGGAATGCGGCTGACCGAATGATGTACTTGGGATAATTGATCGCCTCAGAATTGACAATCGTTTTAGGGGCGGGGCGTCCTGGTTGTGAATACTGCTGACTAAACAGCGTCCTTGGCTGGGTGGTGGTCACTTCGGCAGCCGGGTTTACCGGGGAAGGTTCTGGTGATTCCGTCTGCTGGCCAACAGGTTCCGTCACAACATTTGTTGAGACCGGGTGAGCGGTGCCGCTCGTTTTGGAGGTGAACCCTGCGCCCTGAAGCAGCATGATAACACCGTAGACGGCCACCATAGCCAGTACCAAAGAAATGAGATTGAACCGCACCGGTCGTTTGCCGTCCGCTCCCAATTCCCTGGGATTTAAGCCGTTTGGAAATTGAAGTTTCATCAGGCGAGACTTTTTATGCGTTCTTTCGGTCCGATGAGTTGTGTGATGCGAATACCAAACCGATCATCCACCACCACGACTTCACCTTCGGCCAGTTTTTTATCCCCAATAAAAATGCTGAGTGGTTCACCGGCCGACCGGTCCAACTCGATCAGGGAACCCTTTCCCAGCTTGAGAAGGTCCTGGATTTTCATTCGCTTGCGACCCAGTTCCACATACACTTCCAGTTCCACATCCAGTAACATGGAGATATTACGGGGTTTACTGGTCGTGCCACTTTTGCTATTTATGGTATCAAACGCAGCGCGATGGACATCCACCGGGGATCCCTCGTCTGCTTCTGACTCATCTTGATCTCCAAAATCAGAATCGGATGACATCTCTTCAGTTTCCTCTGGAATTGGCTCCGCCTTCGGAGCGGCAGTTTTGGTATTAAATTTGAGTCCCTGGCAAAAATGGCGAATGGTATGGGTTTGATCATCCACACCCAGGTTGTAAGTCATGACGACACCGGCGTCTCCGTCTGCAGGAATCAAACTTGCCATGTCGCTCTCGCCGGCCACTTTTTTGACGACCACATCGTTCGCCTGAAAGCCCCACTCGGTTCCATCAACGGCAGCCTGCAGTTGACCGATTATCTGATTGGCGGCTTCCTGCAATCCTTCCAGGACTTCGTCGTTAGCGTCCTCCGGCGCATCCATTCCCAGCATCCAGCCATAAAGATTGGCTGCCAATCCAAGTGGAATCGAGATCTGATGTTTGGTTGCATCACCGGTCAGACTTATCACCACACAAGGATATTCCTGGCTGGCCGTTTGTGCTGAGGTCCCGTCGTCAATGAATTCACCAAACGAAAAGGCGAATTCCCGCTGAAAAAGTTGCGCCAACCCCTCAGATACGACTGGCTGAAACTCCTGAAATCCGGTTTGGATAAATTGCTCTTTATTGTTCAAGGCCATTTCCCTTATCTCCTTCAGTAATGGAGTGAATCAGCACAGAATATTTTCCGTTGTAGATTCCCACGCTTCCTCGAAATAACTCACTATTCATGAGGACGATTGATACATCCTGTTCAATTCGGGTTTCCGTACAGATGACATCACCCACCGTCAGGTTCAGAATATCATTGATGGTCATGACCACCTTGCCCAATCGCGCTTGCAGATGCACCTGGGTCTGATGCAGCGTCTGGACGATAAGTGTCTTATCTTCTTCTGACCCTTTATGCGTGCCGAAAAGAATTTTCTGCTGAATTTCCGGCATACTCATGATGTTGGAAACCCACACATAGGGTACGCAAATGTTTAACATGCTGCTGTTACCGTGGACTTTAATCTCGACTGAAATCACCACCACAGGTTCGGAACCCGGAACGATCTGAACGAATTCAGGATTACTCTCAAACCGCGGGAAATCGAATTTGAGTCTTCGCATTTCGCCCCAGTTTTCCTCCAGTTCATGGGAGAACCGCTCGACGATCCGCTTCATGACCCGCTGTTCAATCTGTGAAATGGGTCGTGAAATGGGTTGGAACGTGCCACGCCCGCCAAATAACCGTTCGACGGTAAATGCGACCATCCTGGGATCGATCTCCAGGATGACCTGAGTGGCCGGATCATCAATCGTACCCAGATAAATAGCCGCCGGTGTGCTGATGGACATCATGAATTCACTGTACATGATCTGATCAATCGCCAACAATTTCATGTCAACGATCATGCGCAATTGGGCAGACAGGAACACGCTGAAATTTCGGATCACCCCTTCATGGATTGACTCAAGCAACCGGAGCTGCTCTTTGGGAACCAGATTCGGGTGTTTAAAATCGTAAAGCGTGATTTTGCGGTCAACTGCCGGCGCTGTACCAACCCGTTTCTCGGTTGGAGAAACCTTGGTTAAAAGGGCGTCGATTTCTGCCTGGCTAAGTATCTTTGCCATACTTGCTTAACTACATTTCCGAAGGTTTTGATTGATCATTTCAGACTTACCTATTGCTATTGCAGGATCAATTCGAGGTAATACAGACTGTCGATTTTTCCTTTTGTCAGTAGGGAATTGATGGCTTTGGTCAACTCCGTTCGGGATTTTTCCTGAAAGCTTACATCCAGCATCTGATCGGCTGTGTGCCGCCGGTAATAGCGAATGAGGGCGTCCCGAATCTGCGGATCCCGTTCTTTCAATTCATTGTCCAAATCTTTTGTTGAGAACTCAACCGCCAAACCAGCCACGACAAAGCGCGTTCCGTTTGAAAATAATGGATTTACAGAAATACTTTTGATGGTGTAAACCTGTCCCATCTGGCTGCCCCGGCCCGAAGTAATACCGCCATCATCTTTGTTACCCAGTTTGAACTTGGTGTAATTCGGGATCAAAACATACTTCGTCAGCCCAAAAGCGCCCGCGACCATTGCCAGCACAAGCAACACGATCACCACCACTTTTAACATTAAGGACATGGACGAATCTGCGGCGGTCTCTGCCTTCCCCTCGGGTTTATCCTTTAAGTCCCTGGGTTTTTTATTTTCTGTCGGCACTTTTCGAATTCCTCTGAATTTTTCAATTTTTAATGGGTTTTCCCCCGTCAGAACGCACCTTTTTTTCGGTGCTGGCGTGAAAATCTCAAAAGTCATGCCATGGGTAGGCGTGGTTTTCCCTGGTTTTTCCACCTCATCAATTGTGTTCGTTATCCCGTGGATATTTTTACGATTGCGCTTGTCTTTCATGCGTGTAAATGTCACACATCTATCTATTTATATTGTGCTTAGTGTGTCACACCAGGGCAATCTAACCGAATTGAATCAACCGTGATTTATTTAATCCGGAACGGAAAATAATTTATGTGACGAAAATTTCAGCGTGGTCCGCAGGGTGATTTTGTTCCGGGTGAGGAAATATTTTCCGGCACCATCCACTTCTTTTTTCCGGGATG
>MNWS01000274.1 GCA_001872685.1 Fidelibacterota bacterium CG1_02_48_14
AATCCTTATCGTTTTTTTTTCTAAGCCTAATGGTGTTTACCTGCGCATTTTTTTAAAGAAGGGCCGAATCGTTTTTTTTTTGCGCTACAAAGTTCTGTGTCCCGAATCTGTGATCGTAAGCCTCTGGATGCTGGTGGACAGGTGGTCTTTTCGCCGCACAATTTTACCTACAACCAGGCTTCCCCTTTATTCCCAAATTCAATTGTCCGGGAGTTGTCCGTGACTATTGTGATAGACCTTGCCCTTTTTGGGGTGGGTAAATTTTAGACCCGCCCAGGTGGTATCTATGCTCAGACAAATACTTTCTACGAGTCCATGACTGTAAGCGATGTTTATAACCCGGTCCAGAACGAGGTCGGTATTGAGTTGTCTTTTCTTTGGCCAGGAAACCCAGAGCATTCCCCTGGGCTTGAGATGACTTTTGAGTTTAGGAAATATCGCCTCCATCTCAGCCTGGGTTGTGGTAAAAAAATGCATATAGTCGAACTCCCCCTGGAGTTCAGTCCCCATCTCAAGACTTGGCAGTTTGATGGCCTCCAAGGCAGACTGGGGGGCATTCATAAAGAAGGCCTGCATTCCTGCCTTAACACCCATTTTTTGCGATACATCTCTCGTCACGTGTCCTCCATGATTTCTCGATTACTTCGGTGCGCCGTACGGAATACGGCGGGTTTTCCACAAATTCTTCCCTGTCCGGAACCTGAAAGGGGAGCCTACCCCCATTTATCAGTCACGCTTTAGGGACTGGCGATCAATACCCGTAAACGATCGCCAGACCAAAAACCACGGCTTAGATGACCGGGATCATCACGGTGAGAACAAGGTCTCTGCTCTTTTTCGTCTGGCGATACCGCTTAAATGGATTACAAAATCCTTTAGAGCCATCACGGTCAGAACAGCAAGAATGAATGTAAATATCTTCATCTCTTCCTCCTCAATCGGTTATGGCCCGGCAAGGACCGAATTGAATGCGGCGTTTTACATGAGGCTATGATTGCGGTAGACAACAGCGCCGTTTTTGTCAAAACCATCAATCTGAATGTTGACATATATACCTTCGGCGATTGTAACCTCGGGACCCACTGCCGGATAGGCGGAAACCTTGCGGCCCTTGACAACCAGGTTGTCCGTTTTATCGGATGATCCTTGGTCTGTAGTCGTTTTTTTTAACATCACTGCGCTTGTTCTGTTATTTCATTTCAACATGACATTGGTTGTCTGACAATGGTTTTCCACTTTTCCGGTGCAGCCCGTCTAATGTCGCTTAAATATATCTCGTGATGCTTGCCAAATCTCTGGCAGCCCTTTTCTACAATAGATAAATGCACCTTTTCAATGGTTGGTCCCTCCTCTTCGAATGGACCAAGGTGCATGATTTGGGCAGCGTTACCTTCTTTGAATGATTCAAACCTCACCAAAGAAAGTGAGGCCGGCTGTTTTTTTCTTGCCACCTCTTGCGTGGCTATTTCAACCATTTCTCGTGTAATGAACTCTGGTTGCATAATCATCGCTGTCCACTTCCACTCATCTTTATTTCCCGTTGTGAATACAGACATATCATCAGCCCACCACAAAGCCTCCAGTGGCATCACACCGTAATCAATGGCCAAGTCGCTTTTTTTGACCATGAATTTCAATGTGTAGGCAAGGGGGAATAACGCATCCATTGCATCACTGAATGCCTGTGAGGTGTTTGGGTCACCCTCACCGTCAAGCATGAGAAAGTTCATTTGCGGGACATTGACAAATTCCACTTTTTTAGCAGATGGTTTGTATAGCTGTTGGAGTCTGCTCTTAAAGTCTATCTTTTTTTCCATTGATATTTCCCCGTTTGGTTTGAATGTCGAAACTCGGGCACTTGTTTTTACGGCGTGCCCCGACGTGGTTTTTTGTGACGCCAAGGTGGATCATAAGCACCGGATTCCGGTGAATCATTTCAATCTCTCCAACCGACCCTTTCGCTTAACGATATGCTTATAGTCCCATTGAATTTCTTTGGCTTTTTTCAGCCATCGATGCAAATCAGCACTATTGATTTCTGAAATGTCATTGAAAATGACTGATGCGTCTTTAAACCGCCTGCCAACGACGGACAATTTGGATTCTTCAAAATCTGCACCACTCCAAAACATTAATCGTATACCTGGTTTCTGTTTGCTGTATCCAACAATGGGATTGCCGTCCAAAAACCAGACTGGATGGCCGTGCCAGATTTTATTTTCAGATTCCGGCAGGTTTTGGCCGATTTCCCTGGCAAGCAGATCGCAGACCTCTTGGTGATTAAGCTCCTGCGTTTCATTGTACTTCAGAATATCCGGGTTCATCTTATTCCTTTATCTGTATACGGTGTGCCAGCAGGTTTGGCCTGGCCATTCCGGACCAGTATAGGTTAGGCTTCGGCGATTCAAATCTTTGCCTTTGTTGGCTTGCCAATCAGAATCAGGATAGCCGGAGGTAACGCAAGCCAAAAGCCTGATGCGGGCATTAACAGCACCCCCAGAAATACCAGTATGAGGAGACTCCATCCGATGGATCGTGGAACGACGCCGGACAGCGATTTCTCAAGTTCGTAAATCGTTAACCCACAGATGAATAGCATCACGCCAAAAAGAACATACCAGGCGACCGTTCCGGTCATGGGGTCGGTACCCACCGTGTTGAATACACCGCGCTTGATAATTGAAACGAGTACCTCACTGAAAAATACGATCCCGACCAATGTGTGAATGACCGCAACAATCATTAACCAAAGACCTTTCCATTGCTTCATTTGATACCTCCTGTAAGGAATTGTAGGAATTTACCGCAGGTGCTCTCGGAGGCGGGAAGGATGCCAATTTGACGCCGGGAAGCCAGCCTCGACAGCCTGAGCTTTTCGTAGGGTCCGCATGGACAACACCGTGTTACCCCACACTGGGTTGAAACTCACAGAACCAGCGAGCCTCGAAACCCCCTTGCGGCATAGAATGATGGTGCGCTGTTATGAAACACGAAGACATGGCCGTAGCGACGATCGCAAAAGAGCGCACCACCGAGTTCTCTAATATCGGTAGGTGAGTTCACCCAGCTCTCCGTTTTCCTGTCAAATTCTCCAAGTTGCTGCAACTCTCGATATTGGTCTTCATTCAAAAGCTCGATACCCATAGCGGCTGCGAGCTCAACAGCGTTACCAGCCGGGTGAACATCTTTCTTTTCTCTCTCCTCCTGCCCTTTTCTATCGTAACAGATACTTCTGCGGCCGGAAGGACTTTCTGCTGAACAATCATAAAAACTGTATTCGTCCCTCTTTTTATCATAACCAACAACATCGGGTTCACCACCAGTGCTTTCCATTGCATGAAGTGACGAGAGCTTCTCAGGATGAGCGACCAGTTTTGCGTGTATTTTGGACCAATCAAGCCCCTTGTGACGATTCATGTTTTTCTCAAAACGGGCTTGCAATGTTTTGAGTAGTTCTTCCCCTTGTTTTGGAGATACCTCCAAATTTATTTCAATTTTTGGAATGGGTTTACCATTCCCTTTCGATGATATTTTTGCCATGAACTGATTCCGTTTTATCGCTGTGTTTATTTATTGGTGCCGTGAGGCTTTTCAACCGTATTGGTAGGGAAAAGGTAAGCTTTGGGTTGTTTTATCAAAGATTTTTTTCCTGTTCCGGGAGGGTAAAATTCCGAGTCACCGGTATCAAATCTCAGACAAATCTAAAATTTCAAACCGTTATATTTAAAAATAATGACCGATGCGATAAGGGGCTGAGGCTTCGTTCTCGTTGTGGATATGTAATTCACGAGATCCCCCGACAGCGGTCTCTAATGACTTCGGCGGGATGGACTCCGTATTCGATGCAATTCACGGTTTTCTACTTAATTAAACCCCGGCCGCCCTTCGACCCTGCTCAGGGAGACCGCCGGGGGTATGTCAGGTTTAATGACCTTTGTGTTCTCGTGGCTTGGTGGTGAATCCCAAAAATCAGCGTAATCCGCGTTTATCTACGGCAAAAAAAATCTTCTCCGTGTTTTTTGCGGTTAAATGCTTTCACTCAGCCCTTAACGACCTCAGTGACTCTTCCAGTTTGGCGAGCGCTTCCTCAGCCTGGGAGAGTTTCTGACGCTCGACTTCCACCACCTCCGCAGGAGCACGACTGACAAAATTCTCATTGGTCAATTTTTTATTCAGGCTGGTAACAAACCCCGACTTGCTGGCGATTTCTTTCACCAGTCGCTCAACCTCTTTGTCCACATCAATCAGACCCTCAAGCGGGATAAACAATTCCATTTTTTCCACGACAGCCGTAGCCGAGCCACTGGGCTTGGTGGCATTGGCATCCAGAATCAGTTCGCCCACACGCGCCAATTTTTTGAGATAATTTCCAACCGCTTCCAGACGCTCCTTTTGTGCCACATCCACTGGTCGTGCGATAATATTAATCTCCTTTGACGGCGGAACATTCATTTCGCTGCGGATGGTTCGGACTTGAATGATGACCTGCTGGATAAACTCCATCTTATCAACATCCCGGGACACAAACCGCGCGTCAAATTGAGGGAAATCAGCCACAATCAGGTCGGGCTCATCATCCAGCTTTACCTGTTGCCAAATCTCCTCAGTCATAAAGGGCGCGTAGGGATGAAACAACTTCATCGTGTTGCGCAGCACATAAATCGCCACCGAAAGCGCCTGGTGCTTCTGTTCCTGCGTCCCATCGTACATGCGAATTTTGATGATCTCGATGTACCAGTCACAGAACTGACTCCAGATGAAATCCCACAACGTCCAGGCGGCGTCATTAAATCCAAAATTTTCCAATTGATCATTGAGTTTTTTCACCGTCTCGTTCATCCGGTGCAGAATCCAGCGATCAGCCAATTCCAGATTATTCCATTTCTCCGGATTCAGGTCATCTGCGGTCAATTTGAAATCGAGGTTCATGAGGACAAACCGGCTGGCATTCCAGACCTTGTTCATGAAATTTCGCGCCACCTCCAGACGATCCTCGCTGAACAGAATGTCTTGTCCTTTGGGTGCCATGAGCATCACACCATACCGCAGCGTGTCTGCACCGTACTTGGCGATCAGGTCCAGCGGATCGGGCGAATTCCCCAGTGATTTGGACATTTTCCGTCCTTGGCCATCCCGGATAATGCTGGTGAAATAGACATTTTTAAAGGGCACCTCGCCCAGAAATTCCTGCCCGGCGATAATCATGCGGGCCACCCAGAAAAAGATGATGTCGGGGCCGGTGACCAGATCATTCGTGGGGTAATAATAGTTTAAATCCGTCCCCTCGTCCGGCCAGGAATGGACCGCAAAGGGCCACAGCCAACTGGAAGCCCAGGTATCCAGAACATCCTCATCCTGTTTCAAATGGTTTCCGCCACACCGATCGCATTTCTCCGGCGCGTCAACCTGCACCATCACCTCACCACAATTTTCACAGGTATACACGGGAATGCGGTGCCCCCACCACAACTGTCGCGAAATACACCAGTCTTTGATGTGGGTCATCCAGTGCTCATAAGTCTTGGTCCAGTGGGCGGGATGAAATTTCACTTGTCCATTGCGTACGACGTCCAATGCTGGCGCAACCAAGTCGGTCATTTTCATAAACCATTGCTCCGACAGATAGGGCTCAATGGGTACATGGCCGCGTTCGGAATAACCGACCTTGTGGGTATGATCCTCAATTTTTTCCATGAGTCGGGCTTCTTTGAGTCGCTCAATCACCGCTTCACGCGCTTCGAAACGATCCATCCCCTCGAAATAGTCCGGCACATTGCCATTCAAGCTGGCGTCTTCATTAAATATGTTGATCACTTCCAGATTGTGCCGCTCGCCCATGGCAAAATCGTTGGGGTCGTGAGCGGGAGTAACCTTCACAGCGCCGGTACCAAATTCCTTATCCACATATTCATCGGCAAAAATGGGAATTTCGCGTCCTACTAACGGCAACACGGCAAATTTTCCGGCCAGGTGCTTGTACCGCTTGTCCTCCGGATTCACCGCAATACCCGTATCACCCAGCATGGTTTCGGGGCGGGTGGTGGCCACCACGATGGTTTCGTCACTGTCTTTAATGGCATAGCGAATGTACCACAGGTGGGATTCCCGCTCCTGGTAAATGACCTCTTCATCGGAAATGGCGGATTTGGTGGCGGGGCACCAGTTCACCAAGCGTTTTCCTCGATAGATGTAGCCCTTTTTATAAAGCTCCACGAATGCCGTGAGCACCGCCCGGGAATACCCCGCATCCATTGTAAACCGTTCCCGCTCCCAATCACAGGAAGCGCCCAGTTTTTTGAGCTGTTCGATGATAATTCCGCCGTACTTCTCTTTCCATTCGAAGGCATGCTCCAGGAATTTCTCCCTGCCAATGGCAGATTTGGTGATGCCGTCGTGACGCAGCATGTTCACCACCTTGGTTTCGGTAGCGATGGAGGCGTGGTCCGTGCCTGGAATCCAGCAGGCTTCGTAGCCCTGCATCCGCCGCCAGCGGATGAGAATGTCCTGCATGGTGTTATTAAGAACATGGCCAAGGGTGAGAATGCCTGTGACATTGGGCGGGGGGATGACGATGACGTAAGGTTTTTTATCCGGATTGGGTTCGGAGTGAAAATAATTACGGTCCAACCAGTGCTGGTACGATTTGTCCTCGATTTGAGAGGAATCGTAGCGTTTGGAAAGGTCAGTTTCGGTGGTCATCGTTAGTAAAACCCTGTCTGTCGTTGTCTTGTGTGCTGTCAATCCTTGTGGCCGGCCGTATTATAGCCGGCATTTCACCTCTTTTTTAAACTTGGTAATATAGAAGGGATGGGATGGAGTGGATAGGGGAGACTTGCCAGGGGGAAATAAATAATCTAAAAATTTAAACTTGGGGGGGTTAAATCCTCAAAAATAATTACTTGCTTGTATCCATATGGCATTCTTGCGAAACCATGGTTTTCCCCAAGATGGGTGATTAATTGATCTGTACGACATGAACCAACTTCTAATGGAAAATTTGTGATTTCATTGATTGGAGGAGAAAAAAATTCAATAAACCCATCAGATCCAAATTTACCGCCCCAAAATTCAGCATTTTTGATCTGCTCGGGAGAAGTTTTAACTAATTCTTTTAAAATGTTGTTGTTGCCCTCTGTATCCGAATCTTTTTGGGGAATATCGCTCGTACTAAGAAATCTATACTTCAATTCTCCACATAATATATTACTCCATAAATTTGATGCATTTATCCAGTCAAAAAGGTCTATCACTGAGCCTCTTGGCCTTTGACAGAAAATGTCTATTAAGAAAATAGATCCCTCGTTTGGTATATCAATTTTCGGTTTCTGCATTCTAAACTTTTGTGTTAGCTTGAAAATGTTGTCTCTGTAAAAATTATCTGCCTCTAGTTGGTCTAGCAGCGCCTCAATGTATGTTTCTCTAAGCATAAAGTCTCTTGTTCTCACTTTTTAAAGATTATTTTTGCTTTGTGCAAAATTTTCTTAATCGGATTTTGCTTATTTAAGATCGACAAGGTGCTGGTATTATAGGCAAAACGATAATTGCATTTAGAACAAGTCACGAGAATATTTGGAGAATTTTCTGGTAACCTGAGTTTTGTACCGTCATTTGGACAGGTTACGATTGTGAACATATCTGGTTTTGGTTTAGGGAAAACCTGATTATATGAGCCAATCTTGTTACTAATGCTCTGTGAGAAAAGGAAAAATTTCTTTGATTCATTCATAAGTGACGTTGCAAACGGATTGAGCCGTATGATTTCTCGATCAATTTTTAAGGCTTTCAAATAATCTATTGCAGAATCC
>MNWS01000126.1 GCA_001872685.1 Fidelibacterota bacterium CG1_02_48_14
TTATGCTGAATTTGAAATAGCTGGAACGATTGCCTAATGACAAATAACAAATTTCCATTGTCAAGTAAACAACAAGGAGGATCTATGAAGAAACTGCTACTTCCACTAATGATCGTATCATTGGTCGGTTTGGCGTTTGGACAGCGTGTCAATTTTGACACCCAAATCCAACCTATATTCAACAATAACTGCGTTGGCTGTCATTCGGCCGGCCATGGCACTGGTCTGAATTTAACGACCGGTAACAGCTTCGCATTATTGGTTGATCACGTGAGTTCCAACTACAACCCTGCACTGCGGGTTGTAAGTGGTGACTCGACGGCTTCAGTTTTATATAACAAAATCGCCAACACGGGTGTCAACGGCGGGCTTATGCCTCAGGGTGGTCCGCAGCTCAGTGCTGCGAACATTCACCTCATCGCAACCTGGATTGCCGAATTGCCGATTTCGATCGGTGAAGCCCAGCTTTTAGCTTCCGGTGAAGTTGCGACCGTCACCGGTGTGGTGATTTCACCCAACTTCGGTACGGCGGGAAGCTACACTGAATTAGCCATTCAGGATCCCACTGGTGGATTGGTGATTTTCAGTAACACCTTTGATTCCGGTTTGAGTATCGGTGACAGCGTCATTGTTACGGGTACCATCTCCATTTACAGCGGGACGATCGAACTGGTGCCCTCGTCTCCGGCAGCCATCACCGTTGTTAGTTCAGACAACACACTGCCGGCATTTCAGGAGGTTAACCTGGAAGATTTCATGGCCAATTATGATGACTATGAATCCGAATTGATCGTTGTCGACAGCGTCTCCATTGTTGGTGGCACCTGGCCGTCACCCGGTGGTAATTCCAACATCACCATTACCGATCCAACCGGTACGATTTCCACCATGCGCATTGATAAAGATTCCGATCTGGATGAAAACTCCCAACCATTGGGTTATTTCGTGCTTCAGGGATTGGGCGCTGATTTTAATAACGGCCAGATAAAACCACGGTTTTACAGCGACATTATGGTGATCGGTGATCCACCCCCGGCCATTACGAATGTGATGCATTTCCCGGCCAGTCCCGGCCCGGCTGACGATGTGCTGGTTAGCGCAACGATTCAGGATAACGGCTCAGTGGATTTAGCCAACATGGTCTACACCGTGGATGGCGGCGGTGAGAACACGGTCAGCATGACCGCCAATGGCACCACTTATTCCGCCACCATTCCGGCCCAGGCTGCGAATGCAGTGGTGACATATTGGGTGTCTGCCATGGATGAAATCGGTGGCACCTCTGAATCAGCCCACGGCAGCTATGTCGTCTACAGTGGCAGTGTAAATTCAATTGCCTCCATTCAGGACGGCACGATCCCAACCGGTACAGTCGTGACCATTCAGGGTATCGTTACCGCTGAATCATGGGCATTCGATTCGCCGGACAACCTGAGCCATTTTTTCATTCAGGATGACGAAGCCGCCTATTCCGGTATCAAGGTTTACGAATCAGGTGTTGCCGTCGCCCAGGGTGATGAAGTTCGCCTCACCGGTGAAGTTGATGAATATTTCGGTCTCACTGAAATCATCAATTTGGACAGCATGGAAATTCTCAGTCACAAACATCGGGTCAATCCTGTTGTTGTCCCCATAACCACCACCGACTGGGAACCTTATGAAGGCGTGCTGATTACGGTTGAAGATGTCACCGTGTCCAATCCTGATCTCGGATTTGGGGAATGGTCTGTCACCGACGGGACCAACGAACTGGTCCTCGATGATGATGCCAAATACTACTATTATCCGGTTCAGGATGAAGCTCTGGCCAGTGTGACGGGCGTTCTGGATTACAGTTTTAATGTCTACAAATTGCAACCGCGTTTGACCAATGACATTGTAACGGCTGATGGATTGACCAGTATCCAGGCCTTCCAACAGGTGCGTTACTCGGATCTGTTCCCGGCTGAGCAGATTGATGGTAACCTGCATGTGAGCGATAGCAGCTATATGTATCGCGACACGCTTACCATCCGTGGAATTGTCACTATGCCCACCGGACTCAGTTATGCCGGCGCCGGCATCAAATTCCTGTTCCAGGATGTCAATGGCGGACCCTGGTCATCGGTTATGAGCTACGATCCGGATTCTTCAGCATTTCCAGTCCTTTATGAGGGTGACCTGATTGAAGCGACCGGCTATGTTGAGGAATACACAACGGATCGGTCGGCGATGACCGAGTTTTTCATCACCCAGGAGGTGGAGTTGATTGATGTTGGTTTGACGCCACCGCCCCCGGCCGTTATTCCCACCGGTGATCTGCGCTGGCCAACAACTGCCGAGCAGTGGGGCACCAGTATGGTCACCGTTGAAAATGTTACGATTACGGGCGACCTCCCAACATATGAGCTTTTTGCTGTGGATGACGGATCCGGTTCCGTTCTGGTAGACGATGATTCGGACAGCCTGGCGAACTATATCACGCCACCTCCGGGAACGGAATTCAGTTCAATCACCGGCTGGGTGTATAACCATTACGGTTATTACGAAGATTCAACAGCATACAAACTAGAGCCTCTCTACGAATGGGATCTGGTCCTGCTGAATGCAGTGGGTGATGAGCCGGTCGTACCAAACGGGTATGCCCTGCGTAACTATCCCAACCCCTTCAACCCGACGACAACCATCGCTTACCGGATTCCGGAAGCGTCACCGGTGAAATTGGTGGTCTACAACCAATTAGGTCGGATTGTTAAGGTCGTTGCCAACGGTTATCAAGCCGCTGGTGATTATGAAGCGATCTGGGATGGCACAAACAATTCTGGTCAGAAAGTATCATCCGGTGTTTATTTCTATCGCCTGGTTGCCGGTCAACATGACATGGTTGCCAAGATGGTTATGTTGAAATAATCACGGTTGGAACTGACGAATCCAAAATTGTTTAAAAAAGCAAGATGAGTGAAACGATATGATCGGGAGAGTGCGCCAACTGGGACACGCAAAAAATAAGAGGCGACTTGGTTCGCGCCTCTCCCGTTTTTTTAAATTTAATTCTCAATCTCGAATACGATCAGGGTTGGGTTTGGTTGTGACCGGAATGCTTTGCATGCTGGTGGCCTGCGAAAATTTGCCCAATCCATTTCAGTCCAAACTTCCGGAATCCACGGCATCAAATCGCCTGCCGGATACACACTTGTTTCTCAATTTCCAGCCGGACGCCATTGATACAGTCATTACGGAATTGGCTGACACAACGGGCACATACTGGGATACAACGATTACCTACATTCGTCATCTCCCGGATACGACCACCTCGCGCCAGGTGCTTTACTGGTGGGGTGAAGATCCGGATGGCGAAGTAGTGGGCTATTTCTACAGATGGAACTTCCAGTCGGAATGGACCTACACGACCGGTGAATCGGATACCTTTTATTTGCCACTGCAGGAGATGTTCGCCGAGTTTTCTTTTGAAGTAAAATCCGTTGATAATGCTAATGGCGTGGACGCTACACCCGCCCATTTGGTATTACCCGTGGCGAATCAGCCACCGATTATTCGTTTTGCCGACGGTTCCAATCCGTCTGTCGGCACTGACGCGAATGTGGAAGAGGTTTCCTTTCCCACCCGGACATTTGTCTGGAGTGTCAGTGACCTGGATGGTGCCGAGACGGTGAACCATATCCGCTGGGCGCTGGACGATACGACGCAATGGCATATTGTCCCGGGCAATGTCACCAGCGTGACACTCACGGAGCTCAGCGCAGATTATCATACATTTTTCGTCCAGGCCATAGATACTGCCGGCGCCAAAAGCGAACTCATTACCTACCCGGATTCTTCTGACAACACCACCGCCAATGGCTGGCGGGTGCGCGAACCCGTGGGTGATATTCTGCTGGTGGATGACTACGAACTGGATAATGCTGGTCCGACCCGGACATTCTACAGGGACATTATTGACTCACTTTACGGCACGGGAAATTACACAACCATCGAGGTCCGTGATGGGGTGAAAGCCATGCCCTATGCCGTGAACGATCAGGTTGCCATGTTCGGCTATTTCAAAACCGTCATCTGGTACCATTTTTCCAATGCACCCCACTTACCATCAGCCGACGGTGGCCTGCGCACCTTTATGGATAATGGCGGTAATGTGTTCGTGAGTTCACTGAAAGTTGATCCAAACTATACCTTTACATCTGCGGATTCTGCGCATGTACTGAATCCCACCGGACGGATGACATCGGGTCTGACCATTCATTTTGTGGACCCCTCCGTGACGGATTCCGTCCATTACCTGCCTGAGTTAGAGCTGAAAACCAGCGCATTAATTTCTCGCCGCGTCAGCTCCTTCTCCCATGGCGTTTTGGATTTTGGCGCTACCAGTCGTGATTTGTTTGTTCTTCAAGCGCCGCGCAACAGCAACGATAATTGGACCGGTAATCCGGCGATCGCGCAGCTTTTCCAGTCAGGAGAAACATTGTCTGGTCAATCGGTCTATTTCTCACTGCCATTCCATCTCTGTAAAGCCAATAATAACATGATTCCGGTGATGGATTATATCCTGAACCAGATATTCCACTAAGATCAACCCGAACGCATGACACGCTCATTTATCCATAAAGTCCTTCAATTTTTTATCGGTGTGCTGATCCAGACCCTGACCATTACCGGTGTGTTTGGTCAGAGTACCGGTTCCATAACCGGGAAGGTCATGGATAGCAATTCCGAAGCCCTCCCCGGTGCGAATGTCATTGTGAAAGGCACCTATTACGGTGCCGCGACGGATTTGGAAGGACGATTCCAGATCAGCGGTATGTCAGCCGGTGTTTACGATATTCAATTTTCCATGATGGGCTATAAGGTCGTCCTGAAGACTGGTGTGCAGGTCGTTCCCGGAGTCGTGGAAAATCTTGACATTATTCTGGAAGAAACAACTCTGGCGCTGGGCCAGGAGATTGTGGTGGAAGGGGAGCGCCCCTTGTTGGATGTGGAACAGACCTCTTCCAGCGTCCGCATTACTTCCGATGATCTTCAGAACAAAATGGTGAATAGCGTTGATGATATTCTCAGCGATCAGGCGGGCGTTTCCACCGTCAATAATGAAATTCACATCCGTGGCGGTCGTGTGGACGAGAGCATGTTCATTGTGGACGGAATGTCTGTGAAAGACCCGCTCTCCGGCTATTCCAACAACCTGTATGTGAATGTGGATGCCATCGAAGAACTTGAAGTGGTCACCGGCGGTTTTAATGCCGAGTACGGCCAGGCCATGTCCGGGATCGTGAATATCAAACTGAAGGAGGGCTCCCAGGACTATCACGGTTCCTTCACCTATTCCAGCGATAATTTCGCTCTGAGTAATGTCCCTTGGGAAAGTTACGACAATGATCATCTGGAATTTACCCTGAGCGGACCAGAACCCATCTCCAGTGCACTTGGATTCATCGGTTTGAAATTGCCCGGTGAGTTCAGTTTTTTCGCGAATGGCTATGTCAAATTGAGCAACACCTATCTGCCCACCGCAGATTCATTAGCACCTACCCAGGACTGGATGAAAATGCTCGCGCTCAGGGAGGAAAATGACTGGCACGCACTTTACAAACTGACCTGGCGCATTGATCCGATGAAAAAATTCAGTATCTCCTACGACCGGTCATTGAACCTGAATCAAGGCTATTTCATGTCCCGGTTCAACGCCAGCAACTATTATCCTTATGAGTACCAGCCCATCCTGAATAATTACAATACACTGACGAAAGAATCCATTCTCACCACCGGTATTTGGTCCCACACCCTTTCACCGAAACTTTTTTACGAAGTGACCTTTGGGCGATTTTTCACCAATCTCCACAGCGCTGCTCAGAATAAATATTGGTACGATTATCAGGAATATGTGGATCTTCAGCCCATCAATTACCTGGTGTCGCCCACGGATGGCCGGATTAGCGTCACGTTTGGTGACGGGTTTAATGATCATGGCAATCCACCGGAATGGTATGACTATTACTCCGAAAATTATTCTGTCCGAACCGATGTGAATTACCAGCCCTCGTACCGGCACAGTTTTAAAGGTGGATTCACCCATCAACAAAGTCAGATTCAGGTGATTGACATTAATTCACCCTGGCTGGGGGAATCGGGGTTAGGGCAAAATTACGATTTCTTCAATGCCACCGCGGACAATGGTGCGTTTTACATTCAGGACAAAATCACCTTCGACGGGATGATCGCCAATCTGGGTGTGCGTTATGATTACTGGTTTCCGGGGCAATACCTGGAAGCTGCCGTGGGTGACACCAATGTGGTCACCATTACCGATGCAGCCCGGGAAAAATTCTATCAGGAAACATTTCGCCTTTTTGGTGATCTGCATGACCGTTATTTCGGTGATTCAAAGTTTACCCCTTGGTGGCTCGGGCTTCGTGGCAAAGGCCATTTCAGTCCCCGCATCGGTATCTCACACCCGGTGACGGATGCGGATGTGCTGTATTTCAACTATGGCCATTTTTCCCAGCTTCCGACCTACAACTATGTTTATGCCAAGCTCCGCGCCAACGCCGAAGCAACCTATCAGCTTTTTGGCAATCCCAACCTGAATCCCAAGACCACCGTGGCTTACGAAATCGGGTTGAAACACAAATTCGACGACAATCAGGTCATCGAAATCAAAGCATTTTACAAGGACATGTTCGACTACGAAACCAGTCAGCGGGTTACCAAATTCAATCCCCGGCTGGGAAACATCAGCTACCTGATATACATCAATATGGACTTTGCCCGGTCACGCGGGATTGAGATTAATTTCAAGCGCCGGTTTGCGCAGTATTTCTCCGCCGACGCCAACTTCAGTTACAGTCTGACCACCGGGAAAAGCTCGACACCACTGGATAATCTGCTGGTGGAGGCCGGGCGTCTGGATGAGAAACCATTGGGTGAAAATTATCTTTCCTGGGATCAACCCATTCGCTTTTTCATGGACTTGAATTACAATGTTGACCCGGAAGATGATCTGCGGCTGTTTGGGATTCGCATGCCGCGTAATTGGGGGATTAACACCCGGATTGAGTATGAAAGTGGCAAACGCTACACACCATTGATCATCACGGGCTGGCGTGAGGAAAACGGCGAATTGCAGTACATTGCCAGTCGCGACAACATGCATCCCTATTCTAAACTGGCGCCATCTTTGATGACCGTTGATCTGAAATTCAATAAATATTTCACGATGAATGGGCTGGACTGCCGGTTTTTCTGGACGGTTAATAATCTGTTCAACATTCGCCAGCCGCGTTCAATCAATCCCCTTACCGGTAAAGGTTATACGGCTGACGACATTGAGCAGGTGCCATCCGGTGCCCGACCGGTTGCCGATCCGCGCCTTGATCCCAGCGCTTATAGCTGGCCGCGCTCTATGGACATTGGAGTGACCGTAAGATGGTAATTGTCTGGATGCTTAAGGGGCTAAAGCCCCGGTTGGGTGGGGGTACATTTTATCCACGAGCTGAAGCTCGTGGCAATGGCGTCTTCTCCGTAGCTCCGGGTTTTAACCCGGAGATCACGAACATCAACTTGACCGGGGCTTCAGCCCCTTAAGTACCCATGCCCTATACACGAATTTGGTTACACCTAATCTGGTCCACAAAACAACGACAACCGTTGTTAGCTGATTCATTTCGGAATCAGATATTTCAACACATCCGTGAGAATGCTAAAACCAAAGACCTCTACGTCGACCACATAAATGGCACAAGTGATCATGTTCATCTTTTAATTTCCTTACCTGC
>MNWS01000030.1:0-7134 GCA_001872685.1 Fidelibacterota bacterium CG1_02_48_14
TGATCAAATTATTCCCGGCGCTCAAAGCTGGTATCGGAGCCAGTTTTCAGGTGTACAAAGATCGTCATAATGGCGCGACCATTCCCCGCACCGAACGGGATATACCTATTCAGTGGGTCATTTGGGGCGCTGTATTTTCCATCATTCCCATCGCCATGTTGTACTTCAAAATCCTGGATAATACCGAATTTGCACTAACACTCGCGGTATTGATGCCAATCCTCGGATTCCTGTTTTCAGCCGTGGCAGCCTATATGGCCGGTTTGGTTGGTTCATCCAATAATCCCATTTCAGGTGTGACCATCGCCACCATTTTACTGACATCGCTCATTCTTCTACTCGAGATGGGCACAGGCAGCAAAGAAGGCGCGGCTGCAGCCATTCTGGTGGGAGCGGTCGTGTGTATCGCGGCTGCGATTGGTGGTGATAATATGCAGGATTTGAAAACCGGTAACCTGGTAGGCGCCACGCCCTGGCAGCAGCAAATCATGCAAATCGTCGGTGTCCTGGCCGGTGCTGCCGTGATCGGCTGGACGTTGAATGTTTTGCACACAGCCTACACCATCGGTTCACCAAAACTGGCTGCACCTCAAGCCTTACTCATGAGTTCTGTCGCTGAGGGTGTTTTCAACGGAAATCTCCCCTGGGACATGGTTGTATATGGCGCCGTGCTGGGCATCGCGATCATAATTCTGGATACGATTCAGGAAAAGCGCGGTGCGGAATTTCGCTTCCCAATATTGGCGGTTGCGGTGGGTATCTACCTGCCGGTGTCACTTTCCACCCCAATTTTCATCGGCGGCATGCTTGCACATCTGGCCAAAAAAATGGGCGCTGGTCCAAGAGGCGAAAAGGCCGGACTATTAATGGCGTCGGGGCTGATTACCGGTGAAGCGCTCATGGGTATCATGGTGGCCATTCCGATTTTCATGACGGGTGACAAAGATGTTTGGCCCCTGTTGGATTGGGTACCCACTGGTGTAGGCGAATTAATATTTGCTGGTGTTATTGTTTGGCTGTTCTTTCAAGCCAAACGGAAAACAACATAAGTAATCAATTAAACAAATGATCAGGATTCGTTATGAAACCAGTTAAACGCGAATTTATTCTCGAACTTCCAAAAACCGAATTGCATGTTCATCTTGATGGGTCCCTGCGTTTGGAAACGATTTTGGATTTGGCACAAAAAGACCATGTGACACTTCCGTCCACCGATCCGGATATACTCCGCAAGGCTGTCACTGTCCAGGGACAGGTAAAAAATCTTGAGGAATATATTGATAAATTCAGGATTACGCTTTCAGTGCTTCAAACTCCGGAAGCGTTGAGACGTGTGGCATTCGAACTTGCTGAGGACTGCGCCAGGGAGAATGTCAAATATCTCGAAGTGCGATATTCCCCCATCCTTCACAATGCATATGGGATGACTCCCATGGAATCTATTGATGCCGTTCTTGAGGGCTTGGAGGATGCTGAACAGGAATACGACATCAAGACGGGCGTCATCATCTGCGGGATTCGCAGTATCTCGCCGGAATCTTCACTACGACTTGCCGAGTTGGCGGTTGCGTATAAATACCGGGGTGTGGTGGGATTTGATCTGGCCGGCGCTGAAGAAAATTTTCCAGCCAAAGATCATATCGATGCATTTTACCTCATTCGTAATAACAATATTAATGTGACGCTCCATGCCGGTGAGGCATTTGGTCCGAAAAGTATTCACCAGGCGATACACTATTGTGGTGCGAATCGCATCGGTCATGGAACCAGACTAAAGGAAGATGGCGATTTATTGAATTATGTGAATGATCACCGGATTTGCCTGGAAATTTGTTTGTCCAGCAATGTTCACACCATGACAATTGGCAAAATTGAGCAACACCCGATTCAGTTTTACCATGATTACGGCCTGCGTCTTTCATTAAACACGGATAACCGACTGATCAGTAACACGACATTGGTAGATGAATTTATGCTCGCGCATAACACGTTCAATTTCAACATGATGGATTTCAAAGATTTTATCATCTCCGGTTTTAAAAGTGCTTTTTTGCATCACCGGGAACGCACTCTGATGATCAAACAGGTCGCCGATCAGATTGATGATTATTTGGGGATGAAATCTGAGAAATATTAATTAACAAAACACCACCTCAGTGGTGAGTTCAAATAATGGCGTATTTTTCGCCGAGTCGTTTAATGGTTTTCATTCCGCGAAGTGTTGCCGAAACGCCGACTTTTTTTTCAAAGAGTTTCAGTGAAAATTCAGACTGACTTTGTCCTGTTTTGCATAACCAATAAAACTCACGCTCCATACAGTGGAAATAATCGGCTTCTGTTGTCAATGCCTGTAATTTTTCCTGCTCTGCAAAACTCAATGGCGAAGTTAAAAAGCCAACATTGATCGCCCCTGCATTGGCGATCTCTTCAGCATGAAATGGCTGATACCTTAGAATTCCAGAAAACTCCTCGGTGCTGCGGATAAAAACCTTCACTTCATAACCCAAATTCAAGACCAGCATATCTTCAATATCACGTTCCAACCTGGAGACATCCTCAGCCGACGTTGAAAAAATGACATTTCCGCTGGCGATGAAGGTATGGACATCGCTGAAGCCTATTTCCTGGAAATATTGAACCAGGTTAGCCATTTTCACAGTATGTCCACCCACATTAATCGCCCGAAGAAATGCGAAGTATCGCATGGTCATTATTCCCTTCGCGACAGCCGTTTTTTCCAAACATTATGAAGGTTTTTTGCTCCAACTACCGGAGCGAGACAGGCGTGATTTTTACAGATGTATGCCGTTGGCTGTCCATTAATCGCTCTATAGTCAGCAGTGTAGGGTGCCAACGTTGCCATTTTCTGATCTTTCGGATCCTTAAATAGGATCACCTTGCACGGGTCATAACCCCTTTGGACTTCTCGCAACATTTGCCTGGTTTCGGAATTATTGGGATCACCGACAACTACAATCTCTTGAAACTCACTTTGACTGACCGCAATTGCACTCAACAGCCCGGAAAATGCTGACGGTACTCGCCGCACTTGCGCCGAGAACGCTGCCCCAATTTTCCCGACCATGGCTTCCCATTCAGAATTTCCGGTCATTCTGGCTAAATAAAACAGGTTGGCAGCGCTAACAGAATTCCCGGACGGACGTGCGCCATCATAAACTTCTTTCTGTCGTGTGATGAGTGTTTCACCTTCGTTGGAAGTTAAAAAATACCCACCATTGGTTTGGTCCCAGAACAGGCGATTTTGAACTTTTTGCAGTTCAATCGCAGCCGCCAAATAGTACGGGTCAAAAATGGTCTCGTACAATTCCCTGAGACCCCAAATTAAATCACTATAATCGTCCAGAAATCCCGGGATTCTGTCATTCCCCTTAGTGTGGCGATGTTCCAATGTGCCATTCTCAGTGCGCAGATTTTCCAGCACGAAATCGGCTGCCAGTCTGGCAAGAGTGGCATACTCCGGATTTTCGAGTGCGCGTGCCGCTTTTGACAATGCCGCGATGGTAAGTCCATTCCAGTCAGTAAGTATTTTGTTATCCAGCCCTGGACGAACTCGTTTTTCGCGAGCTTGTCGCAACGCATCCCGATCTCGATTCCAGTCTTCCCACCACTGCTCAGTTGAAATATGAAAACGATCAGCCAGTTTCTCGGGAGTGGTCGCCAGATGCAGAATATTCAAACCGGTTGAGTGGTGCGCGTGTTCATCCAAAAAGTTGCCGGAATCGGCGAGACTGAAATCGTCACGTAACTGACGAAAACGTTCAGGGGTGACGATTTGAGAAATTTCAGCTGTTGTCCAGGTATAAAATTTCCCCTCCCCGCCATCGCTGTCGGCATCTTCAGCCGAGTAAAAACCGCCTGATTCTGCCCCAAGGTCACGCGTGATATACGAGATGGTGTCAACGATGGTTCGGCGGTATAGATCATCTCCTGAAATCGAGTACGCATCGGCATAAGCCATGAGCAGTAATGCCTGGTCATAAAGCATCTTCTCAAAATGAGGAAGGTGCCATTTGCGATCGGTACTGTAGCGATGAAATCCACCACCCACCTGATCATACAATCCTCCCAATCGCATTTCTGTCAATGTTTTTAATGCCATCGCCTGAAAGGTCGGGTCACCCGTCAAATGCGTATGCTGAAGGAGGAAGAGAAGATTGTGCGGACCAGGAAATTTTGGAGCTTCACGAAATCCGCCGAATTCAGGGTCAAAATGGTCTGCCATTTCGGTTGCAGCCACTCCGGCCATCTCAATTGAAAGCGCCGGTCCCGGGGCTGAACTTTGAGCCAGTCGCAGAGAATTGACAATCTCCGTTGTGGTCTGATCAATTTCAGCGCGTTGGTTCACCCAAACTTCATGAATCCGAACTAACAAATCCTGAAGTCCGATGCGACCCCCACGGGATTCATTTGGAAAGTAGGTCCCTGCGAAGAAGGGTTTCTTTTCGGGTGTCATAACAATTGTCAAAGGCCAGCCACCACTCCCGGTCATGGATTGACACACCGACATGTAAATTTGATCAATGTCCGGTCGCTCCTCTCGATCAACTTTGATACTGATGAAATGTCTGTTCAAATAATCTGCGATCGATGAATCTTCAAAGCTCTCATGTGCCATCACGTGACACCAGTGGCAGGTTGAATACCCAATGGAGAGAAATATGGGTTTGTCTTCCTGTGTAGCCCGGTGGAAAGCCGTTTCACCCCAGGCGTACCATTCAACCGGATTATGAGCATGTTGTTTTAAGTATGGGCTGGTTTCATGAATCAGTCTGTTGGTGTATGAATCAATCATGTTCGATTTTCTTGTTTGGTTTTTGGAAGTTCTGATCGCTCTGGCTGAACGCATATACTTGTTTATACGACACATATACTGCCTGAAGTATCATTAATATGTCTCATAAGGATAGGTCGCTTTCATTCTGAGCCTGTGACGAATATAGGGTTTCCAGGAGTAACCGCGACAATTTTAATCGCTTTTCCATCATGCTTCTGTCACGTTGGATGTGTTCCTACAAGCCCTGGGAAGTTCTGTTGCGCCAGGGGGGTTGGAAACCTATATTTTGCGGCTTTTTTCCATGCGGTTTACAATGTTTTTTTTAGTTTTATAGGGAGGTTAGATATTCCATGGGCATGATGAATCAAATGCGGGCGAATATGAAGCTCGTTCTGGGTTTCTTAGTGGTAGTGTTTGTCGCCACGATGAGTATTGGTGGACTGGTAGGTGGTGCTGACATCACTGACCTGCTGTCAGGCAAAAAGCCCAATGCCTTCACGATTGTGAATGGCGAGGAGATCACCTACGAACAGTTCATGCGAGCCATTGATCGTGAACAAAAGAGTTATCGCGAACGAAGTGGCCAAGAACCTTCCGAACAACAGTTGAATCAATTACAGGGACAGGTTTGGGATGCGTTGGTATCCCAGGTTCTGATTCGGCAACAGGTCGAAAAACGAGGACTTAAAGCCACACCTGAAGAGATCAAATATTATGGGACTGAAAATATTCACCCCATCATCCGGCAATATTTTACGAATGACCAGGGCACCTTCGACCAGGAGCAGTACCAGCAAGCGCTTCAGAGTCCGGATGCAGCTAATTTTTTTGTGGCGATGGAAGGTCAGCTCCGGAATATCATCCCGATCGAAAAATTGCAGCAGGAAATCTACGCAACCGCCAATATTTCTGATGCCGAACTGCGAACCACTTTCGAGCAACAGACGATTCCATATGGTCTGGAAACTATTTTTGTACGCAATACGTTGTGGCCAGATGATCAGGTGGAAACTTCCGATGCTGAAATCAGCAATTATTACGACACCCATCATGAGGATTATCTCCAGACTGAGGGTCGGATTTTAAAGTACTCATCGCAGCAATTGGTGCCTTCCAAGCAGGATACTCAGTTGACATTTGACCGGCTGGTAGAATTGAAGTCTCAGATTAAAAATGGTCGTAATTTTGGTGAGGTTGCTCAACTGAACTCAGACGATCCCTCAGCTTCAAATGGTGGTTCATTAGGCTGGTTTGGTAAAGGTCGTATGGTTCCCCCCTTCGAAGAGGCTGCTTTTAGCGCTAAAAAAGGTGAACTTGTCGGGCCGGTACTCACTCGTTTTGGTTATCATCTGATTAAAGTTGACAGCACCCGCAAAATTAAAGACGGACGTGAGGTGAGCGCTAGTCACATCCTGCTGCGCATTACGCCTAGTGAATCAACGCGGGAGCTGGTCCGACAGAGCCTCTATCAATTGAAATTTTTAGCGGAAGAAATTGGAATGCAGGAAGCCGCAGATTCGCTGAAAGTGCAACTTAATGAGACTCAACCTCTGAAAACGACAGACAGCTTCATTACCGGTTTGGGTTCCTTCCAACCAGCGATTTCTTACGCATTTCGTAATGAGCCCGGTAAAATCAGCGATGTCCTGAGTTCTGATACCTACATGGCTGTTTTCCAACTCACCTCGATTGTTCCACCTGGTCCGCGCCCTCTGGAAGAGGTGAAAGCCAGCATCAAACGCAAATTGATGAATGACAAAAAAATGGAATTGGCGCAAGTGCTGGCCGATTCGGTTTTTGGTACGCTAGACGCAACTTCCGACTTAAAAGCGGTTTCCGGAATGCGGGCTGGTCTGACCTATGACAAACCGACGAACTTAACGGCTGATAAGGCAATTCCCGGTGTTGGCAAGTTTGCACAAATCTGGGGCTCTTTGCGCACAGCCGATTTGGGTGCGCTTCTACCACCGCAGGAAGTCAGTCGTGGGTATGTGATTGTGAAGCTCAATTCCCGTGGTGATTTTGACCCGGTACGCTTTGATTCCATGCGAAAATCCCTATATGACAAGGCCCTGGCAACGCGCCAGACCGAAGTCTGGAACGAATATCTGGCTGCATTGAAAGCCAAAGCAGAGGTCATTGATAATCGCGTAAAATTCATGTAACATCATAATATTTTTTAGCTTATATGTAGAAGTCCTGCTCACCTGAGTGGGATTTCTATTTTTAAAAATGATCATTATTGACAAATTAATTTGAGGAATGACGTAGCCGGTCTAAGTTTCGACGAAATGAATAATCAGGATATTCCTGGCTGAACCAAACCCAACCAAAAAATC
>MNWS01000030.1:7159-7888 GCA_001872685.1 Fidelibacterota bacterium CG1_02_48_14
AACACGAATTTTATTCGCTGTGGTTGCCCTGTTCATACTCATTCAATTCATACCAGCTTCACGGACGAATCCACCTGCCGAAATTGAGATTAAAGCACCGGCTGAAGTCCAGGCCATACTTGAGAGATCTTGCTATGATTGCCATTCCAATAACACCACCTGGCCATTCTATTCCTATATCGCACCTGTATCCTGGTTGGTCGCGAAGGATGTAATGGAGGGAAGACGACATGTGAATTTCACAACCTGGAATCAATATGATGCTGACCGCCTGGCTGATATTTTTGACGATCTGTATGATGAAATTGATGAAGGCGAAATGCCGCTCTGGTTTTATGTCCCCCTTCATCCAAAATCCAAATTGAGTGAAACCGATAAAAATATTTTGAAGGACTGGGCGGTTCAGGCAGCGGCAGATATTAACCTTGATGAAAACGCTGAAATCGGTTCAGAGATTGAAGACGAGCACGACGATTAAGCTCGATGCTATCCGATTATTAAATGACGCTCCCCGTCGCAAGCGGCGGGGTATCAATCGGTATGGTTGAAATTTATTCGTATCGCCCCCAGGGGCGGGGAATATTACCCATGAGATCCCGAATAGCTTCGCTTTCGGGATTAGTTCGACTGTATAATTTCATTTCGCTTTGCTTCTGAAATTATAGTCTCACTGAATTCAATTGGTGGTAATTGCGAAAATATTTAGGTTTTGCCCGAGTGTGATTTCCC
>MNWS01000156.1:0-7007 GCA_001872685.1 Fidelibacterota bacterium CG1_02_48_14
GGTATGATGAATATGTATCGCATTGGGGACATTCATTGGTAGCAGCGGATCGAAATCCTGATCTTCTGTATTTTCGCGAGTCCATAAGGTCAGATCAAATTCGAGCGCGGCTTCACGGAGATCATTTACCTCCCAGTAATAGCGGGGAATATCCGAGAAAAATTCATCAACCTCAGTGGTTGGCAGCGCTTTTAGTGAACCAAAAAAAGCGGGTTCGCATGTGACCGGAGAATCGGTTCTGGCGGCGATGATCTCACCGGCGAAAGTGAGGGTTTTGACATTATCCAGGAGCGCAAGAAGTTTTGGATAATGCCAGGCCGGAACACCCGCATGAAGGAAATACCCCGATTCACATTTCTCATTAATACTGGTGTCAGGGTGCGTCTCGGCATTGACATACTGTAGGAGTGGGCGTCCCCAGATTCTCACATCCTTATCCGGTAAAACCAGTTTGGCGCGTTCCCAATTTGAGTAAATGCCGTATGGCAAATCAGCCAGATGTCGCAACATGACCAGGGGTCCAAAATTTGACACATCCGATGGTTCAAAAATGACGACTGTTTGATGCATGATTTACTCCCGTGTGTGCCCAATAGTATAGCCCCGGATTGGAATTTCGCAAAGCCAACGGTTAAAACCAGTGGAATTTGTAAAAAATATTAATTAACTTGCCCTTAGCCAATTGGTGACAAAATCAGGTTGAGGTAATATGAAGAAAAATAATTTCCATTTCGTTCGTCAGATCAATGAAATCAGTGTGTTAAGAATCATTCGAGACCGGGGTCCCATTTCCCGTTCTGAAGTTGCACGCGTCATGGGATTGTCAAAAGTTATCATCGGTGGCATCGTTGCCAGGCTGATCGAGACCGAAATTATTTTCGAAATCGGAAAAGGTGACTCGACTGACCGAGGGGGTCGCCGTCCAATCATGTTGGAATTTAATGCGAACGCATGGTATGCTATCGGAGTAGAAATTCACCTTAATTATGCCAGTATTCTGATCACCAACATGAATGCTGAAACGGTGGCTCAGCGATCAATCAGTTACAAAGACAACACCAATCCGGATAACATTTTACGCCGAATTGTGAAAGCCATTGAAAAACTGTTTGATGACGAATCAAAAATGGACCGCATTCTCGGATTGGGTGTGGCGCTGCCGGGGTTGGTTGATTATCAGAAAGGTAGTTTGAGATACGCCGATTCACTCAAATCCTGGGTTGGTTTTCCGATTAAAACGCACCTGGAAGGCATACTCGATACCCGTGTCTATGTTGAAAATGATGTGAAAACCACGACATTGGGTGAATTTCACTGGGGCGCCGGAATCGAAACGAACAATCTGGTTTACATCTGGCTGGGCGAAGGCATCGGCGCCGGATTGGTCATTAACGGCGAACTCTATCGCGGCTTTTCGAGCTCCGCTGGTGAGATTGGGTACAATGAGATCGGCGGGTCGGAGTTCAACGCGAAGAATTTTCCAATTCTATATGCTCACCAAATTCGGTACGGCGAAATTTTGAACAATCGCTACCTGGTGTCAGCATTGCAGCGGCATTTGGAAACCAACCACGTTTCCTCAAAACTACAGGGAAAAAAGCTGGATTTAGCGCTGATTTCTGAAGTTGCCCTGGAGGGTGATGCGCTGGCAGCAGCCGCACTTTCAGAGTTCGGAACACTTTTGGGGATGTTACTCATCAGTATGGTCAATTTTCTTAATCCTGAAATGGTGGTTTTGGGCGGTCCGGTGATGGACAGTTGTGGGATCGTACTTGAGAAAGCAATTGCCCGAGCCCGGGAAGATGCCCTCATGATGCCTGCCCAGGAGGTTCAAATATTGGCTGGAAGTTTGAAAAACAGAGCCGGTGTATTGGGTGCCGTGGGGTTGGTGCTACAGGATTTATTCAAACCACCCATCGTGAATTTGAACGCTTACCGATCCCTATTTTCAGTGGAAAATTAAAGAACTACCGCGAGAAGTATTTACTAAAGACATTAATTCTGGTTAGATCCGCCAAAATCACCAAACAACAGATAGATTTTCACAAACTGGGGCTTCAACGCTTTTGCCGTTGCGGCAATTTGGGGTGTGTCATGCGTGACAACCGCCCGCTCCAGCAGGTTCAATTGATTCTGAAGGTCAGATTTTCCGCTAATGAACGCTTCCAGGTCTGTTTCGTCCAAATTAAATAAAACCGGGTCGAATTTTACCATCTGAACACGCAACCACTGCTTTTGAGCAGCCTCAAGATGATTCAAAATCGGTTGGACGAATTGCTCGGCTTTAGCAGAATCAGCGTGCATCTGTCCAGCCGCAGCGGCCATGGGCTCCATTATTTCATGGAATGCAGTCAGTTCATCCAGCGCGTAGCCAATCTGGTTATTCCGCCGGAGTGTCATCAGATCGAGTCGGACGGTTTCCAACATTTTGTGAATGGTGGCGAGATCACTCTGCTCAAGGAGAGAGTCTTCAACCGCACGGATGGTTATGTTCACCGAATCCAGACCATTTCCCCATGCCGGATTGATCTGATTTGCGGCCTGGTAGTGCCCGTAGAACAGGTGCCAGCGCCGGATGAACCGGTCAAAAAGCTGAATGGCCTGGAGCTGGGTGGTTTCGGGTTGACCCGTCATAAAGAGCAACGGGATGTAAGCCTGATCTAATTTTGCGGTATCAACGATAATCTGCGGACTACCACAATTCAATAATGATAATACGAACAGCGAGCTTGATATGAATCGGATGCGTCGGAAAATTTGTTTCATAAGTCCCCGGCAGGTTTTACCCTTGTATGAATTTTTATTGAGAGCGGGTGAATATTAAGGAAAAAACGGTAAGAGAAAACAGCGATTTAATGATCTTTAAGCTGGTTCAGTTCATCCCTGAGACGTGCTGCCAGTTCAAAATTTTCCGAGTACACGGCGAGTTCAAGGTTTTCTTCCAGATCAACCTGTTTCTCCGGTGGATCGGGGATACTGTCATCAGTAATCCGATGCTGCAATTCACGCAGGGCCATGATTTCCGGACTTGCTTCGGGCTGATCCAGATCAAACACATCACCGTAGAACCGTTTGATCTGTTTAATCCCCTGGTGAACGGTGGCCAATGCGGCCTTGCGCTGATTCCGACCCAACTGTAATTCCGCCTTTGCGCTGCTATGCATCATGAGGACATGGGGGCGATATTGCTGGACCGAAAACAGGTCTTCCTCGCTACCATACTGGGCGATCATTTTCATGATTTCCAAATTATGGCGCGTATCCCGAATGACTCCCGGAAAATCCTTTAATTGGTACAAACTCAAATAGCGATGGTAGTACTGTATGGCTTCCATTCGCAACTGTTGCACATCTTCGTCCGCTAATACGAGCATTTTTTCGCGCTTTAAAATCTTGCGGAAGTAATCCAACCATGATGTTGACTTTTTTGGCTTTGTGCCATCCGGGCGACCCTCATAATTCATCTGGAGAATTCCCAAATCAACCCGCATTTGGATCTTTAGGATGCCGTCGTCACCGAGAAATTTCCTCGCGGTTAAACGCCGTTGATCATAAGGCCAGTCTTGCAATATTTGTGATAAATCGAAACTCATTGGAGGCAAATATATCAGACTGCCAAGTGAATGCAATTGATTTTGAATTCTGACGACCAAACCGTTAGATATTCGAGTGAAATCAGATGTTTATCAGGACGATTATTGTGATGTGGGATTCCGATTAGCCGGGTCAGGATTTACTTTTGAACCGCCGGGTGGCTTTGAAAGTTTTTCTACCTGAGATTGGTTTTCATATTATACTAGTCGCCTGGATTTATGGGGGTAACGAAAGCGTGCAGAAGATGTGGTTACAACCCACCCGAATGATAAAAAGGAACAAGGTAGCGGCACGCCCCGGGAGACCAATTCCCATTAGAAATCAAAAATTCATCGAACTTTGTTTAAACATAAATTCATCAAAAATCACACTTATTAAATGACACAAACAGCGTATGAGGTGTTTGCAAAATGTTTTACGATTACGACAAAATTAAAGACATAGATCCGGCCGAGACCCAGGAATGGATTGAATCGCTGGATGCGGTTCTGGCAAATAGCGGTGTTGAGCGGACTCACTTCTTGTTGGAGAAATTACATGAGTATGCGCGTCGCAATGGCGTGCGGATGCCCTATAGTCCCAACACTAACTATTTGAATACCATCCCGGTTTCCCAACAAAAGAATTACCCCGGTGACCGTTCCATTGAACGCCGCATTAAATCAATCATTCGCTGGAATGCCATGGCGATGGTTGTGAAAGCCAACCGCAATAACCCCGGGCTTGGGGGTCACATTTCCACCTACGCATCTGCAGCCACGCTGTACGAAGTGGGTTTTAACCATTTTTTCCGAGGGCGCACGGATGATTATGAAGGCGATCTCATTTTCTTCCAGGGACACGCTTCACCAGGCATTTATGCACGCGCTTTCCTGGAGGGACGATTTCCGGAAGAGCAACTGCACAATTTTCGCAGGGAATTAGCCGAAGGCGGCGGACTTTCCAGCTACCCACATCCATGGCTCATGCCGGATTTCTGGCAATTTGCTACGGTGTCCATGGGGCTTGGACCGATTCAGGCGATTTACCAGGCGCGATTCATGAAGTACATGTACGACCGTGGACTCATGACGGACAAAGGGCGGAAAGTGTGGGCGTTTCTGGGTGACGGGGAGATGGACGAACCCGAATCATTGGGCGCAATTACGCTTGCCTCACGCGAACACCTGGATAACCTGATTTTTGTCATCAACTGCAATTTGCAGCGTCTGGATGGTCCAGTCCGGGGCAACGCTAAAATTGTCCAGGAACTCGAAGGCGCATTCCGGGGAGCTGGCTGGAATGTCATCAAAGTGGTCTGGGGATCCGAATGGGACGCACTGCTTGAAAATGACCACTCAGGTTTGCTGGCACGACGGATGGAAGAAATTGTGGATGGCGATTCGTTGAAATATGTCGTTGAAGGGGGCGCTTATATCCGGGAGCATTTCTTTGGGAAGTATCCGGAATTGAAAGAACTCGTGGCACACATGACCGATGAGGACCTGTATAAACTGAAACGTGGGGGACACGATCCTGCCAAAGTCTATTCGGCCTATGCAGAAGCAGTGGAGCATCAGGGACAACCGACGGTGGTTCTGGCAAGCACGGTCAAAGGTTATGGACTGGGTGAAGCCGGGGAAGGGCGTAACATTTCTCATCAGCAGAAGAAACTGAATGATGATGAATTGAGACATTTCCGGGACCGTTTTGCGATCCCTATTTCGGACGAAGATATTTCCCAGACCCCATTTTACAAGCCAGCACCGGATAGCGAAGAGATGCGTTACATTCAGGCGCGACGAAAAGCCCAGGGTGGACCGCTGCCGGCCAGATCAACCACTCTCGAGAAATTGAAAATCCCCGCACTCAGCTACTTCAAATCCATTTTAGAAGGTACCGGCGACCGCGAAGTTTCGACGACGATGGTATTTGTCCGCATGTTAACCATCATGCTGAAGGATAAAAACATCAGTGACCGCATCGTCCCCATCATTCCGGATGAGGCACGCACCTTTGGAATGGATCCGCTGTTCCGACAGTTGGGCATTTATTCACATGCTGGTCAATTGTATGACCCGGTTGACTCAGACCAGTTTTTGTATTATCGCGAGGATGTCAAGGGTCAGATTTTGGAGGAGGGCATTACCGAAGCTGGCGCTACCTCATCATTCCTGGCAGCGGGCATGTCCTACAGCACCCACGGCAAAACGATGATACCATTCTATATTTTTTATTCCATGTTTGGGTTCCAGCGTGTGGGCGATCTTTTCTGGGCTGGCGGCGATATGCGGGTGAAAGGATTTTTGTTGGGGGCGACATCCGGCAGAACGACCCTGGCTGGTGAAGGCCTGCAACATCAGGACGGTCACAGTTTACTCCTTGCATCAACGATTCCAAATCTGAAATCTTATGATCCGGGATATGCCTACGAAGTTGCTGTTATTATTCAGGATGGATTGCGTCGGATGTACGAGGATGACGAACAAATATTCTATTACCTCTCGCTTGAAAACGAAAATTATCCCCATCCGGAAATGCCGAAAGGTTCAGAAGCGGGCATCATAAAAGGCATGTATCTCCGTCATGCGGGAGATGCTCCGGATAAGCCAACCGTGCAGTTATTGGGTAGTGGCGCCATCTCCAGAGAGGTTGAGGCGGCGGCACTAATCCTTCGGGATGATTGGGGTGTGAATGCCGACGTGTGGAGCGTGACCAGTTTTACGGAGTTGCGCAGAGATGCCTGCAACAAGAAGCGCTGGAATCGTTTGCACCCGGGTAAAAAGCAGAAAAAAGCCTATGTGACGGAAATGCTCGAACCTCGCCAGGGTCCCATCGTCGCCGCATCGGACTATGTGAAAATGTTTGCCGATCAAATTTCGCCCTGGATGCCTCGCAGCTATGCGGTGCTCGGCACAGATGGTTTTGGCAGAAGCGAAACCCGTGAAAGTTTGCGTGATTTTTTTGAGGTGGATCGTCATTCCATCACCATTGCCGCGCTATATGAGTTAGCGATGGAAGGTACCATTCCGAAAAAAGTAGTAAGCGATGCCATTAAAAAATATGGTCTGAATCCGGACAGCTTAAATCCGGCGACCCGGTAAAAATTTGGAAAACAGAGCTGTGAAAATGTCATTCGGACAAATTTGCAGGAGGGAGGATCATTCGTGATTAAAGAGGTTTTACTACAGGAACTTGGGGAAGGTATTCACAGCGTGGAGGTAAGCGAAGTGCGGGTCAAACCCGGTGATCATATCAAAAAAGATGATGTGATACTGGTGGCGGAAACCGAAAAGGCTTCCATGGAAATTCCCTCAACAACGACTGGTATTGTGAAAAAGGTGCTGGTAAAGATCAGCGATGAAGTTGAACCCGGAAGCGTTTTGGTGACAGTTGAGGCCGTTGAAGGGGAAGATTCGAAAGTGAATCCGGAA
>MNWS01000156.1:7037-7730 GCA_001872685.1 Fidelibacterota bacterium CG1_02_48_14
TCGAAGCCACCCAAGAAGTCTGAGGTTCCGGAAAAATCGACGGCTGAACCGGAAGCGACTGACTCGGAGCCGAAAGTTCCGGAAACTGCGACAGTTGAAGCACCCGCCTCACCTCAGGACCCGCCGCCATCGGCACCGCCTGTGAAATCAATTTCAACCGCGCCACCCCTGGCGAGTCCGGCTATCCGGAAATTTGGTCGTGAATTGGGTGTCGATCTGGATCGCGTGACGGGCACTGGTCCGAAAGGTCGCATTTTAAAACCGGATGTTGATGCCTATATCAAGATGCAGGTTCAACGCGCACAGAGTGGCTTGTTAACGGGCATTTCCAAGCCCAAAATGCCGGAAATTGATTTTTCCCAATGGGGTGAAATTGAGCGCATAGGCTTGAACAAAATCAGGCGAATCACGGGTGAGACTTTACAACAAAGCTGGCAGACTGTCCCGCATGTTACCCAATATGATGAAGCAGACATCACTGAGTTGGAGTCATTTCGCAAGGAGCAAAATAGTTTAAATTCGGGAGACAGTGGAAAACTCACCCTCCTGCCATTTATCATGAAGGCTGTTGTTGCTGCATTGAAAGCATTTCCCGACGCGAATGCCTCCCTGGATTCCACCGGTGAAAACCTGATTTTGAAAAAATATTTTCATTTGGGAATTGCCGTGGACACACCGCAAGGGCTGGTGGTG
>MNWS01000255.1 GCA_001872685.1 Fidelibacterota bacterium CG1_02_48_14
TTCACTACCTGGGCTTGAATCCAGAATTGGTCCTGACCCGGCTCATGGTTTGGCAGCCATTCACGTACATGTTTCTGCATGGCGGGGCGATGCACCTGTTTATGAACATGCTTATTTTGTGGTTGTTTGGGACAGAATTGGAAATGTTGTGGGGGCAGCGTGAGTTTTACCGGTTCTATTTTATCACGGGTATTGGCGCGGGTCTATTTTCAGTTGTACCCTATTTTATAGGCGTGTTGACCCAGGGCGCAAGTTTTGCACCGGTGATTATTGGCGCAAGCGGTGCGATTTACGGAATTTTGCTCGCCTTTGCGCTCACCTGGCCCAATCGGACAGTTTACCTCTATTTCATCATGCCGATGAAGGTGAAATACCTGATGCTGATCATGGGTATCATCACATTTCTTTCGGTAGGCAACCAGGATGGTGTGAGTCATTTAACCCATCTGGGCGGACTATTGGTTGCCTGGCTGTACTTGAGATTTCACGGCAATTATCAGAACCTCAATTTTAATCTGAAACAAGATTTCAGCAGAATAATCGATAAAATAAAAAACATTCGATTCGAACAGGAGGGGGACCAGCCAACCTCCTCCCGTCCAAAGCAACAGGGGAAGAATTCGGGATGGCACAAGGTCGAAAATAGTGCCGTACCCAATCCTGATCGCACCCGGAGTGAGTTGGATCGGTTGCTGGATAAAATAAACCGGGTTGGTTATGAGCAATTGTCAGATGCCGAGAAAAAGAGACTGTATGAGCTCTCCAGCAATATTTCACACCATCAACCCAACTAAAATGGATTTTTCCACGGGGATGAATCGTCAGGTTATGTTCTCAATGAAAATCTCCGGCGGATCAAGGTTTAAGTAAATAAGAATGGGTCATTACCTCAATCCAAAGAACAAGGCCAGAAATTATAATGTTTCCTTCTCAGAGCAATTTGAGGACGAGGTGCGCAGCCGGTTTATGGCGTTTACCTCTGATATTGCCATGTCAAACCAAGATCGGCGAGCGGTTTCCATTTCGCTGAGTGAGATGACATTAAATGCAATCGAACATAGCAAGACGGCCGACAATCAGGTGCTTTTGCAGTTTGAACTGCACCAGGACCGATTAATGATAACAGTCCAGGACCATGGTAGACAGGTTCCAGGTCCAAAACTGGATAAACCCCGAAAACCGTTCCGCGGGAATGGTTTTAAAGTGATTAAGGCCCTGTGCGACCGGGTGGAAATTTTTCCATCCAAAGCAGGTTTTCGAATCGCGATAACAAAGAACTTATGGAGGCCTCAAATTGGTGGATTTTCCCTTTAGCCTGGTGAAACTGGATGATGTGATTGTACTGCGGATTGGCGGTTATTTGGATCGGCGCGGCATTAAGCATCTCCGTGAAATTCTCCTCGAGAATTATGCTGATATTGAGACACCCATTGTTGTGAATTTTTCCAATGGCGAGCCCAATAGTCTACTCGTGGCAGTCTTTTTTGAAATCTTGGATATACGCAACAAGGACTTGAAAAAAATCGCCTTTACAAATTTGGATGAGCCGGTCCGCCGTGCACTGGAGGCGACTGGAATCTTGTCATTTTGCACGGTTTATGTGAGCGAGGCTGAAGCCCGGGGGATGAACCGATGAGTCCCGGTGACCCCCGCCTGTTTTTGTTGTACCGCAGCCTGGAAGAGCTTGCGGATCTAGAACTCACAACCGACTCCTACCAGGAGGCTTTCGAAACGATTCAACAGGTTTTTATGGGTGTGCTCGCCGCTAGTCGCGGTGCGCTTTTGGTCATGCAGCTTGAAAAAAATCATTGTGAGGTTGCTTACAAGCGAGGACTTGAACTGCCGGTAGGGTTTTGTGTGCCGGTGACCGGTCTTACGGAAGAAATGGAGTCGGTGTTAAAAGAGGTGGGGGTTGAATTTGTGATGCCCCTGTACCATCGCACCAGATGCATGGGCCTGGTGATGCTCGGGGAAAAAATGAATGCCGAAAGTTACTCACTGGAAGATCGCCGTCTGGTCCAGCCCATCGCCAATTTGGTGGGTATGGTGCTTTCAAATTATCTGAACTATTTCACCAGCCTTTCCAAGCGAGAAGAGTTACAACAGGAAAACAGGCACCTGAAGAAGCTCGTTGAAACCAGGTTTAGTATCCGTGAGGTCGTTGGTGCTTCGGCAGCGTATCATAAAATTATTCGCCAGGCTGAAATCCTTTCAAACAGCACTCGTCCGGTTTTGCTCACCGGCGAACTCGGGACAGGCAAAGAGTTCATGGCGCGGTTTATTCACCAGAATGGCCCACGGGCATTACATCAACTAAAAATCTATGACCATGATATGATCATCAGAGACCAGCTCTTACAAATGGTACCCGACAAAATCTTCCAGGTCCACAAAGATTGGCTGGCGCGGGTCAAGGGCGGAACCGTTGTCATATTGGGACTTGAATATTTTGATTTCGAACAACAGACGGTCTTAACACAATTATTGGAGAAAAAGGAGTTTGGCAGTATTGCCGACATGTACGACCTGCGGATTATCGCCACCACAAGACGCCATCCCGTACAGTTGGTGGAACAGGGATATTTGAGACCAGAGCTTTATGACATTTTCAAAGATTCAACGATTGAATTGGTACCCTTAGCAGATCGCCGGGAAGACATCGCAATCCTGGCTCAAAAAGCGCTGGAAACGCTTTGTGTACAATACCGCCGCCCCAATATTTCTTTTTCAGCCGTAGCGCTGCGGGCACTCACAAACCGGGATTATCAGGAAAATATCCGTGATCTGGAAAATCTAATTGAAGCGGCGGTCGTCTCTTTACCGCTGAATAAGCAGGTCATTACGCTGGGGACGCTGCAGGGATGCGAATTCAAAAAAATGGGTACCGCGATTCCGATCCCGGTCTCTTTTGACGACCTGGAAGAGATTAAAGAAGAGATGGTTCTCCAGGCGCTCGAGCGGAACGGGTGGAAAAAAGTTGCCGCTGCCGAAGCACTAGGCGTGACCAGACAGACCATTGACAATCTGGCTTCGCGTTACAAAATCCGTCGATCCAACCATGCGTGATCCCATTTTTGGGGATAATGGTACCGGGTGTACGGTGTTGTTCTAAGATTAATCCATGGCTACTATTAAAATGGCATACGGGCGAGCTTCGCTTACACTTCTCATTCCCGGCAAAAATATTTTAAATGAAATTGGCTGCGCGAGCAGCGATCCAACCACCTCAGGCGAACGGGTATTGTCTGAGGCATTAATGAGCTTAGACACGGACCTTGTTTCGAATCGGCGGGTCACGGTTCTCTGTGATGATTATACCCGCCCAACACCCCGGGCAGAGATATTCAAAGCGCTTTTCCCCAAGTTATCCACAGCGAGAGCAGTTGATTTAGTCATCTCTACCGGCACCCACGCAGCCAAAACGCCGGGAAATGATGACATTATTGAAACTGCAGAAAAAGCGGCTAAAAGCGCTGGATTGCGCGCGATTGAAAGTTTTGTTCACGATGTCAATGGGTCAGGCTTTATCCACGCTGGTCAAACATCCCAAGGGACACAGGTGCGCTACAATCGGGTGCTGGACCGGGCAGAAATTTTCATCGTTATCTCCGACATGAAGCCCCATTATTTCGCGGGGTATTCCAATCCGATCAAACATTTTTTGCCAGGGTGCTGCGACTTTAGTGCCGTGGAAAATAATCACAGCATGGCTTTGGATCCAAAATCCTCGTTCGGAAGACACCCTCTTCATCCTGATCCCGAACGCCAGAACAATCCCCTGGCCCTTGATCAGCTTGAGGCGATGGGGTTGATCGTTGGTGACAGATCGGTATATGCCGTGCACCTCATTACAAACGAGGGACAGATCATGGACGCGATGTTTGGTGAGATATTCAATACACTGCCAGAGATGTTCCGTCGGGTTGATGGGTATTTTGGGGAGACTGTAGAGCCGGCGGATATTGCCATCGTCACGCCGGGAGGGTTTCCGGATGACGAAAGTTTATACACATCCCAACGTGCACTGGAATTGACTGCCGCCGGTGTGAAAACAGATGGTCGCGTGCTCTTCTTCTCCGCTTGTGAGAACGGGATTGGTACAGCCAAAGCAAAACAGAATTTCTATGATCGTTTGGTTTTACCACTGGCGGATGTATTAAAAACGATAGAAGAAGACTATGTACTTTATGCACATAAAGCCTACAAATTCGCCCTCATGATCCAGAAGCTGAAAACACTGGCGATAAAAAGTGAAATCGCACCGGAAATATTAGCGGCGGCACACCTGACACCGATTGAAAATCCGCAGCAAATTCTAAACACCTGGCTGGCAGAAAAACCGGATGCTACCATCAATATATTTCACCATGCCAACAAGCTGGCGATTTATGAAAAAGCAAAATCCTAGAGGTCGCGTTATGCGAAATTTTCGAAAAATATGGGTCGGATATGTTTTAAGTGCCGCGGCATTACCCCTGCTGGCGATTGTCCCTTTCCGCACCGATTTAAATATCCTTTCACCGGGCTATGTCACCACCAATGCATCACAGTTTAGTTTTGGCGATGTCAATCTGGGAAGTGATTCACAGCAGACTCTCGTAATTTACAACGGCACAACAGACACCCTTGATCTGGCGGTAGCTCCGACAACCACGTCACCGGTCTTTCAGCCTTCCCAGTGGACCACAACGACGCTCTTTCCCCTGGACTCAATCGTCGTTGGCGTGACATTCTCCCCCACATCCAATATTGCCTACCAGGAATTTTTGGTTGCCGAAATCCTGAACTGCGATCGCCCAATTGTCATGCCATTGACCGGAAACGGCCGGGCAGAATCATATTACGCCCTGACATTCAACACTTTTGGTGAAGAGCTAAAAAGTGTGATGCCCAACCTTTTCCCCGGAAAAATCGACCTGGGTTACAATGGCGGCCGTGCCAAAATGTACGGCTTTATTGATAACCATAACGACTCGTTAACCTGTGTATATACAGGGTTCACCCAGTATTGGCCCTATGGTAGCACAGGTACTTTCCCTGATCCGATCAATTGCGAACACACCTGGCCGCAAAGTTATTTCAACGAAGAAAATCCCATGCGCGGCGACATTAACCACCTGTTCCCCACTCACATGGACGCCAATAGCCGACGCAGCAATTATGCCTTTGGAAATGTGGTGCAGAATATCACCTGGCAGGATGGCGGGTCGAAATTGGGTCAAAACAATTATAGTGAAATCGTGTTCGAGCCCCGGGATGGTCATAAAGGTGATGCGGCACGGGCGATATTTTATTTTGTCACGCGTTATGGAAACCGTGAAAATTACCTCGGTGCTCACCAGGAGGCAGATTTACGCGAATGGTTCTGGGAAGACCCTGTCAGCCAGAAAGAAATCGATCGCAACAATGGCGTTGACCAATATCAGCACAACCGGAATCCGTTCGTTGACCATCCGGAATTTTTGGATAGAATCTCCAGTTTTGTGGAAACCGCCACCGTCTCAACCGCACCACAAATTGCCGTGGCGCCACAAACCATGACTTACACCATGACCCGTTCAGATACGGTTTGGCTGACTGTGGCTAATGCCGGGGATGCGGACTTAGAAATTGTCAGTGTGAATGAGAACGAAAGCTGGTTAACGATTTTTACCACCACACCGCTAACCATTGCGCCGGAAGACGTGGCGCAACTGGGCGTGGCGATTGCGCCGGATAATGGCGCGGGGGAATATGCGGGTGAGGTGCATATTCTTAACAATGATTCAAACGCAGGGACGATAACGCGTACGGTAACCATCCAGTATGATCCCGCTTCTGGGATTGCGGAAACAGGCACGCCGGCGGACTTTCAATTGCTTCACGCCTATCCCAATCCCTTCAATGCCAGCACAAAGCTGATAATCCAAAGATCCTCAACCGATCCCTCTGATGTAACGCTGTACAATTTAAAGGGACAGCAACTTAGGCAGTGGGAAATTCCGGCGGGCAGCGGAACTCAGAGAATTTTGTGGAATGCCCGGACCTGGTCAGGTGCGGAAGTATCATCCGGCATTTATCTGGTACGGGTCACGCAAGGTCAGCATTCGGTTCTGGAACGATTGGTCCTGCTGCGCTGATTGCGTAAATAATCCTCGCTTCCGGAAGAATTCATTCTGCACTTGCCGTTGAGGCTTTTACCCGTTCATTCCCCCTTTTTGCGTAGGCGCGCAAGTCATTAAAAATCGCTTCAGAAAAAAGCTCGTTCTTCAAAGGATAAATGGTGTTGTTCAGCAACAAGGGATCAATGTTTGGATCCAGACCATGTTTTTCCACAGCGACCTGCCAGTCCCGTGTTCCCGGAATCGGTGTAAATGATGCCAAACTCACCCGAGCGCCGTGATCATGAACGAATTCTATCGTGTCGCGAACCTCTTCCGGTGATTGATCCGGCAATCCCATAATGACATACGTCTCCACCTGGTGGCGTGGAAATCCGGCAGTTTCCAGATTATCCAGAGCCAGGATATATCCGGCATTGGAAACCTTGAAGGACATCCGCCGGCGCTGAGCTTCATTGGCGGACTCCAAACTCAACCGAATGGTTTTGAATCCGGCGGTAACCATTAATTCAGCCAGATTCTGATCGATCAATTTTGCAAACAAGCCATTGGGACAGTGAAAATTCAGGTCCAGGCCTGACGCGATTATCAGATCCAGCAACGGCTCAATGTGCTTGTGTTGATTGATGAACAACGCGTCGTCGTAAAAGGCAAAATGTCGAACGCCCCGCGTTTCGTGGAGAGTCTTGATCTCTTCGAAAACATCGTGATATGGTCGCTGAATAAAGCGCGGATTTAAAATGTGTGTGGCACAAAACGAACAGGTGTAGGGACAGCCCCGAGCGGAAAGAATGATGGCATAATCCAGTTTTGGATAGAGATCCCAGGGAAGCGGATATTCGCCATTCAAAAACTCGGGCAGCACGGCGGAAAACCTGGTATGTAAACCAAGTCGATTTTGCAGGACGTCCAAAACGATCTTTTCGCCGTAACCGGCAATGACGACATCGGTGCCACTGGTTTGGCGAGCGTGATCCGGGCACAGCGTGGCGTAGTTTCCACCCAGAATGACTGGCACCTCTGGCCACTGTGACTTGATGCGGGAAATGGCCATCTGAACACCGGGGTACCAGTAGGTCATCACGGACGTGACCAGCACGGCATCGGGTTTTTCGCGTCGGCTCAATTCTTCGACAAACGCCTTCTCAGGAATGCCATAACGTCCCCAGCGCCGGGGTATGTGGTGAAGACTTTCCGGTTTGGGTAGTTCGGTTTTGTAGAATTTACCTCGTCCGTCGGGTTTGGAGTCGCCGGGCTTCATCAAGCCTGAAACCGACGGATGATTCCGGTCCATGCAATCGATGAGATCAATCTCATATCCGGCTGCCCGCAAATAGGCACCGATATAAAGCAACCCCAGGGGTTTGAGCCAAAGGTCATAGGCAGCAAAATCGGTGATCCAGGGATTGATGAGTAACAAACGGGGCATAGACGGAATTAAAGGAAAGTTGTGATGTTTAGGAATAAAGAGTTGGTGTAAAAAAGGTTCGGGCAATCCTGTCCGGATGCAGCACTCAAAACACATTCATCCAAAGACCATTTTCCCT
>MNWS01000050.1 GCA_001872685.1 Fidelibacterota bacterium CG1_02_48_14
ATCGTTTCTGGTTGAAAAACTAGATCACTCTCACCACATAGCGCAATAATGGAATAAGTCATCCACTATCTGCAAAACACACCCCTAAGGAGATATTTCATACCTATTGTAGATCTTATATCGTCTATTATTCAGAAGTACAAACGAGATGTTTTAAAATGGCATGTTCCGAAATCTACATACACCCCTGATCAAAGGAGATCTCCACAATCTGATGGAGGAGCTATTGCTGAAGAAAGGGAAACTGGCGGTTGAAATCGCCGGAAATCTTGGCATCAGTGTGAAACTTTTGCACCGCTGACAGACGGAATAACTGGACATGCCCAGAATCGTGAATGAAAAAACTCAAGGCTCAAATAACCTATAATGAATTTCAAATGTCGATTGTCGAATGTCGAATGTCCAAGCTCAAAGCTCAAATTTCCAATGTCCAAAAACTACATACACCCCTGATCAAAGGATTGCTCCACGATCAGGCGGTGGAGTTTTTCCCAGCGGTCGGTGCGCTGCACCCCTTCGAAAACGCGGTTGAACTCATCAACGGTTTTAAAGCCAAATTTCTCAGCCAAATTCTGCAAAAAGACCGGGTCCATTAATTTTTCCGGTGCGCTGTGGTTGACGCATTCGACTTCAACCGCCATATTCACGATGCGCGTGTCCATATCCGACAGCGGGGTCGGTGAATCGTCAATGGGGGTCGGTGTCTCGGCCGTTTGGGTCTCCGGCATGACGTGATTGAATTCCATGATCACATCCCGGGCGGCAGATTTGGCTACCTGCTTTTTAATGGTTTGCTGCTGTAGCACTTCATTTACGCTGAGCTTGGCCCTGGATTCCAGCGAGCGTCCCAGGAATAATTCCAAAAGCGCTTTGTCTTCGCCCTTGACCTTCCGGTACGCGTAGGCCAGTGCTTCGCTGAAGAGCTTATCCTGATTAAAATCAATGGAGTAGAACAGGTCAATCCAGCCGATAAATTCATCAATGGAAATATCCCCGGCCTGTTTCATATCCAGCAGGTCGCCCCAGATCCGGAAGTACCAGTCAATTTTATCATTGAATTTCTTCTTTTCCCGAGAGCTGGATTTGAAAATCTGGTTGGCCAAACTCCGGGTTTCGTAAGCACTGGAGATATACGCAAAAATAAAGGTCTGTTTCTCTTCCGTGGACAATGCAGACCAGTAAATGGATTGGGCAAAGCCCACATATTTGGAGGGATCGTTGCCCAGATTCAAATTGGCCGGGTTTTGAGCGTTCAACCTGTTGCCTGACATGAGTATCATGCTCACCAGGACAAACATCAAATAGCGCATTCTGATCATGCTGAAAGCTCCTTGCTGATAAATTTCAAATTGCTCCGGTGAGGATATTCCATCAATCGGGAGTGGGAGGTTCCCAGTTAGCGACTTCCCTTAATACGACCTGTGTGGCATCATCCTCAGGAATCCGGCCGACTTTTTTTCCATTTCTGTAAAGTAGTCCGCCACCCTTGCCAAATGCAAAACCAATGTCAGCGTCCGCAGCTTCGCCGGGACCATTCACGGCGCAGCCCATCAGTGCGATGGTGAGGTTTTTGGTGGAATTTTCCAGGGCTGCTTCAACCTCGCCGGCGATCTTGAACAAATCCACCTCCAGCCGTCCGCAGGTGGGGCAGGCCACGATGGTGACGCCTCTGGCAGCCAAACCCAGGGATTTGAGAATTTCAAAACCAACTTTAACCTCCTGGACAGGATCGTCGGTGAGGGAGACGCGAATGGTGTCCCCAATTCCTTTTGAAAGCATGCTGCCGATGCCAATTGAAGATTTTATCGTCCCGGATTTGGTTGGACCGGCCTCGGTAACACCGAGATGGACCGGATAATCGAATTGCTCCGAGAATAGGGTATAGGCGTTGATCATCAGCGGAACATTGGAAGCCTTGAGTGAAACGATCATGTCATGGAAATCAGCATCTTCCGCCGTTTCGATATGACGCCGGGCGCTTTCCACCATGGCTTCGGGGGTAGGGTAGCCATACTTCTCAATCAAATCCTTTTCCAATGAACCAGCATTCACACCGATTCGGATCGGGATTCCGCGATCCTTACAGGCATCCAAAACCTCCTTGACCCGGGCTTTTGACCCAATGTTGCCGGGATTAATGCGAATTTTATCCACCCCGGCGTCAACAGCCATTAATGCCATGCGATAGTTGAAATGAATGTCTGCCACCAGTGGGACAGTCATCTCTGCTTTGTAGTTTTTCAATGCCCGGGCGGCCTCTTCATTAGGTACCGTGACCCGAATGATCTGGCAGCCGGCTTCTTCCAACCGTTTGATCTCCTTCAGCGTGGCCGGAATGTCCTCAGTTTTTGAGGTGGTCATGGATTGGACGGAAATCGGTGCATCGCCGCCGATGAACATATTGCCGATTTTAATTTTGCGAGTTTTGCGTCTAAGTAATGCCATTTATTGAATTTCCCTGGAAGGATGGTTGGTTTAGCGTGTCAAAGTTGAATAAATGAAGCTTCGTCAATATTTCTCTTTCTGTGTTAATGTCATTTTGAAGAATGCCTCTTTCCATAACCGCGAATAGTTTGGTCAGGTCAGGCTGAAGTCCCAAAATGGGTCAAAAATCACAATCAATTTCATCACGAAGTAACGTCATTGGCGAAATCTAAAGGGTGCAATACAGCTTCCAAGTAAAAACATTGAGACTGAATCGCTCTGATTGTTGTTTTTCCTTTATCTGGAACCGTTGTGAACTATTTTTTGCCCACTCGAAAAGAATAAGGGAATTGTATGACCAACACTGAAATGATGATTTATGCAGACAGACGGGCGAAAGTATTGAAAGCCCTGGGGAAAAGCGTAGCCGTTCTCAAAGGTAGCCCGCTCCAGACCCGCTCGTTTGACTCGGAATATGCTTACCGGCCGGACTCTGATTTATACTACCTGACGGGTTATGCAGAGATGGGCAGCGCCATGATACTGGATCCTAATAATGGTGATAAACCGTTTACTTTATTTGTGTTACCAAGCGATCCAGCGAAGGAAACCTGGACGGGCAGACGCCTGGGAGTTGCTGGAAGTAAAGATCCCTTCGGGGCTGATGAAGTTTATGCCATTGATGAATTCGAAGCTGTGGTTGTTGACCGAATTAAACACGCAGATCGTGTTTATACCAATCTGACCCACGATGTTGAACATGCCAATAAAATGATGGCGTTGCTCCATCAGGCGCAGGGATTGGTGGCACGCACCGGCGAAGGTCCGAAGGGTATCGAATCCATCGGCGTTTTCACCCATGAGATGCGGTTGATAAAAGATGCTCATGAGATCGAATTGCTCAGGAAGGCGAATAAAATTTCCACTGAAGCTCATCTGAAGGTGATGGCGGCAATTCAACCAGGTATGCTTGAGTATCAACTCCAGGGAATTCTGGAGGGATATTGTATTCAGCAGGGCGCTACCGCGATGGCCTATACCAGCATTGTGGGTACCGGAGATAACGCTACCGTTCTGCATTACGTTGCCAATCGCAAACAAATTAAAGATGGCGACCTGGTTCTTATTGATGCGGCCTGTGAGTATGGCTATTACGCCTCCGATATTACGCGTACTTACCCCGCCAACGGTAAATTCACCTCACCCCAGAAGGCATTGTATGAGGAAGTCTTAAATTGTCAGAACGCCATCATTGAACGCTGTAAACCCGGTGTGACAGTTCAATCATTACACCAGCAGGCGGTTGAAATATTGGTGGATGGAATGGTAAAAATTGGACTACTCACCGGGAAACCTGAGGATCTCATTGAGAGTGGTGAATATCAAAAATATTACATGCATCGCACGGGACATTGGATGGGAATGGATGTCCATGACCGGGGAGATTATCGTAAAAATGGCGAAGATCGGATTCTGGAGCCTGGCATGGTGTTCACAGTTGAACCCGGGTTATATATTCCCCTGAACTCAGATGCACCGGAAAAATTCAGAGGGATTGGTATCCGGATTGAAGATGATATTCTCATTACCAGAGATGGTTACGAGAATCTGACCCACACACCTAAATCAGTGGAAGATATTGAACGGCTCTGTTCAAAGAGTTGAATGATTTTTTAGATAATCGAATAGCATGTTGAGGGGGCGCTGGCCGAAGCGCTCCCGTACTCTCCGGAATCCTTCTCCGTACACAGGATCAGAACTTTCCATTAAATGCCTGATTAAGTACGCACTGTCCGGATTGTTATATTCTGATAAATACAAGTAGCTCAGGTAGTTACAGGAGCCTTCCTCAAGTATGGCTTGATGGTCAATCTTAGTGTTTTGAACGATCCAGATATGCATTAATTCATGCGCCATGGTTGACTCAATGGTTAACTCCGGCACATCATTTAAAATGTAAATGGTGTGGCTGCGCTCCGTGAGATTGCCATTCAGGAACTGTGTGCGTGTATTACAATAGCCACGCAATTGATCCGTATAATCCCTGCCGGCGATGGATTTTAATTGATCGCGATCAACTGGCTTGATGTCCACCTGGGATAGATCCACCTGAAAACCCATTTTCCCCAGCACCTGATTGACTTTGTCAAAACTCCGGTAGTAAGCGTCAATGTTTTTGATTGCCGATTGAAAGCAGAGCGTGCAAATGTGACGACCATCGGAATAGGTAACGCCCGATCGCGAGGTTCTGTCAGAGATTAACCTGCCGCAGTTGTCACAGGTTGGGAATTCAGCCGTATGTTGAGAATGGTATTTATTGCCGAACGCATCTTCCAAATAGCGCTCCTCAAGAGGCTTGCCGCAAATATCGCATTTGGGCAAAATGTGGTCTCGGTAGCACCAGTCATGATATTGTTTTCCATCTGAGTCGAAATATTTGTCTTCAATCGGCTCGTCACACCAACCACAACGGGGAAGGATATTGTCACGGTAGCAGGTCGGATGATATTTCTTATCATTTGCCTCAAAATATTCTCCGGTAATGATTTGATCGCAACTGGCGCACCTGAGACCTTTTACATCAATAAAGCAGGTTGGATGATAGAAACTTACGCCATCTTTATTGAACTCCCCCTGAATCGGCTTCTCACACGCGTTGCACAAAAAGTGCTCCGGGTGATAATAATATCCGTGCACCTCAAGGTACGAGCCGGTAATGAGTTTTCCACAAAAGCGGCATCGTTTATCACCGGCCAGGAGCACGGTTGAGAAAACCAGAAAAAGAAAAATGATATTCAGTATCGTCTGGTAATACCTTGAATATCCGTAAGTTAAACGCTTATTCATGGTCCGATCCACCGGGTATCATACATTTGCGTGGCATTAAATTGACACTGGCTTTCATTTGCTCAGAATATAAATTCGCGGACATGAAAACAGTAAATAAGACTCGCAATTCAGCTTTTCTGCTTTTTGTCCTTACATTTTTGTGGGCATGTGGTCAGGTTGGGGCTAAATCCGGTGACAAGATTCTAAATTCGAATCCATCGTCAGGTGAATTCACGATCGTTTTTTCCACGGGCAACCATGGCGAAACCGATCCCTGTGGGTGAAAGCACAATCCAACTGGCGGTCTTGCCAGGAAAGCTCAAATCATTCATAAATTCGGTAACGAATCACCGACCTATTTTGTCGATGCCGGCGACGCGTTCTTTCGGGCGTTGGGTGTAGCGTCGAAAGAAGAAATGCAACTCAAAATCATAGCTGAGGGCATCACGCAAATCTATAACACCATGGATTGCAAAGTGATGAATGTCGGTGCAAATGATTTAGCCTTGGGTGCCGAATTTTTCTCCCACATCCAATCCATGGCGAAATTCCCCATGATCTCCGCGAATATTATCTCATCGAAGACAGGTCAACCTGCATTTGAGCCTTATTATGTTATGGAGACGCCTGATCTGAAAATCGGTCTGGTGGGAGTGACATTACCCAATCCGAATGCAGAATCTGATTACTCGTTCAATGATCCGTTGATCTCCGCCCAAAGTGCGATTGACGCAATAAAGCCTGATGTCGATGTGGTCGTCGTCCTGGCGAGTTTGGAGGATCGGCAGATTCCCAATTTCATTTCAGGGTTGAAGGACGCTGATTTTGTGGTCTCCTCCCGAGCATACCGCACGAGCAGCCAACCCAAAACTGAATCGAATGGGGTGACCTTGATTCAAAATGGGACGCGTGGAAAGTACGCCGGTATTTTACATGTCAAACGGACGGATAAGGTCGGAACAATTCGAAATCTTTCACCGGAGAAGAACAAACTGAGCTTCACGTACGATCGTATTGAGTCATTGGCAAAACCAGTCCCGCAGGGGATGACGACTGAGGAATATTACCAGGGTGATGGTGCGAAAACGCAACTACTGGCCACCCTCACGGCGCAAAAAAACCAGCGCGAGACATTGTTCGATGAAACGAAAAATTATTTTTGGTTTATTCCCGTCGCACTTTCTGATGATGTGGTTGATGATCCTGATATTTTGCTCATGGTAAACGAACTAAAAGCCGCTGCTGAAACAGCAGCAAAAGGCAACTAAAAATGATTTGCTTCAGCAGGTCATGCTTATATATTCAGGCCGCTTTTTGATGCGAGAGTAGCTCAGTTGGTAGAGCACCACGTTGCCAACGTGGATGTCGCGGGTTCGAACCCCGTCTCTCGCTCAGATAAATTAAAGACAATGCTCCGTTCACCGCGGGGCATTTTTTATTTAAAAAAATCTTCTGCATGCAATTCAGAGACAATCAAAGAGTTGGGCGCATTCCATCGTCCGGTTAACTTAACCACGGGATTTTAATTTTTACGGGGTGGGAAAGAGGGTCGTTTGGGCTGGTCAGGGCAAATGAATAACCGCAGTGACGAAAACCAACTAATGATTTGGCGGCAGTTAAAGCGGCGCAAGATCGAAACACCCTCAGTGTTGAATGCCTTTACGAAAATACAACGCCATCACTTTGTCCCGGAAGAATTCCAGGATGAGGCTTACGGCGATTTTCCCTTGTCAATTGGTGCAGGTCAGACGATTTCACAGCCCTTCATCATCGCATTGATGATGCAAACTCTGGCATTGGAAAAAACAGACGAGGTGTTGGAAATTGGCACCGGCAGTGGATATTCAACCGCGTTGCTTGCCTCAATTGTCCATTGGGTGGATAGTCTGGAGTTCTATCAAAATTTACTCGATGCTGCTCAAAAGCGGTTGGAACACCTGAATCTGACCAACTATAAACTGTGGCATTGGAATGGTTGGACCGGTCCGCCCATTGAGAAACAGTACGATGCGATTATTGTTTGGGCCAGCCCGAACCGCATTCCCGAACCGCTGGTTAAGTCATTGAAAAACAATGGACGAATGATTATGCCCATCGGTAAGAACGATCAGAAATTAATGCTCATAAAAAATGGCAAAAATGGAATCACGCAGCAATTCATTGATTGGGTGCGGTTTGTTCCATTGATTGATGGAGAGCCGTTGTAATTATTCACGATTCAATTTAGATTAGCCCTTCACTGATCCGCAAAGAGGAGTATACGATGCAAAAGCTTTACAAGTCATCAACCAATAAGGTTTTCGATGGCGTCTGTGGTGGAATAGGCGAGTATTTTACGGTTGATCCGGTTATCATCCGAATTCTATGGATGTTACTGGTGATGTTCGGTGGAACCGGATTTATTGCCTATATCATTGCGATGTTTCTCATTCCGCGCCAAGATGATGCCGAAGAAACCAGCGCTTCTACGGAACACCAGGAGGATGCGGTGGAAGGCGCTGATGCTGCAACCACTTCCGGTGGGCGGCTATTTAGTTCCCGATTCTGGGGCGCACTGCTGATCATAGTCGGTGGCTTAATGCTCCTCCGGCACATTGATCCGGTGTGGTCTATTTTTAATGTCCTGGGGCGGCTCATGATCAGTGTACTCTGGCCTGCAGCGCTCATTATCCTCGGCCTGTATCTCCTAATGAATCACCGGGAAGCCGGCGAATCTATTACGGGCTGGTTCAAGACGGAGAAGAAATTACACCGGAGTAAATCAGATCGCAGAATCACCGGCGTGTGCGGTGGGCTGGGAACTTATATGGGCATTGATGGTAATATCATCCGCCTCCTTTTTGTGATGGCAACACTCACATCAATGGGGTTTGGCATTCTGGCATATATCATCATGACAATATTCGTACCTGAGGAAGTCTAAAGTCATTGTCAATTTACAGTGCGCACCAACCACCCGGGATCAAGGACACTCTGATTAGGGACGCGCC